>PKCN01000006.1 GCA_002862205.1 Planctomycetaceae bacterium | reverse complement strand
CACAGGTCGCTGATGCATCCCCGGTCGCTGATGCATCCCCGGTCGCTGATGCATCCCCGGTCGCTGATGCATCACAGATCGCTGATGCATCACAGAATGTCGATGACAAACTTGTCAACCTTTCCCTTGAGAGGAAATGGCTGCACATATTTGCCGACAACACCCTCGGAGTCGCTGCCGACTTCAAGAGATTCAAGGGGTTGGCTGGTGAGCGTTCCTTCCAGCTTGATGTCTGCGACTGATTCGCCGTTAAGATTGATTTTCAGTTTGCCGGACTTTGTCAGTCGAGCTTCGATACTGACTTTACCGCTGACTGCAGTTTCAGTGTCCAAGAGAGTCTGTTTTCCGGAACGCGTTATTGCGAAACGAAGTGTTCCCTGCTTGATATAGAGTGCCCAGCCATGGTTTGATCCACCTTGAGCCGCAATCACCCCATCTCCGGAAACGTTGGCTGTGACGTTGATTTGAAAGCCTCGTTGTTCGAGGTAGGGTGCTTGGTTGCTTGTCAGTGCCGCGCCATGCTTCAACTCAAAGTGTTTCTGCTTGTGGTTGTTGGTGGTTGCTTTTGTTGAACGTGGATTCAACGGCAACACGTTCGCGCGTTCTGCATAGGCTTGCCACATTTTTGTCAGCTTCGTGGTTTGAAATGGCTGTTTGACGCTGAGATTATTCTGTTCACTGCGGTCCTGATTGATGTCATACAATTCCCAGGCTCCACGGGCACCTTTTGCGACGAGTTTGTACTTGCCAACTCGAATGGCACGATTTCCCTCGTGTTCCCAATAAATAGCTTCACGCTCGATTGGCTGGTTCTGGAATCGGGGCGCCAGACTCGCTCCTTCCATGGGTTTGATTGCCTGTCCATCGTGGAATACTTTGGGGTACTCTGCTGCTGCGACGTCAACCGCGGTCGCCATCAGATCGATCAGATGCCCGGGGGTATTGTCCAGCTTTCCACCTTCTTTGATTTTATCAGGCCAATGCACAATCAACGGAGTCGCGATGCCACCCTCGTGTGTGTAGTGCTTGTATTCACGGAACGGAGTGTTTGAAACAGTGGCCCAGCCTCGGCCATAGCCGATCGCGGTATCCGCTGGTCCCGCCATTGAGCCTTTGCCTGTCCTCATGGCGTAGCCGTCCCGTGTTTGCTTGGGAGTCATGTCAGGCTGCAGATAGTCTGCAGCAAGTGGTTTTCGGTCCGCTGTCCCGGAACGCTCCCTGCCTTTGCCACCCCGCCCGTAGTTCTCTGCGCAGCCACCATTGTCCTGAAAAAAGCAGATCAGGGTGTTTTCGAATTGTCCGGTGTCTTTGAGCGACTGAACAATCCGCCCGATGCCCTGGTCCATGTTGTCAACCATGGCGGCATACACCTCCATGTTGCGTTTGTCCCACTCCCAGAATTCTTTCTCTTTCCATCCATCATCGATCGGCCAGTTCTCGGTGTTTCCACGCTGAATCAGTCCCAACTCAATCATTCGCTCATAGCGGGCTTCCCGGATTGCGTCGTAACCGGCGTCATACTTGCCTTTGTACTTTTTGATGTCTTTTGGAAGGGCATGCATTGGCCAGTGTGCGGCGGTAAAGCTGACGTACATGAAGAATGGTTGTTCGTCAGATTCAAAGTGGTGCTCGCGTATGAAACGTACTGCGTGATCAGCAATCGCATCGGTGTAATAGTATTCGCCATTGGCCATCTGCTCCGGTTGATATTCCGGATCAGCGAAGGGAGATATGAATGTGTTGTCGCGTGTCAGCGTGTTAGGGTCGAAGAAGCTGCCCGCACCATGAATGGTTCCATAGAAGCGGTCGAAACCTCGCTGCAATGGCCAGTTGTGTTTGTCTGCGTCCGTCTTGGGGTTGGTCGCCTTGGTGACATGCCATTTGCCCGACAAGTAAGAGCGATAGCCAGCCGAGCCAAGCACTTCAGGAATCGTCACGCACTGCCGATTCAATTCACCCCGGTAGCCGTCATGCCCACGGTCATTCATCATGTGACCAATGCCTGCCTGATGCGGGTACAAGCCCGTCAGCAGACTCGCACGTGTGGGGCAACAACGCCCAGTATTGTAAAACTGGGTGAAGCGTATGCCATCCTCTGCCAGTGAGTTCAAGTTTGGCGTGTTGATTTCGCTGCCATAACATCCAATGTCGGAATAACCCATGTCGTCCGACATGATGTAAATGATGTTTGGCTTATCGGCAGCATTTGCGACGGATCGATCGTTGGTCGTGACCGATGAAATCAAGGTGGCCAGTGTGATTGTCAGCCAACAGGCGGCTGGGCGGAGGTGAAACAATTTCATTGAAGGCTTTCAAAACGAGGGCGACGGATCGTCGCCAGGGGAATTCACAGGGAAGCGAGCGGTCAGGCAGTAAACCCTAGCCATTGAAAACAGGAAGGAAATCTCAGGTAACTCGAGACCGGCCGAAATGTCATGCTGTGGGAGATTCCGGCGATGGGGCGTCGTTGCCGCTGCCAAGTTCTGCTTTGCGGGTTTGCTTTCCGGTACCAAACCACATTCTAGCGGGCAGATCGCTCTGCGGTAAAACATTTCGAGCACTGTTACATTTGGACGACACGGTTCACAGGCTTTGCCCGGTGCCCGGCATCCCCCATCATGGCCGGCTGGGGGTATCGAAAAGCGTCGATGCTGTGATTTGCGAGTAAAATGAGTACGAAGGGTCAGGCAGGGCTTGCTGTTAACGCAAATCCGAGTGGGTTTCGATCCACTTCGATTTTGAGTTGCAGCGGGACAAGGGAGGTTGTAGGGGCGCTGCAGGTAGTAGGCCGCTCCCGGCATTGGAATTTAGGAGATGCAATCGTGAGTGAAATGAAATTTCAAATGCCGCAAGTGGCAAGGTTGACGCTGTGCACAGGAATGTTGTGGCTGACCATTGCCGTGACTGACTCGTTGCGTGACACCCATGCTGCTGGTGGTAGCTTGACGGTTGCAGTGCGCGAAGAGGCTGATGAGTCACCTGTGATCACGCGGATGGTGGTCCAACGTGCTGATGCACCGGGCAGACGCGTGACCGTTCGGAAAACAGTTCCCGTAGGGGTGGGGGTGGTGTTGGATCGGTCGGCCGAGTTGTCACTGCCGGATGGCCAGTACCGATTCAGCATGATCCGGGGGCCCGAGTATCGAATCATCACAGGTAATTTTGCTTTGGAGCGTACAAGCCTGGATGAGCATTCTGTTGCCCTACCGCGGATGGTGGAAATGCTTCAGGAAGGGTGGACCAGTGGGGATTGCTGTGTCCCTGCGTCACCCTATAACCTGCCCCTGAGGATGGCGTCTGAAGATCTTCACCTTGCGACGGTTCTGGGGCACGTGGATGCTAAACCGATTGCTGGACGACGTGATGATGAACCGCCAAAGAATGAGCCGTCCTGGATCAATGAAAATGCTGCTCACCATGATGGGATCGTCTTTTACCTGCCAGAAACGCAGCCACCCTCCGAGAGACAGCCTGATGACAAGACAACGGTCCAAGCAGGAACTGGGATAACAAAAGAGAAAGAAACCAATTCATTGATCCCTGTTGAGAAGATGGTCCAGTTGGGGGCACAGGATGAGGTGAAAATCGCAATCGAAAATCCTTTTGCATGGCAAGTTCCGGTATGGCTTGCCAGCGGTCAGGTGGACGGTTTTTTTATACTGGGAGACTGGCTGAGGTTGGATCGCAAGGTGTTGTCCATCGCCGATGGAAGGGGGCCGCAGGGTGTCAGCTTGGGTGGCAATAAATCCCTCGGGCGATGGGCCGAAAAAATCTATTGGAACTTGTTGGAAGCCGGTTTCAGAATCCCACCGTTGGCAGGGTCTGGAGATCGAGCGCGGCAAACTCCCGTGGGATACAATCGACTCTATGTGGCAAAGCCATCGCAACGCTACAACGACGGTCCAGATAAAGCAGTCAGAGTTGCTTCTGATGTGGAATGGTGGAACGCTGCCTGGAAAGGACAGAGCGTGGCCACGAATGGGCCAATGCTGCGACCCATGTTGGGTGGCCAGCTGCCCGGATACGTGTTCAAAGCGCGGCCCGGCGAGGTGCTGCAGTTGCAAGCAGAACTACAGCTGGCCGTGCGTGACCCGGTGGAGTACCTCGAGGTGATCCACAATGGAAAAGTCCATTATAGCGCACGGCTCGATGAGTTTGCGAAGGCAGGCGGGATGCTACCGCCGGTCAATGCCAAGGAAAGTGGCTGGGTTACGATTCGTGTGGTGACACTCTACGAAGATCATTTCCGAGCCGCCATGAGCGCGCCGTGGTACTTCGAGTTTGAAGGACAGCCACGCATCACTCGTGAATCTGTGGACTTCTTTCAACAATGGCTGGGTGACTATGAAGAACGACTGAAACGCTTGCCGCCCCAGGAACTGCAGCGTCATGTCCCCTTTGTCCGCGCCGCACGAAATTTCTGGAGCCGAAAGGCTGAGAACGTGACAACCAATTAGAACGCTCGCTGCCCCCGCGAGCATACGCAGCGGGGTGTCTGGCTTCTCCGTCTTCTGCGGGGTCGGGAAACTCGCGGGTGAGTCGTTGGCCCGGCGGGGAGTCCATCGGTGATTGGCCAAGGTCTTTCAAACCTTGCCTTTGAGCCCCGTTTGATGGATGAATTGCGGATTGATCATTCGACGATCGGTGTGTGGCGGAAGAGGGCCGCAGAAGCACGCTGTTGCAATGATAGCAAACCTGACGGCACTTGCTTTTGGGGGTCCAGGTCATCGCGAGAGCGAAGATATGACGATTCTTCCGGTTTGTCGGGGCAGGTCTGGTTGTAGCGAACATCGTGCCTGGGTTTAGCCATGCTATTTGCGTCAATGATCCGATCTGTACTGGTGGGACACCTCAGGGGGGTGTTTTCGTTGATGTCTTTTTGGAAACGTGAAAATGACCACCTCGCAACGGGCGCATCGAGTTTGCAGACGCTTTGCAGTCGCACTCGCTTGTTCAGCTTCGGTAATGACGGCTCAAGCGTCAGAGCCTGATCAGTATGATGGTTTCGATGGGCAAGCGTCATCGGGACAGACGGCGTCCTGGTCACAGGGCGAGGCAAGGGGAGCACTCAGGCGACTTCCCGGCGTGTCAGCCCCGATCGACTCGGGCACGCCAGAGATACAGGCATCAAGTGATCAAAATTTTGAAGGAGCGGCTTGGAAAACAAAGATGGCATTTGAGCGGCTTGAGTTACGGGCTGCCAATGAGCCGCTGCAACGCCGTCCCCCGGGTGCTTTGCAGCGGTGTTCAGCGGAGTCGAGCATTACGCCAACAGAATTGAATGGTGGTGTGACTTCGATTGCTACACCTCAATCCGGTGGCAAGGTACGTTGGTTGAGGTCAAGCAGTGCATCTGATTGTGCCAGGCGAGCCAGAGTATTGATTGATCGTGCCAGTATCGAATACAGTTCTGCGGCATGGTTATCGGCCGAGGCAACGGTGTGGGAAGCATTTCGCTGTGCTGCCGAGGGGATTGATTTGCAGGAGCGGGAGTTGGCCAAGGTTCAGTTAGGAATTCGTCGTCGGACGGCAACCGGGCGACTGCAGTTCGCCCGCACTGCGATCCGCGAAGCACGTGATTTCACAGGCATGTACGGAGCAGCTGACGGTTCTGTGATTTCTCGGATGGCGATTTCTCACAGCACGGATGTACTTGACGGCTTGCCATGCGACACTCTGAGCGGCAGTGACGCAGCTGACCGCTATCTTGATTCCGCACGAATCGCTTTGGCTGAGATTGCTTCACGAAGTATTGAGGCAGCGCAGGGCATGGATTTATTGGCTGCGATTTATCTGAAGCAGAATGAGGTACCTAAGTTGCACAACGCAACGGCTCTCTGTTTGCGGCGTGCCGCGCTTCAGGGACAGCCAGACAACTCAAGTTTGGCATCGCGGCTGGGAATGCATCTGCTCGATGTGGGATTGTTGGAGGAGGCCAGATGGGCTTTGTCCCATTCGCTTTCGATTGAGAAGGACGAGCCCACGACTCAGGCGTACATTGCGGTGTTGTATCAAACGGGTCGACAGGCTGAGGCCCAGCAACTGATTGCCACGCTGCCAGCTGCTCCTTCTTCGATCGTCAAGGCCGCCCATGTGCCAGCGATTACCGAACTTTCGCCACAGGACTTTGCTGCGATCTCCAAGCCCGTGATGCCTTCATCTGCACGTGGCAGTCTGAAAGCCACGCCAGTCAGCGTGACCCAACAAGCCACGCCAGTCAGCGTGACCCAACGCATTCAGCCTCAAGCACCGTCTGCGATCAGGCAAGACCAGAGAAGCGTTAATCCGATTGACGCCCTGCCCTACGGGAGCAAAGCAGAAATCGAAGCCAAACCCAACCTGTTCAAGCGATTTGCAGAGTCGGTCAGGAATATCTGGTGATGATGAAATGATCGTTTTGCCACCAATGAATTTGAAAACCAATCGTCAGGGTAGTGTCTTGATAACCCTTCAGATGCAGATGACTTTTGCAATGCGATGCCTGCTTCTTGTTGCTTCATTGCTGTTGTCGAGCCAAGTGGCTGACGCTCAGGAAACTTCGGGTGACCTCGCTGGCACACTGCAGCAACTGCCTGCGGACAATTGTGGATGCCGCAATGTTCCCGGCGGCTATCCCTGCCGTGGTGCGTGTCAGCCCTGCATGATGGGAGTGGATTGTGCGTGCGGCTGTGGTGCGGAGCAACGCTGGACCGATATGAAGCCGCTGGACTTTGGCCCCTATGCTCAAGGCGGATATGCCGGACCCTCGCGACTTGCACACCTCAGTGAGTACCGTCTGCGACCCGGTGATCAATTGCAGGTGATTTATCTGATTACACGGCGGCAAAAAGAGGGAGCTTACCGTTTGACCCCTGGGGATCAGGTCATGATCGACTCTACCGTGCATCCTGATTTGCAACGGGGAACGCTGGAACGCGGTCTGACGATATTGCCGGACGGTACGATTACCGTTCGCTTGCTAGGAGAGGTGCATGCGGCAGGGTTGACGGTTTCCCAGTTGCGTGAGGTGTTGGAAACCCAGTATTTGAACTTGTACGACGAACCGGCAATCGACGTCACTCCAGTCCAGACCAATACGTTGGCCGACGATATCCGAAGTGCGGTGGGTGGAGCGAGTGGGTTGAATCAGCAGGCACTCAATCTGGTGGTGATGCCGGATGGAAAAATCAGGCTACCGGGAATCGGAGAGGTGTGTGTTCAGGGCTTCACGCTCGCCCAACTGAAAAGGGAAATCAACCTTCGCTACGGTGAACTTGTGGTCGGGATTGACGCGGAACCAATTCTGACTGCTCAGGCACCACACTTTGTCCACGTGCTGGGGCAGGTTGGCACGCCATCGCGAGTCACTTTGGATGGGCCCACGACGATCTTGGGAGCAATCGCTTCAGCGGGCGGCCATTTGCCCGAGGGCAACATGCGACAGGTGGTCGTCATGCGACGCGCCGAGGACTGGCGGCTGGTTTCCACCATGTTGGATCTTCAGGGTGCGGTGTTCGGCAAGCGGCCCACACCAGCGGATGAAATCTGGCTGCGCGACGGCGATGTAATCATCATTCCTGATAAGCCGATCACACGTCTGAATAATTGGATTCGGCAGGTGTTCAGCGAAGGTATCTATCAGATCTATCCAGTCAATTTTGACGCTGTCTCAGTGAACTGAGCGTTGTTGATTTCACAACCCGGTTGATTTCACAACCCGGTTGAAATCACTGCCGTCGGTCATTCAACGGGTTGGATGACCAACTGGTGAGCAACCGCCGTTCTGGCAGCCGCAATGCTCGCGACGAGCTTAGCACGCTCTTTTTCCGTGCGTGCGACAGCTGATTCCAAATCGTTTTTTCCCTCACTGCCGTGAAACACACGTTTGACCTGTTGTGTTTCGAATGCTTGCTTTGCAGCGACTGCCGAGTCCACGGCTTGGAATGCTTGAGTGAATGGATTGACAGGAAATAAGGCCGCCAAATTCACACCGGTCTGAAGTTTCTCACGATCAACGATCACCGATTGTTGCCCCCATGTGATCTTGCCATGCGCCGCGTCGAGCCCTGACACGTAGAGCATGAAACGGTTCAACTGCGCATTGAACGGTACCAGCGACATTCCGGATCTGATCGAATCATCCTGATCTACGGGACCGTCCGCACAGAACGGGTAGCGTTGACTGTTCAGGCTGATGGCACCGAGTTGACATGCAGTGACTTGATGGCCAGCACTGACTGTGGCAGTGTCGGTTTGCCTGTCAAATTTGATGGTGGCTACGTCACCAGTCAGACCCATCGAACGCAGGAAGCAATAGGCCATCATCAAATGACCCGCACCGCCCGGATGAATTCCGTCGCTTCCAGCAATCTCATAGGGCTTTGCAGCAGTGCCGTACTTTCTTGCTGCGAATATCTGTTGTTGGTACATCGGCCAGAAAATGTCGGCGAAGGCGACGTCCTGTTCCTCTGCCACCTGTAGAGCAATGTCGCGAAGGGCACACAGGTGAAGGTTATGCTCGTCCAGGGTACCGGACCTTGATTTGACCCAACTGGCTATTTTGCCAGCGCAACCTGGTGAACCCACGACCACTCGAGCGCCGGAGTCCTTGAGCTTTTTTACTATCGCGCTGTAATGATCGTGGTACCATTTTCCATTGAGTAAGTCGAAGGGGCGATAACGCGTGTCATTCATTCCATAAGCCAGCGTCGCAAGCGTCGGATTGAATCTCAGGCAGTCCTGATCCATGCGATTCAGGAATCCCTCTGTGCGTTCACCGCTCCAGCCATATTGACGCGTCGTGATCTCATATTGGGGCACACAGACTGTGAGATAGGTTTCGATGATGCGGGAGTAAATTTTTTGCTCGGTGATCGAGTCTCCGATGATCGCCAGGCGATCGCCCCGTTTCAGCAGCAGTGGACCCGGTGCCGGGGCGAGTCGTGGATTGAATTTTGCAAACGCCTGGTCACTTGGTTTAGGCTCGTACTTGTACGGCCCCAGCGTTTCAAGCCTGCTATTACGTTCCTCTGCAAGCGTGCTGCCAAATGTCAGAACGAAAACAAAAACAGTGCAAAATGCGAATGCGAACAGATTCAGTTTGCGATAGGGTGACACGGTGACGTGGCCTGTGGAAATGGGGAGGTGCCAGTTTGGAAACGCATAGTCATGTTGCCTGTTGCTTTTGAGGTGGAGGCAGGCAAGCCGGCGGCAGCATTTGAGGGGGTGTTGTGTGCCGACTCATTCTCATTTGTCGCCATGCCGAACTCACTGAGCGGTGCTCAAGTCTCATCGCCGAGTTGTGCGTCCGCGTTTCCGTGAAAAAACCACACCGATCCGGCAGGGTCGGCATGGTTTGACGTTTGGGAGGAAGCATATGGACGAGCCCATCAAGGGGGGCTCGATTTGCCTCACTCGTCCGCTCGCAGGGTGAACCAGCCAATGTGCATGCCGCCCGGTTCGTCGTAAGCGAAGCTGCCAGTGGGTGCGAAGTATTTCTCGAACTCTTTGAAATCTGGCAGTTCGTTTCTGTCCAACAGTCCCATTATTCTGCCGACGAATGGATTGTCGTCTGCCGACGCACGTATGAACCGCACGGTTTCGGGAGATTTTGCCAGATCGTAGACCTGGCGAATGGAATCAGCTCCTCGCATGAAAGCGACCATGAATGGTTTTTCACCATCCAGTTTGCCACCCAATTCACTGCTGACCAGATCGTACTCGGGCACATTGACCAGACGCGGCCTTGCATCAGCATTGGCTTGCGTCACTCGCGTCAGAAGCTTGCGGCTGTCACTGAAAATCAGCCACTTGCCGAGAATGATCAAGCCTGGTCTGGGTTGGCGAAAGTTCTCAGGCAGGTTGCGTTGGCGTTCATTTTTTGAGCCGTAAACGACGACGCCGCCAATCGTTTCTACTTCGATATCATTGGGACGCTTATCGCGAATTTTGGCGATGACACCCTTGGCGTTCAGGCTGTCTTTCAGCTCCAGTGCAAACAGACGTGTTTGGCTGTTCAGGCGTACTGGCGGCTCCATCCAACTGCTGGTGACGAAACGCCCAGTCAGATTTTCGAGGATATCTTCCTTGATGGAAACACCCATTGTCTGTTTGACTGGTTCTTCCACAAAGCGTTTCATGGGATCCGCACCCTGAAAGGTTGCAATCAGTTTGTCAAGATTCTCATAGGTTTGCTCGAAGTCCCAGTTCAGGGTTGTGTAGCCTGAAACATCGTCGGGGACCCATTTGGGTGGCGCTGTGTCACCTGTCTCAGGACGCAACACTCCGAACATGCCATCTCGAGGCGGGTCGAGCAGGATGTGCATGTGCGCGATATCTTCAAATACTTCTCCTCCTCGAAAACTGCTTCCGCCAATACCACGAATCTTGCTGATGCCGAGATTTTCTACCAAGGGCCAAACCAGGGCTGCTGCACCACCTCGATTCACAAGACGTTCAACAAAACGATAGGGGTCGAAAAAGAAAGTCAGTTGGGGGCGAGTGTCTTCGGCACCAATGCACCGCGACATCAAGGAAGTGAAATCTGCCCGATCTGCAAGAGAGTCCTCTGCACTGGTACCGTCCCATTGTTCCAATGCCTTTGCCGCCGTGTCGTGGCCGATGCCAAACACAAGAGTGTCCTCTTTGGTGAAGTACTCAACTTCGGGTGGCCCCTGTCGAGGCGGCAGCAGCTTGACGATGGTTGTTCCTTTGACCTTGCTGGTGCGGCGAACAAAGCCACCTTGGATCATCTGTTCCTCAAGGCGATCGACCAATGACATCATGTTGTCGAGGTTCTTGCCTGCTTCCAGAATGAACATCCCTGAAATTGCGTTCTGTTGTTCGCGTTTACGTTCAATTCGGCGGCGAATGGCGTCAGCTGAATCGCTGTCAGCTTCGTCTTCTGCCAATTCCTGATCCCGATCCGAAAGATTGGCCGGCATTGCTGCGGCCGCTACCTGTCCGGTAGGGATGGCAAGTAACTCCTCGAGTGACAATCCGATTTGCGACCCGAATTGTTCGAATAATTCCGCCAGCGTCGTGTAGATCTCGCTCACAAACGGCTTCAGTTTGGGATCGCTCATCATGCGGCCCATCGACGAGTCTGCCATGTCAGAACGCATGTCGTCGACATTGTCGATGCGGATATAGGCCAACGTATCTTTGGGCAGCAGACGCGGAGCACCCGGCGTGGTGTCCTCCTCGGCACCCATGGAATCCTGATGCAGCCCGAGACTCACGCAAATTGCGATCGGGGCAAGGAGAAAAAACCACTTACAAATGGGCTGACGCATGGAACGCTCGGTTGCTTGTATGGAAAGGCGGAACTCTAGATGTCCGTTTTATTCGACATAACCCTCCGTGTCTTGGTCGTTCCGCAAGAATTTTGCAAAGCAAAGCAACGGACTAAACGTTAGACTAGCCGTTAATAGGACTATCGAGACTAGATTTGTCCGTTCGTAACGCTTTGTATCGTCAAGGAACCGGTTGATGACCCGCTTTCAAATTCCTGCTGCACTGCTCTTTTCTTTGGTCATGGCATCTGCTCTTCATGCTCAGACTGCTGCTTCCGGCGGTACCGATGACGCGTTTGACACGAGTGAAGCTGATGCTGAGTTCTTGAACGTGGACCGTTCGGGGGGCGTTGGTTCTGCTGCGGCTATCACCGTTGGTGCGAGTGGCCCTACCGGCACCAATTCTTCCGCAGGAGGCGGTGGATTTGGAGGCGGTGCATTTGGGGGCGGTGGATTTGGGGGCTTAGGAAGCCTCTTCAACGCTTTCAATAATGGTGGCGGGCAGGCAACTCAATCAGCCATTCGCACACGTTTGCGTTCCGCCATTGAGGTCGCCCCAAGGTCTCCGCAGTTGGTTCAGCAGGTCGCTACTGAGCGTTTCATGAACGTAGCAGGAAAACCGTCGCTGCGCGGCATTCGGGTCAGAATGGAAGGGCGTACCGCAATTCTCATCGGTACGGTCGCGAGTGAGAGGGATCGCCGCATGAGTCAGTTGTTGGTTCAGTTGGAACCCGGCGTACGGAAAGTGGAAAACAAGATCGTCGTCGTCAAGTGAGCCCGCGTGCAGTACGCAGCTCGCTGCATCTCGACTGCTAGAGCACCTCCTGTCGACCTCGCCGGTGAATCTCGTCTGCACTGGGCACTCGAGCCCGCTGTGCTGTGACTCTGGCACACGAGTCCGCTGTGCTGTGACTCTGGGCACACGAGTCCGCTGTGCTGTGACTCTGGGCACTTACGCCCGCTGTGCGGTGACTCTGGGCACTTACGCCCGCTGTGCTGTGACTCTGGGCACACGTTGCTCTGGTCGATGCTGCAAGTGGCTAACGCTTGCACATGAGATAATCTCGCTTAGCTGCAGCGGGAAGGCTTGTGATTTTTGGCTAGCTAGCTGTTGCAGCAGGCAAGGTCACCCATTTCGCGATCGGTCCTCGGGTCTGATTTGTCTGTGGCGCAGAACTAGCGTTCAGCTACCAAAGGTGCTAGTCGAGCTCGCGCTCGAAGCAAGCGTCGGCAATTCGATTTGACGAACAGCAAATCCACGCACCAGCAGTAGTGGGGAGTTACCAGCTCACTCGTGCTGAAAAAGAACGCAGATCGCAGAAGGTGCTGTGACGTTGCTGCGGTTGTAAGTGAGTTCACCTGTATCCGTGTTGACAGCGAAGGAGGCGAGCGTGTGTGAATCTTGCCCGGCAGCGAGTAACCAGCGTCCTGAGGGATCGAGGTTGAAGTTGCGTGGGGTGGCCCCTCGGACAGGTTCGACTTCGATGACAGACAATTCGCCACTGGCTTGGTCAACACGGAAGACGGTGATCGTGTCATGGCCACGGTTGGCTGAATAGACAAATTTTCCGCTCGGATGGACGCGTATTTCGGACGCACTCTTGAACAGTTCTTTTTGTAATAATTCTGGTGCGATCGTGGGAATGGTTTGCCTGGCGATCATCGTTCCTTTGTCCGAGTCGTAATCAAACACCGTCACGCTGAGAGCAAGTTCGTTTAGCACATAGATGATTCTTCCATTGGGATGAAACTTCATGTGCCTTGGGCCTCCGCCGGCGGGGACTTCGCCATAGCCATGTAGGGTCAGCTTTGCATTTTGCGGATCAATCTTGTAGATCACTACTTTATCGAGCCCCAAATCAGGAACGAATGCAAAACGGTTATCGGGTGAAAAACCCACCCAGTGTGCGTGTGATGCATCCTGACGTCCGGGCACTGCCCGAGAGCCACCTTCGTGTTTGATGAGATCGGTGGCTGAGTTAAGTGATCCGTCGGGCTTGAGTGAGAACGCTGCTACTGACCCACCCCCGTATTGCGCGGTGAGCACCATTTGGCCTGTGGGGTCAACGGCAACGTGAGCAGCAGTGCCATCGCCAATGGGCAGGGCATTGTCCAGTTGCAAAGCGGATTCTTTGCCGTCGTTAACGATTCGGTACGCGACGACCGATGGTACACCGTGTAATTTTCCCACCGCGTAGAGATGATGTTGATCGGGGTGCAGGGCAAGGAAGCCGGGGCCGCTCATCTCCGCTGCCAGTTTGGGTTCAGATAGCTTGCCAGTGCCGGTCTCTAGCAGGCAGTGGTAGATGCCTTTGCTGGGTTTGCGAGCGCTAGTGCCGATCCAAACGTCAATTTTCTTGGCTTGTTCAACTTCTTCAGCAGCAAGGTCTTGTGTATTCGGTCCGACTGGAAACGACATTGAGAATCCAAGGGCGAGGGCAAGAGAGAGCACGCGGCGAGTGAGCAACAGCATGAATGGGGTTCCTGGCGGGCGGGGTGCGCTCGGGCGTTTCAACACGCACGAGCAGAATTGCGGGCACTTCGGATTGAGTCCAAGCAATGGGAAGCACGAACACGCCTTCTTGCAGGGCCGCCGAATATCCTTGTGGCTGCCTAACTTACTCGAACGAGTGCTTAGCATACTCGAACGGGTGCTTAGCATAGCAAAGCCCCAATAAAAAACCCGCCTGCCGAGACCAAGGTGGTCTCGACAGGCGGGGCTGTTTGCTCGCAATCAGTTCGATGTGCGAGTGGGGTGGCCATACCGAAGTATCGGCCCGCCGACTTTAACTACGGGTTTCCACCCCGTTGGCTAGTACAGCAATAATCCACTTGCTCACCTCCTTTCAAAACGGTTCGACGAGTCACGGCCCGGGTGCCAACCAGAAAGAGCCACTCCTCGTACTAAAAAGTCTTTCGCGACGCGTTATCGCGAACCGACAGCAGTATTATCACTGCCAGTCAAATGATCGGCAAGAGAAAAAACGCTGTCACCCTTTGAGACGGACAAGGTGTCGCATTGGTTCGCGCAATGGCAATCATCGTTCGCAAAACTTTTGTCCGGAAAATGTCCACGAACCCGAATTTTTCCGGTTAACCTGCCGGTTTGTCGATCTCATACAACACGATCACCAGCACGTCACCCGCAGCAAACGAATTCAGAGGCCCATCGCCCGAACCCGATTGGGAGGTCAGGTTGCCATTGATCGAAAGAACTCGGGCACCACTCTTACGCATCCAACGGTTGATTTGGTTTTCCATTTGTGGAAGTTCATTGTCGACACTTTTGAATAGTTTCACTTGTTGCATGAGACAAACTCTGGGGAAGGAAAGCGTTTCCACTGAGCATACCAGCTGGTGCTATTGCTGCGGAACAGTCGTGAGCATAACCGCTGGTAGCAAAAACGCACTCAATTAAAACGGCGTGCAGGGAGAGAGAAGTTGTTGGCTTATGACTTGGTTTCCATGCCGCAGTGACTCACCGTCGTTGGGGAGCACTTGGGTCAGTATTGGCAATGGGACGCGTGATCGGTTGCGGTCCAATCGCATCTGGTTGCCAGAGTCGGAGTTCGACTTCGTCGATGGTGGCTTCGCCGCCGCCTATCAACTCAAACATGACATGGACTTCGGTTTCCTCAGTCGCTTGGCGGTACAGGCGAACCGTCGCCCAGTCGGCTTGACCGCGAATCAACACTCCCATCGGTTGTCCGCCGATGCTGTCGTAGATTAGTAGTCCCTGATGAGGGCCACCGAAACCGAGGGTGCGAACTTTTGCGTCGATTCGGATTGCTCGACCGGCGGAAATGCGCACCGAGGGGCTTTGGATTTGCACCACAGTTCCCTCGTAGCCTCCCGGCAGAGGTTCATCCGTCAGTGAGGTCACTCGTGCTCGCAGTGCGCCAGGCCCCTCGTAGGCTCCACGGGTGATATGAAGCATTTCACTGTGGGCACGTGTTGTCAGGCGTTTGCCAAACGTCCAGCGGTTGTTGCCGATCAAATCCTTGGTGTCCAGGTTGCCGCTGGTCAGCAGATTCCGTCCCCAGCCAGGGTCATCCATCAGTGGTCGCCAGACGGTCTGTATTTCCGCGGCGCCCATATCGATTGGTGGGCAACTGGTTCTCATGGGCCAATTGGGCATGAGTGCTTCGGCAAGTTGCCATTCGCTTCGCATTGCCCAGGCGTCCGCTCGGCAAGCCATTCTAAGTGTGCTGTCGATATCGCCCGAGCGGAACATTGGCTCTGCTTCGGATAGTGTCTGCTGAGCAACGCCAACGAGGTTGGAGATGGATTGTCGGTTAGCGGCGCGTGTTGCGATCGCGGTTTGCCAGTGTTGAGAGGTTTGGGCCACCAGGTTGCTAGCCAATTGCCACCGGTCCAACGCAGCCTGTCTTGCAAATCTTTGAGCGGAGAGGCTTGCTTGTCCTCCCATTGCAGGATCACTGCTGAGCATCAGAATCTCGGCTGCATCGGGTGAAACGATTCGGAGCCTCGCACCCGAGGGTGTCAATTCGGGCGTGATGCGTTCAGCAGAGAAGTGGGTCAATCTCCATGCTGTTTTGGCTGCATCGGCAGGGGTTAGCAAGAGGTCCAGGGTTGCGCCATCACCAGCGAGCACCTCGGATCCTCGCTGCGCCGTTGAGGTTGCAATCAGTAAATCAGTCTGGTTGGTAACCAGTCGTGTGCAACGATAATTGGCTCCCGCAAGACGGGGAGGCGTCATGGGGGTAGCAGAGACGACCCACGGACTGATCATGGCGACCATTCGATTGACATAGCTCAGTGCCATGGCCCGTTGCTCATCGAGTGAATCACCTGATGTGAGTGAACGAGTCGAGCGGTAAAGGATCGCCGAAGGTGTGACTTCAAGGCTTCGCATCGCTTGGAGCCACATTGCATGCCAATGGAATCTCTGAGGTGCTGGGGCACCGATGGCCTGAGCAATCGCCTCGACCTGCCGGAGCATTGGCTGGGGGGGCATGCTGACAATCCCGACACCCAATGGGATCCGGTTGCCCAACTTCCGCCTTCTTTGAGTCATCTGCGCCAGTTCTTCGTCACCGTTCAAACCCCTGACGCGATGGGGAAGATCATCAATGATGGAACTTAATAGCGACGCGTAGTCCCGCCATGATTCCGACGGAGCGCCAATCATCGGGCGTTGCCAGCGACTGGGCCATTTTTTCAAGCGTTGGGTCGTTTGAGTTGCGTCGTCGATCTGACGACTATCCAACGCCTTGCCCATGCCGATGTACCACGCAGCAACGGGTTCCAGTAAAGCCTGTATTTCCGGATCGGGGGATGTCGGTGGTGGGGCGTAAATCAGAACACGTGAGCGGATCGCCTCGCTGAGAATCGCCACATCGGGCGGTTTGGATAACAGGACGGCATCAAATCCAAGTGAACGGACCCAAGCCAGGGGCTCACCATTATGTTGCAAAATTCGAATGATCTTGCCGGGCACAAAAGGGGTCTCTGATCGTCGTGGTGGCCCGCCCGTTGTCCCAGCCCGCATGACCACCGTGGCTTGCGGGCGTGGGCGATTCCCTGTCGCGATTCCTTCACCCACAGGAATCAATCCATTGACTCGCAGATTATCAATCCGCAAAGCGGATCGCCCTGCACCGGTGTAAGCGTTGATGACAATTCCGTCCACGTATGCATCCTGCAAATCAGCTTTGCTGCCATATTCGCGGCGAACTGCAACTGATTTCAAGCGGACTTGCCGCTCGATCGCACCAACCCCAATCGAGGCAAACTCGCTAGGGGATTGGTAACTGGCGCCGTAAACCACAACCGAGACTGGCCGACCTGTTTCGGGGTCATTCAGATAGGGGTAGCGAATGCGAAAACCAACCTGGGCACCTCTCTTTGCGCTCATGACCGAAACCGTAGCCGTCAGGTCATCCAGAGGCTGCACTGGTTCAATCGGGTAGACCAGCAGCGCCTCGGTGCCGTTTCCGGCCAGCAAAGTCAAGTTTTCGCATGCCCCTGCATTCACGCCGCCTTCTGCCAAGTGTCCCTGTGAGGTCACGCGAGCGTCGCAGTCTGAGTTCTCCAGATGCCAACGCGGTGGATAGGCATCCAGCGAATCAAAAATCTGGGCGAATCCAGCTGTGGCAAACAGCCAACTCAACCCAGCTAGACAAGCAGCGGCAAAACGCAAGGCTTGCCGAGGTTGCATGTTTGGCGGCATTTCAGTGATTGCGGGCTGAGGTGATGGCATCGATCATTGACCGTGGAGTGAGCAGCGGAAACAATCTGGCGAACGCTTCGGAATCGCCTCTCGCGACCTCTCTCCCAGGCGTACACAGATCCAGGTGTGTGGTGAAAGCGACGTGGTGTTGAAAAAACTCCACACAGAGTTGCTAGCCTCCGCTGCCGGCGTAAGCTCTTTCCATACCAAGATTTAGAGTGCAAGGCCAAGCCGAAACCACGTTGCTTTTTATCAACGTGTGTTTTTTATGAAATGGCAAGGATTGTGTTTTAAGTGGTTTGCTGCAAAAGGGTTATGCGCTCGGTGTGAGTCAGCTGCCGAGTTTTCGGCACTGTAGATGCAACGGATGGCAATCAAACAAACAAGCCACACGTAGACCCTTCGGAGCAATTCTGGATGCCAAACACTATCGGTTCCACCAAAAAGCTGAACGACGAGACCCCCATCGAATTACAGGAGATGGCCAAGGCAATCGAATCACTTCCCGCCCGCTACCAGGAGAAGGTTGCACCGGCCATGCAGCGAGTGGTTCAATGCAGCACACGCCGCCGTCGCATCCTGAATCTGGTTCAGGAAGCGTTGTCACAACTTCGACTCGATATGAAGTATCTCATCTTCGACCTCGAAGCCACGCGCCGCGAACGCGATGAGTACAAGCAGATGCTGGAAGAAGACGGACGCTTGTAGACGCTTGCCAAGACACCCGTGCAAGTTCGTGCAGCGGAGTGTCAGTGGTCAGTGGAAGCACTCGTCACGAGAAGCACAGGTAATGTGAAGCGGGGGTCAAGTGAAGCGGGGTGATGCCATTCTTCTGATGGCAAGACTCAGGGACTGCCCAAGAGACAGTCCTGCAATGCCACGGCTTTTTTGAAAACCAGCCAGCAATGCAGGAACTGCAACCCTTACCCTGCGATGCACACAGCAACGCAAAACAGCAAGGCAAGCAACCGGGGCATTCTCGGTTGAGTATTCTTAAGAACGGTTAGCGGAGCAAGTCCCGTAATACGTTGCCATGCACATCGGTCAACCTTCGATTGATACCGTTGTGATAAAAGGCCAAGCGAGTGTGGTCGATGCCAAGCAGGTGGAGTGCCGTTGCATGGAGATCATAGCTGTAGGTGGGAGACTGCACTGCTTTGAAGCCAAGTTCATCAGTTGCCCCAAATCCGTATCCACCTCGGATGCCACCGCCTGCCATCCATGCAGTGAATGCACCTGCGTTGTGGTCGCGACCAAGTGCTTCACCGCCTTGAGACGCCGGTTGACGACCGAACTCGGTCGTGCAGATCACCAGAGTGTCGTTTAGCAGGCCCCGTTGTTTCAAGTCTTTGAGCAAGGCGGCCGCGCCGGTATCCAGAACGTTACCCCAGTAGCCATGATCTCTCGGTAAATCTTCATGGCTGTCCCAGTTTGGGCGGATTTTACGTGCCGTCGTGTTTTCTGCACCACAATAGATCTGAACAAAGCGGACACCTTTCTCGACCAGTCGCCGTGCTAGCAGGCATTGTCGACCAAACGATCTGGTGTCGGGGTGGTCCAGGCCATAGACAGTTCGCGTTTGCGCCGTTTCATCCGTGAGATCGGTGACTTCGGGGGCACTGAGTTGCAGCCGTGCTGCGAGTTCGTATGCTTTGATACGGGCATCCAGTTCCGTGTTTCCAGTCCGCGACTGCTGGTGGATTTTATTCAGGCTGTTGAGGAAGGTGAGGCCATCACGATCGGCGGCGGGAGTCGCTTTTGGAAAGTCAGACGGGGGAAAAAGGTCTGCAATCGGCTGATCAGGGTTGGAGGTGTCGAGTGTGGTGGCTTGATGGGTGGCAGGTAGGAACCCCGATCCCCAATTGATGATTCCACCGGGAGGCAAGCCTCCGGGATCTGGCAGCACCACAAAGGACGGTAAGTTTTCCGCTTCACTCCCCAGACCGTAGGTGACCCACGAGCCCATGCTGGGAAATCCCGGCAGTGTGAAGCCCGTGTTCATCATGAAGCATGCGGGGCCGTGCAAGGCCGTTTTGCTATGCATCGAGTAGATGAAGCTCATGTCGTCGATGCACTGTGACAGTTGGGGGAACAAGTCACTCATCCAAAGTCCAGATTCGCCATGCTGGCGGAATTTCCAGTGGCTGCCACGGCAATCTCCAGGCTTCGAAGCAAAAAATTGCAGCTCTCCTCCAGGGTCGAACGGCGTGCCATTGCGTTTTTGGAGTTCTGGCTTGTAATCAAACGTGTCCACCTGACTCATGCCACCGGGACAGAAAATCTGGATGACTCGTTTTGCCGTCGCCAAATGGTGGGATTGACCGTCAGCTTCTTGCGACAGCATGGTCGACAATGCCAGCCCACCAAACCCTCCCGCGGCTGTGTTTAAGAAATCACGTCTCGACGTCCCGGTTGGACGCTGCCCTGAGATTCGATCTGAAGAAGGTCTTGCGTGACGCATCATGACAGTTTGTTCGCGAAAATCGAAATCCCGTGAGCACCTCATCAAAGACCTTGGCGTGGCCACGGTGAATCGCAGGTGTCAAGAATGAACGATTGTAATGAAGTTTGAGGTCTTGGTTGTGTTGATTCGCTGAAGGACTTGGCGGGTGATGGGACTTAGCGGGTGATGGGACGTGGCGGGTGATGGGCCTTAGCGGGTGATGATGAGCGGCGTTACAGCTGCGACGTCAGTCCACATAAACAAATTCGTTGGAATTCATCAGGGAGCGGCAAAGCAGAAAAAGTCCCTGCTGTTGGACAAGTTTTGTTGCGATTTGCAGTTCACGTTCTGTCGCTGAACGTGCCAAAGCGAGTTCAAACGCACGTTGCACTTGTTGAACCGTATTGCGAGGAAAATCCTGTTCAATGCGTTCTGCGAAGTAGCCCGCCTGACGTAGCATGAATTCGTTGTTGTAAAGGGTTAGTGACTGCAATGGAGTGGTTGTGGTTTCCCGTCGGGCAGTCAAATTTGCAGGATCTGGGCAGTCCAAGGTGGTCAGGAATCGGTCTGGTGTGGTCCGCACGATGTATCGGTAAATGCTCCGCCGCCAGAGGTCCGGTTGGTCCGCTGTGATGTAGGTATAGATGGGGGCGTACGCATCCTGATAATCAAAGTCCTCAAACCCGGGGCCACCACGCTGCCGATTCAGTTTGCCGCTGACCAACAGCACTGAGTCGCGGATTGCTTCGGCTTCGATCCGCCGCGGGTTTTGCCGCCACAGGAGTCGATTGTCTGCATCCACTTTGCAAGCAGGATTGTCTGGGGCGAAATTTGACTTTTGTTGGTAGGTCTCGCTCAACAGAATGACTCGGTGAAGGCTCTTGAGCGACCACTGCTGTTGGATCAGCAGGTTTGCTAGCCAGTCGAGCAACTCAGGGTGTGAGGGCAGCTCACCACCCGCTCCAAAATCGCTGGATGTGGCAACCAAACCACGACCGAAATGCCATTGCCAGATGCGATTCACGATGACCCGAGCTGTTAACGGATTGTCGTCGGACGTGATCCACTTTGCCAAAGCAACTCGCCGCTCTGCTTCTGGTGTCGTCAGGCTACCCAGACTGGGATTGAGCATTTTGAGGGCCGACATTGCAGCAGGTGGCAATGGCGTCCCCGTGGGTGACTCAGCGTCCCCACGTTCCAAAACTTGAACGACTGGCGCGGTGGCCACCGTCACCGGACCATAGAAACGGGGAGGATCACCCAATTCCTCCAAGCGTTTGGTCAAAGACACGCGTTTTTGACGCAGAATTTCCAATTCGCGGTGATCACCCTGAGCCAATGCGTTGTGAATCGCAGGTTTCAGTTTTGGGTCACCAAAACCAATTTGGTCCATCCCGTACCCGTTGCCACCATCGGTTGCGATCAGGGTCAGGAAATGGGCAGAATCAGGGATGCGCAGGTCGACGGTCTGCAGGCCCATTGAGCGTTTCAGCTGACGCTGAGTGAAAATCTTCTCGCCATCGAGGAAAATCCACGCATCGGCAAAGGATCCGTCATCTGCCCCGAAGTAGCCCAGTTTGGTTTGGAAACGCAGTTCGTTCCAGTTCGACGCAGAGCGGATTGCCTTGAGATCAAAAGTGATTCCTGCGTTGGCGTGTAAGCCCAGCAGTGAATGACCACCCTGGGTGAAGTCTGTGCCAGACAATTCAGTGGAATGTTGGCTGGCCACTGGACCATTGCGGATCATGTCCCAGGCATCACCGGATGTGGTGGGAATTCCCGTAATGGTGATGCCGGTGGAAGTCACAGGTATTTTGGCATCGCCATCATGCCCCTCCGGCACGAAAACTCCATCGATGAATTCAAAGGGTGATGCAACGAATTTGTTCGTGACGACATTCCCAAGTTTCCCAAAGTCGCGAGTTTGGACCTTGGCCGAACGTGTATCAATGCCATCACGGTAAGTGCCAGTACCAAAGCCATTTCCCCCGCCAACCACATCGGCGAGGTTCAGGCCCTGTCCTTCGAGTTTACCGATTGCATAATCAATGGTATCCCGTTTGGAGATGATGGCTTCTTTTTGCTGCTCGTATTGGCTTAGTGCGGAATCACTGATGACGCGATCGTCCCGTTTGATGGCAGAAAAAACGGCTCGCAATTGGTAGTACTCACGCTGTGAAATGGGATCCAGTTTGTGGTCGTGGCAGCGAGCACAATTGACCGTCATGGCCAGGGTGGAAGTCATGACTTGTGTTGCCATGTCGTCGAGGTCCAGCGAACGCGCGGCTCGCCGCAGTTTGGGACTCTTGGTTTCAATGTGACCCACATGGTCCCATGGACCAGCCGTTAGAAATCCCGTTGCAATGATGGATGCCTGGTTTTGAGGCCAAAGGACATCACCTGCAATTTGTTCCTGAAGAAACAAGTTGTAAGGTTTGTCTTCGTTGAAAGAATCGATGACGTAGTCGCGGTATCGCCACGCATTGTCACGGCGCTGATCGCGTTCAAATCCGTGGGTGTCTGCGTAATGAGCCAAGTCCAGCCAGTGTCTGGTGAACCTCTCGCCGTAATGCGGAGAACGCAGCAACTGGTCAACTAATTTTGCATACGCGTTAGGATCGGGATCATTGATGAACGCCCGCACAAGTTCGGGGGCGGGCGGTAATCCATGCAGGTCAAAATGCAGCCTGCGAATCAGTGCTTGGCGATCTGCACGCGGGCTTCCCTTGAGCGACCTCGTGCTGAGTTTCGAGCGAATGTAATGGTCGACAAGCTGTGCGTTGTGCAGAGGATCAGCATGATTCTGATCTTTCTGTCTGGTCGTCAATGAAGCACCAGGTGGTGTCATTGGCATTGGGGCGAGCGGTTGGTAGGCCCACCATGAATCGCTCGAAGTCCTCGTGCTGTGGATCTCAATGCCGTTGGGCCACTCAGCTCCCTCCGCAATCCATCTTGCTAATAAATCGGTCTCATCTTTGGAAAGTGGGGGACCCTGTTTGGGCATGGAAGGCTTTGAGCCATCCTCTGTCCGGACGAGTTTCAGAAGCAGGCTTTGGTCAGGGTTGCCTGGGATGACACCGTCGTTGGCCAGTAAGTCAGCGGAGTTGCTTAACGAAAGATCACCCTGCCGGTTTTCGGGCTCATGGCATCGAATGCAATGTGTCCGAAGCAGGGGTGCGATTTGGGTGCTGAAGTCTACCTTGTCACCAACGGTGTCGTCGGTTGGATCTTTGGCTGGCAGTAAAGGTGATGTGAAGCCAATGCTGACAAGCAGAAAAATGGGCAATCGCAACTGGTGATCGACACCATGTCGTCTCACGTCAGCACCTCCTTGATTACCTGGCCGTGAACGTCCGTTAAACGCCGTTCAAATCCATTGTGGTAGTACGACAGACGCTTGTGGTCCAATCCAAGCAGGTGCAGGATGGTTGCATGGAAGTCGTAAACGGTCGTGACATTTTCGACTGCTTTGTGACCGAATTCATCGGTTGCACCATAGGTGTATGGTGCCTTGACACCGGCTCCCATCATCCAGCCAGTGAAACCATCTGGATTGTGGTCACGCCCGCTTGCACCAGCCTGGAAAGTTGGCATTCTTCCAAATTCGGTCATCCAGACTACAAGGGTGTCCTTCAGCAGGCCTCGGCGTTTCAGGTCACGAAGCATTGCGGCACAAGGCTGATCCAGAACAGGACCATGTTTGCTGTATTGTGCGGCGAGCGACTTGTGTCCGTCCCAGTTGCTCACGCCCTCACCACCGGTTTGATAGGCTCCGTTAAATAGCTGGACAAAGCGAACCCCCTTCTCCAGTAATCTGCGGGCCAGAATGCAATTCCTTGCAAATTTCGCTTTTACAGGATTGGTCGTGTCATCCGCACCGTACTCGCGCAAAGTGCTCTTTGACTCTGTGGAAAGGTCGGTGACTTCAGGAACACTCAACTGCATCCGCGCCGCCAGTTCATAGCTTGATATACGCGCCGCAAGCTCGGTGTCGCCAGGGAATTTTGAAAGATGTTGTTGGTTCAAGCGGTTCAGGAAGTTTCGCGTGGACTTGTCTGTCGCTTCGGTGACCCCCTCAGGAATATCAAGGTTGCCGAGTGGTTTGGTCGCGTTGAATTCAGTCCCCTGATACGCGGCTGGCAAAAAACCCGGCCCCCAATTGTTGACACTGGATTGGGGTGTGCCGCGTGGATCAGAGATGGCGACATAGGAGGGCAGGTTTTCGTTTTCGGTCCCCAACGCCCAAGTGGTCCATGCGCCCATGCTGGGGAATCCATCCAGGGTGTAGCCTGTCGACATGAAGTTTTCGCCGGGACCATGTGTATTCGTTTTCCCCGTGAGGGAATGGAGAAAGCACATGTCGTCGGCCAGTTCACCGAGTTGTGGAACAAGCTCGGAAACCATCTTTCCAGATTCGCCACGTGGCTTGAATTCCCACGGGCTCTTCGTCAACATTCCCTGCTTGCCTTGAAACGTGAGCAGATCTTCCGCCCCTGGTAATGGTTTGCCGTGTTGCTTGATCAACTCAGGTTTATAGTCAAACGTGTCGAGTTGACTGCAAGCACCCGAACAGAAGATGACAAGGACGCGTTTGGCAGACGATGGGTGATGGGATTCCCGCGATGCGAATGGTTTGCTGGCATCGATCTGCGGACGCAGTGGATCAGTTGGTGCCGACAGAAGCTGTTGCTGCTGCAACAGGCTAGCCAAGGCGATTCCGCTCAGGCCGGTGGCCGTGTCTGCCAAGAAATTTCGGCGATTCAGAAGGTGGGTCATGGAACGTTGAGTTCTGAGTGAGTCGGATGAAAGGGGGAAGCGTTGCTGCTGCGGCAGGGGAATTGTGGGCAGGGAAATTGTGGGCGGTCTTGTCGTCCTGGGAGCTGGTTGCTTGGCAGCAGTCGAGAGCCCGCTTGGGCCATGCCAATCGCGGACGGTGTGCCTTGTTGGATGCTAGGGAATGAAAACCATTGTGAGCTAGGGAATGAAAATAAACTCGTTCGTGTTCAGCATGGCGCGGGTGAATTGGGTCAACCCGGTTTGTTCAATGAACTTCATACTCTCTCGTAATTCACTTTCTGTTGGATTTCTTTGGAAACAGAGATTCCATGCCAGCCGGATTCGCTCGGAATCATCGTTGGCTTCTTTTGTCAGTCGGTCTGCGAAGAGGCCAGCCTGCTGCATGACGAACCTGCTGTTGAGCAAGTTAAGCGCCTGCAGTGGTGTGGTGGATCGACTCCGTTTGGCAACCACCATGCTGGCATCAGGGCAATCGAATGCTCCGAACACATGCTCCCGCTCTTGCCGCACTTTGGTCATGTAAATCATCCGCCGCCAGTCAGCAGGGCCGTAGGACTTTTTCTGGTGGTAGTGTCTTACGTTCTCCATCTCTACCTCATAAGGATTGAATCCGGGGCCACCAGAAGCATTCAGGTTGAGCGATCCGCTGACAGCAAGGATGGAATCACGAAGAGCTTCCGCCTCGAGCCGCCGAGGGGGAAAACGCCACAGAAGTCTTGACGCGGAATCAATGCGAATCGCCTTCTGATCGGGCTCGTCGTTTTGTTGCCAGGTTTGCGAACTGAGAATCAGTCGATGGAGGTGTTTGAGCGACCAATCATTTTCAATCAATTGTTGGGCGAGGTAATCCAGTAGCACTGGGTGTGTCGGTGGGGTTCCGTTTCGACCAAAATCACTTGGCGTATCGACAATCCCGGTTCCAAATTGGAATTGCCATATGCGATTGGCGATGACACGCGGAGTCAGAGGGTTCTCGTCACTCGAAATCCAATTTGCCAGTGCAAGTCGGCGTTTCTGTTCTGGTGTATCGCTCGTCAGTTCAAGCCTGGTGAACGCTGTGATCGCATTTGCGACCACTTGTTCACGTTTTGCATCCGCTTCACCGCGGTAGAGGCGATGGGTGGGACCGGGTTGGGCAAAGCTGCCTGCGTAGACGCGTTTGGTCTGTTTCAGTATTCGGAGTCGTTCGCTGGTGCTGGCAAGTGTGGCAAGCCAGTCTTGGCCTTGTTGTGACTGTGATGCGGGCAGGCCCGTGAATTGGTAGCGATTGGCATCGCTGCTGTCTGTCTGGTTTTTTAAAGATCGATCTTCGGAGGTTGACAGCAGGTGCCATTGACCGGCTTCGGTTGCGGCTTCAATCCGGTATCCAACGGGAAGTCGGTCGGTAATTTTTCCGGTGCGGTCGCGGCCCCATCGAATGTGGTCAATTTCTATCCTCTCTGGGAATTCAATTTGAACCCAACCACCCTTGGCATCTTTAACAATCCAGCTCCGCTCATTGCCATACTCACCATCATTGATTTGCTTCAGGTTGTGCAATGGATGCACGAAATCACCTGAGGACGTCGCTTTTGATCCGTGGCTCGCCAACGCGATGTTCTTTCCATTGGAGAATACTTCCAACTCATCGATGCAACCTTCAGATCTGCTAGTGGCTTCGATCGTGAAGCGAACGAATTTGGCTTTGCGCGGTGGAAAGTATTCTTCGTTCAGTTTTGCGTTGACGGCATCCCGCTTAGCTGGCTGCTTTGGTTCGGTACTGTTGTCCCATTTAACGCTGGCAGGTTGCAGGAAAATTGCGTCGGCGGTAACGAAGGACCCGTCGTTACTGCCAATGATGGAAATCACATCGGTCGGTTTGAGTTTGTGAATTCCCGTATCAAAAAAACCGCTCCAGTTTGTCTTGTTTTTCACCGGGCCCGATTCACCAACCGCTAACTGTTGATTGACAGTGGCCAGTTCAGTGCGTTGATTTTCAGAATCGAGAACGTATCTTGCGTTCGTGCTGTGATTCGAATGTCCGGATCCCCAACTCAACCAGATGCGGTAGGAACCTTCCACTTGGGGGCGATATGTTACTAGTGATTCACCCTCGAGGTTCTTCCAGTAGTGGTAGGTTTTCGCTCCGAACTGATGGGCTGTCTTGCCGGGTTTGACTGCAGCGGAACCGTTGGATTGTGTCCCTTTGACGGGTTCTTCAAGAAGGATTCCGGCGTCCGTTGAAATGATTTCAAATGGCTTCAGCTGTTGGGTTAACGCTGATACCTGCTGTTCCAAATCGGCAACTTGGGCAATCGCTTCTGTTGAAAGCGGAATCGCGCGTTCAGCGTGCTGGACACCGGCGAAAACCGCTTGCATTGCGTAATAATCACGCTGACTGATGGGATCGAATTTGTGGTTATGGCAGCGTGCGCAACCGGTCGTCAGGCCCAGAAATGCTGTCCCCGTCGTATTGATCATGTCATCGAGTTCGTTCATCCGCTGCTGAAGGCGCAGTTTCGGGTCTTGCCCTTTTACCTGATCATTGGGGCCTGCCACCAGAAAGCTCGTCGCGACATCAGATCCCAACGCATCACCTGCAATCTGCTCGCGAACAAATTGGTTGTACGGCTTGTCGTCGTTCAACGCGCTGATTACCCAGTCGCGGTATTGCCAGGCATTGGGACGTTCACGATTCATTTCGAAACCATGGGTTTCACCGAAACGGACCAAATCCAACCAGTAGCTTCCCCAGCGTTCGCCGTAGTGTGGACTGGCAAGCACCCGTTCCACCAAATCGGGCCAGGCCGATTCGCTCTGGTTGTCCACAAACGTTTGCACTTGCTCGGGAGTGGGTGGGAAGCCCAGCATCACGAGATAGAGACGGCGAATCAGAGTCCGTCGGCTTGCCATGGGAGACAGTTTTAATCCATTCTTCTGAAGCACTTCTGAGACCAGACTGTCGATGGTCGCATCGTTGGGAGAACGAAGCGGCAAGAAGGACCAGTGTTTCAGTTCGGCCGTGGCTTTTGCTGGCCCGTAAGATGCAGGGGTAGATGCTCCCTGTTCGATCCACTTCTCAATGCGACTGATCTCAGCAGTCGTCAATTGTCCCTCCGGGGGCATTTCCCAACCAGGTTCCTGGTGCCGGATCAGTTTCAGCAGATAACTGGATTGGGGGGCACCTGCAACGATGGCGGGTTCCCCAGAATTTCCACCTGCGAGCAGGCTTGCCAGACGATCAACACGAAGTTCGCTTTCCTGTTCATCTGGCCCGTGGCAATCAACGCAGTGGGTGAGCAGAATGGGTTCGATTTCAGTTTTGAAATCAATCGTACCTGTTTCGTTGGCGTGCGCACACCGAAGCCCGGCGAGCAGAGACAGGAGCCCGATCAGCACCATCAAGGCGATGCTGGTAATTCGTTTGCCCGCAAGAAGTTTTATTCGCATTGGCATCATGATTTCGGAGAGCCCCTTAACTTCGTTTGTAGCAGGTAACTTGCCAAACGCGTTTGCAAGCCAATACGTCAACACGGTCCTGATTTTGACTCATGGGGACACCTCTATCAACTCATCGCAGCGTTCTCTGTGCAACGACAGGTCACTGATGGATCCCTAGAGATTACCCTGTTTGAGCCGTTGTTGCAGAGAAGTTTTGTTTGTTTCGAGCGATCCTGATCGGAAATGGACGTTCGGGAAACACCAGCGTTGAACACTGGCTTTGCTGTGGCCTGACCAGTCTCTGGAAAATGAAAGACAACAAGCAAGACAGCGGAGAGTCGGGGGTGACGCCGTCTTGTAGCCGGAAAACCGTCCCGTCACTTGGAAGACGGATCGTGCTCGGAGTGGTCGAGGAACGCTGGAAACAAGGCATTGGTAGGTGCCCAATGCGATGAAAGTTTGCGTTCTTTTGCACGCGACTGATTGGCTCGAAGTCATCGGCAGGGAATTCGGTTCAGGCAGACAAGAGTGGCTGTGCGGCTCGAAATTCCAAATTGGCAAGCCGACGGAATTGTCAGGGGTAGCAGAATCACCGTCTGATGAACAAAATACTTGGCAGTATCAGGTTTTTGATATCCAGTCAGGCGGGTGGAGCTTCTGAACTTCTGACAACGCGTCGAAAATGGCTGGCAATGGGCGGAAGAGTGTCAACCGCGGGAAAATGGAGGGAACCGTGAAACGGCGGCATGCCACGTGTTTTGCCAGCGCTGACCGAATGCGTCCAAGGGATGGTTGGAGGTCGGTTCGTCAGGCGGCCCCGTTGGGAGCGTCCACGCTGGAATCGGGGTTGGGGCTTGTGATAGGAAACAGTTCGTTCAAGAGGGAATTGGAAGATTGGAAACATCGGGAACCAAACGGTCCAAGCGACCTGCGATTTATATCAGTATTACGATCACGGCGGTCATCATGTTGAGTGTGTTTTCACGAATTGACAATTGGAAGCGGGACTTGACGACCAATCATGCCAGACTCAGTGATGATGCTGGCGATCAGCAACTAAGGCCACCCTTGATCAAAGGAACTCCGGCAGAAGTTGCGGAACGTATTGCCGCATGGGTTGACCAACAGGGGCGTTGGGAGATCGTCGACCAACAGAAGATCGATCAGGGAGTGGAAATGAAATTGACACGCACGACCCCTATCATGCGGTTCACGGATGATATTGACGTGGTTTTGCGGACAGAGGGTGATGCAACTCGCGTGCAGGCTCAGAGTCAATCGCGAGTCGGTAAGGGTGATTTGGGCCAAAATCCGCGCAACTTGAAAGAGCTGGTTGGACAGCTGATGCAAGCTGGCTAACAAATAGAAGCGTCTTTTCTCAATTGTAAACAAGATCTACGGAATGTCGGGCTGATGGCTTCTAACAAGAATAACGTGCAGATTGATTCGGTTGCGGTGAACTATTTGCCGGTTGAAATGCGGATGCCTCTGAAGTTTGGGGCAGAATCAGTTACATCAGTTACCTGCATCCGCGTTGCAGTGACTGTCGCTGGCGCTGATGGGCAGGTTGCGAAGGGATGGGGTGAAACTCCGTTGTCCGTGACATGGGCATGGCCGAGTGCAACACTCACGTACCAACAACGATACGATGCAATGATTGACTTCTGTCGCATGCTGGCGGAAGCCTGGGTTGCATCGGATGTCAGTGGACACCCCATCGAAATAGGGCATGCATTCATTGAAAACGTCTTGCCTGATCTATTGAATACGTTCAATGCAAATCGCGACGAACCGTTGCCCCATTTAGCAGCTCTGATTTCAGTCAGTGCGTTTGATTTGGCGACGCATGATGCGTACGGGGTGTTCCATGAGGTTGACATTTACGACACGTACCAGAAATCTTTCATGTCGCATGATTTGTCACATTACCTGACGTCCGAGAAGGGCGAGGTCGACTTTGCAGGAAAGTATCCCTCGGATTTCCTTGTTGATGTTGCCCCGGATTACCTTCCGGTCTGGCACTTGGTAGGCGGGTTGGATCCACTGGAAAAGTCAGATTGCCAAGGTGGCGAGCCAAACGATGGTTATCCGGTTACCTTGCGTGAGTGGATCGAGCGGGATGGATTGACCTGTCTGAAAATTAAACTCCGTGGGACGGACGCCGCATGGGATTACGAGCGTCTGTTGCGCATCGGAGACATGAGTCATGAGTTGGGTGTGACTTCACTGTCTGCTGATTTTAACTGCACGGTCACTGACCCTGAGTATGTCAATGATATTCTTGACCGTTTGAAAGTGGAGAGGCCTGATATCCATCAGGCCATTCTGTATGTCGAGCAGCCATTTCCTTATGACCTGGAAAATAACCAGATCGATGTATTCAGTGTGTCGGAACGCAAATCACTGTTTCTCGATGAAAGTGCGCATGACTGGAAGTTTGTGCAATTGGGACGCAAGCTCGGTTGGTCCGGTGTTGCCCTGAAAACTTGCAAGACCCAGACCGGGGCACTGTTGAGTTTATGCTGGGCAAAGGCACATGGAATGCCGTTGATGGTTCAGGATCTGACCAATCCCATGCTAGCGCAGATCCCGCATGTCCGCCTGGCAGCACACGCCGGGACGATCATGGGGGTCGAATCCAACGGAATGCAGTTTTACCCCGCAGCTTCGCTTCCCGAAGAACAGGTCCATCCGGGAATTTATCGTCGTTGCAATGGCATGCTTGACCTTTCAACCATCAACGGCTCCGGGTTTGGATACCGGGTTTCGGAAGTGGAACGAGAATTGCCTGATCCTGAACTCTTTCAAGCTTCGCGTGAGTGACTCAAGGCAACCACGTGGTCTCCTACACTGCGATCCTGTGTCGGCGATCCTGTGTCGGCGATTCTGTGTTGGCGATTCTGTGTTGGCGATTCTGTGTTGGCGATTCTGTGTTGGCGATTCTGTGTCGGCGTGCGTGCAAAGTTCAGGGCCGCAGTGGGTGAACCGCGTGAGCTTCCGTTCAAACACTTTGGTGGGCGTTTCCATCTTCCGTCTGAATCTCTGCCAGAGCACCATCAACATGGGCGAACGTATCGGCGGACGCGGCATGACAGGCGCGGCGATAGTCAATGGGTAGCGGTTCTTTGAGTAACTCGCCTGGATCAAGGAAATCGTAAAGTTCCCCGTAGTGTTTGGTTTCTGTCGGGGTGGTGCGATGTAGCACGTGCCAAGGCTGGAGTTCTTCCGGACTGCTGAGGCCAATGGCACCAAGCATTTCGGAAAGGCTTTGAATTGTTTCCTTGTGAAAGTTGGCAACCCGGTAGCTTTTTTGGGTGGGCACCAAACCTTTCATCAAGGCTGGGTTGGTGGTAGCGACCCCGACCGGGCAATGATTGCTATTGCATTTGAGAGCTTGAATGCATCCCAACGCGAGCATCATGCCACGTGCGGAATAGCAGGCGTCTGCCCCCAGCGCCAAGCGTTTCATGAGGTCAAATCCTGAGGTCACCTTGCCACTGGCAATGACACAAATACGGTCGCGCAGATCATAGCCAATCAGCACGTTGTGAACGAAAATCAGACCTTCCACAAGCGGAGCGCCAATGTGGTTGGAGAATTCCAGAGGGGCTGCACCTGTTCCTCCCTCACCGCCATCGACCACAATGAAATCGGGAGTGATTCCTGTTTCAACCATTGCTTTGCAAACGGAGAGGAATTCCCGACGTTTACCGACGCACAGTTTGAAACCGACGGGCTTGCCACCGCTGAGTTTCCGAAGTCGTGCGATGAACTCCAATAGGCCTCTTGGAGAGTCGAAGACGCGGTGTCCCGGCGGGGAGTTGACATCAGCACCCATGGGGACGTGCCGAATGGCAGCAATCTCTGCAGTGAGTTTCGCCGCAGGTAGTATTCCGCCGTGCCCCGGTTTTGCGCCCTGTGACAACTTGAGCTCGATCATTTTGACATGTTCGAGGTTCGCTTTGGCTTCGAATAGTTCGTCGGAGAAGTTGCCGTCATCGGTTCTGCATCCGAAATACCCCGTCCCAATTTGCCAAATCAAATCAGCGCCGCCATCAACGTGATAGGGGCTGATGCCGCCCTCGCCGGTGTTGTGCGCAAAGTTTCCCTGCTTGGCACCCGCACTCAATGCCAAGATTGCGTTCTTGCTCAGCGCTCCGTAACTCATCGCTGATATGTTCAACAGGCTGGCTGAGTAGGGTTGGGTGCAGTCTGGACCCCCAATCGTCACACGCATGTCCTCAGGAGCATTGTGAACGGGAGCCATCGAGTGATTGACCCATTCATAGCCCACTTCGTAGACGTCCTCTTTTGTTCCAAAGGGAACCGTGTCGCGTACATCCTTGGCGCGTTGGTACACGAGTGAACGCGTATCACGATCGAACGGGACCCCATCGGTATCGCTTTCAACAAAGTACTGGTAGATCTCGGGGCGTATCAGCTCAAACAGGAAGCGGAAGTGTCCCAGAACCGGGAAATTGCGAAGGATCGAATGATCTTTCTGCAGCATGTCGTACCACCCCACCATCAGGATCGGGGCGAGGATCAGCCAACTCCATACAAAGGGTGGATAGTAGTACTGGCAGAATCCTACCGCCAGAATCGCACATACGTTGAAAAAGACGAAGAGGTGACGCATGAACGTTCTCCCAAAATATGTTCGGAGCTTCCTGCAGGCTTGATGCGGCTAGTTAGCCTAGCAGGAACACATGCACCACGGTGGTGCCGGAACGCGAAATATAAGTCGGTTTGCATGTTTACAGGGTATCGAGTCGATGGGGATTCCCCCACAAATTCACGTTTCCCAAAGATTCGGGTGCTGTCCTATGGGGGGAAACGTGGGTTTGCTGTACGCCGTGATTACCCGAGTTGCGGTGCAGCGACTGCAGGTCATGCAAGGCCATTCAGTTCTCTGCTAACCCGGTCCAGCCATGCTTGTTTGCGGTGCGGGTGTCTCACAAGGAAATGATTTTAAGTCTTCCCAAGATGTAGTTTTGTGTGGGAAGCAAAACAGGAAACCCGCTCGCGTGGTTCATTAAGTCATCGCGCGTTGACCAGTTGCAGACTCGAGCTGTTCTCAAAGTTTGCTTGATCCTGAATCGCTTCACGAATGCTGATGCTGTGGTCCGAAGCGACCACGATATGATCCAAAACCGTGATGCCCAGAATTTTTCCGGCTTCGGTCAACTGTTGGGTGACCATGACATCTTCACGACTGGGGGACGGGTCTCCGCTGGGATGATTGTGAACCAAAATCACCGCAGAGGCCGCATCACGAATCGCGGCTCGGAAAACCTCGCGAGGATGAACCAGACTGGCGTCGAGGGTTCCAATGGTGATCTGGTGCTGGTTGATGGGTTTATGCTTGGTATCCAAGGTGACCAGATGGAACTCTTCCTGGACAGCCTCGTAGGCCAGTCGGGAAAAATGGTCACTGCAATAATCGATTGCCGAGCGTGTGCTGTTGATCGAATGTCGACGAATTTTGGGAATCCGCTCGACTCGTGCAACACGACGCCCAAGCTCGATTCCGGCCATGATCTTCGCGTAGTTGTTTCCTGTCGCTGCAGGACTGATCGCTTTGAGTTCGGTGAGGCTGCAATGACTCAATTCGGGTAATCGTGATGTGAAACGGTTCGCGATTCTCTGACCGCCCGCGACCGCCGACTCACCTGCGACGCCTGCATGAATCAGAATGGCGAGCAGATCCGCGTTGGATAATTCGCAGGGACCGTTTCGCAACAATCTTTCCCGAGGCCGCTCTTCTACGGCGCTCTGCTTGATTTGCAGCCCATCTACTTTTCGATCAATCCAGCGAAGCACCAAGGTGGCTCTTTGGGAAGGATTTGACCACCGATAAAGCACCCGTTTTTGCTTCAGCACTCGACGCAACAGGCCGTCATCTGCCAGTTGATGGATCGTTCGGGTAATGTAACCCGGTGATGTCTCAGAACATCGGAGTTTGGCGTCTGTGGTAGAAAAATCGTTCAAGCTGATGAGCGATTTGACCACGGCTTCAAGTCGCTTGCGTCGATCCCGCTTCATAATATCTGCCCCCTGATCTGTTGCCTGAATGGAAAGATGAGTTCACCAATGCGTGGCGACTCACTCGTTAACACCTGAGGTGAAGGGCAAGGTCTTGCGACTTTTGCCCCCCCGCAGGCGAAAACAAAATTCAAGGGGCTGCGGCGAAAGTATAGCCCATCGGAGGGCCCGGGCCGGGTATCTAAACCGACATTTTTTCGCGAACATCAAAACGCTGTTATGCAAGCAATGGAAACTGCTCGCGGTTGCTCTTGGCGGAGGTTGAAATGGTTGTCGCTAACGCGCGACTTCGCTTGGACTCGGTAGGGGCACCAGGCTGGGCAACGCCTCTTGGATCGCTACCTCCTGACGCTCCCGATTCAAGAAAAAGTTGACATGGGTGTATCCACACTGCTGCAAGAGTTGCATTGCCACTTCATAGCCATCTGACACTCTTTCGGGAACATGTGCGTCGGCACCCAAGGTGACAGGAATGTTGCGCAACCTCATTTCGGCCAACATGGCTGGGAATGGGTTCATTTCCGAAATGGTTTTATTGACGCCCGATGTGTTGAGTTCCATTGCCACGCCGGTAGCCGCGATTCGATCAAGCGCGGGTCGGATGTCATCAAGCATTTGCTCCGAGTCCCAAGCCTCGGCGGTAAAGTTCTTGATCAAATCGGGGTGGGCAATCGAATCGAACAGCCCTGTTTCTGCGGACTTTGCCAAAAGTCGGAAGTATGTTTTCTGGACTTCCCGTAAATCATCGCTCCAGTACTTGGCCCGGAATTCGGGAATCTGCGGATGGACTGAGCCCAGCACGAAGTGAAAGTCTGCCGATGCGAGCTGTTGTTCGAGGTAGTTTTCATAACCCTCAAAATAATCAGCTTCCAAGCCCAGCCTCACGTCCACGCGTCCTTGCCATTGATCCCGTGTTTTTGCCACCAGGTCGATGTACTCATCAAGTTCATTCTCTGTCATCCTTACAGCGGCCGAAAACCCATTGGGCATGGGATTGTGGCAAGTCACCAGCAGGCCCCGAAGGCCTCGTTTTTCTGCGGTTGCCGCATATTCTGTCGGGTCCCCGTACGCGTGTTTGCACAGTGGTGTGTGGGAGTGCGATTCAAATAGAATGGGGGAAGTCACGCCGAGGTGCTCCTTCGTGAGGCGGGGACAGGCTGGCGCCAAATACCTTACAGTAGCAAGTCGAAGACTTTTGACGAGGGTAGACGGTGGTTTTTCCACTTTGCCCAGCAGCAAACAGGGAGTAAGCCTGATGGAATCGAGAACAACAGATTCGGGATCGATAGACCACGGAAAGCATGCAGAGTCTCTGGCAGCGGCTTGTCCAAGGACGTCCAGGCGTCGTTTTCTCAAGGCCGGAGGTGTCACTGCTGCCGCCATGGTGGTGCAGCCACATGTGCTCGGGGGACCCGCCCATACGGCGCCAAGTGACCGAGTCCAGGTTGCATTGGTTGGTGCCGGCGGACGCGGACTTCAGAATGCCCGCGAATTGATGAAGTTGCAGGATGTTCGGATTGCTGCGGTGGTCGATCCGGCTGAACATTGGGATCTCAGCAAGTTCTACTATCGAGGTGAGGCAGGACGTCTTCCTGTTTGTAATGAAATAGAAAAACACTATCGACAAACCGAGGCAAATTTCACCTGTCATCAGCAGGAAGACTATCGCGAGTTCTTCGCCAATCATGGTGCTCAAATCGATGCCGTGCTCTGTGCAACGCCTGACCACATGCATGCGCATGTGACGCTTGCCGCGATGCGAGCCGGGAAGCATGTCTACTGCGAAAAACCTCTCACGCATAATGTTGCTGAGGCCAGGTTGGTCAGTCGAGTTGCCGCCGAGGCTGGCGTGGCAACCCAACTGGGAAACCAGGGACACTCAAAGGACACCATTCGCGAGACCGTTGAGCTGATACGCGCTGGAGCGATTGGTGATGTTACGGAAGTGCATGCGTGGGTTCCGGCAACACGCTGGAACAAAACGTTGACGCAGCCTCCTGCCACCACTCAGGCCATGCCCAAAGGTTTGAATTGGGATCTTTGGTGTGGTGTGCGGAATCCACCGGGTTTCAATCAGGTTTACACACCGGTGGCATGGAGAGATTTCTGGAGCTTTGGCTGTGGGGCAATGGGCGACTTTGGGTGCCATGATCTTGATTCAGCTGTTTGGGCGCTCGAGCTGGGCTTGCCGACCCGCGTCGAAATGCGGGCCGCGGGAACCAGTCATCCAGAACTCGCGCCGTTCGGTGAGATTGGCTACTTTGACTTTCCTTCGCGCGGCAATCGTGGACCGGTTCGATTGAATTGGTACAGTGGTGGTCTTCTGCCCCCAACACCCGAAGAGTTGCCGGACTCAGTGAATCTTCCACGCCGTGGCGTGCTGTTTGTCGGTTCCAAAGGAATCATGCTTTGTGGCGGGGCCGGGGGCCAAGCGGTGATCTATCCAGAAGAACATGCCACGTCAGTGCTAACGCCCCAAGAAACGTTAAAACGTTCGGCAGGTCATCATCGCGATTGGGTGGATGCCATCAAAGGAGGGCCGCCGGCAAGCAGTGAATTCAGTTATGGTGCGAAACTGACGGAGATCACCTTGCTTGGCTTGGTTGCGATGCGAACAGGCAAAGTCATTCAGTGGGATGCTGAAAACATGAAAGCATTGAACTGCCCGGAAGCTGAACAGATTGTTCAGGGTCAATACCGAGACGGTTGGAGGTTGGACCAATGAAATTGCAACAGAAATTATCCCTCTACCTGGTCCCGGGTTTGCTGCTGTTGCTGGCTGCAGATGCGAAGCTTTCAGCAACCGAACAAGTGGCAGGCCGGACGCCACAAAACGCATCGCCAGCACGAGGAACTTCTTTGCTGCCTGGACAGCTTGCATGCAGCGGCAAGGATGAACTGCAGGCAGCGGCGGGCCAAGCCGGCCCCGAGTTGCAGGGCGGCTCCGAGTTGCAGGGTGGCCCCGAGTTGACTGCGGGCGAGTCGACAGAAGAAGAGAAACGCCCCAACGTGTTGTTCATTGCAGTGGATGATCTCGCCTGCTCGTTGGGTTGCTATGGCGATCTGATTGCTAAAACACCCAACATTGATCGGCTTGCGGCCACCGGGGTCTGTTTTCAGCGAGCGTACAATCAGTTGCCGCTGTGCAATCCAACGCGTGCCTCCATCATGACAGGACTGCGACCAGATCAAATCAAGGTTTACGATTTGGATCGCCATTTTCGCGATGAAGTCCCGGAGGTCGTGACCTTGCCTCAAGCGTTTCAGAAAGCGGGATACTTTGCGGGGCGGGTAGGGAAGATCTATCACTACAATGTGCCTGCATCCATTGGCACCGATGGTTTTGACGATCCACCGTCCTGGATGCAGACCATCAATCCAATCGGACGGGACAAGGCCGAGGAAAGTTTGGTTTTCAATGCCGAGCCACATCGCAAAATCAGCGGAGCCCTGAGTTGGCTTGCTGCCCAAGGCAGCGATGAGGAACAGACCGATGGCATGATTGCGACCGAGGCGATTCGCCTGATGCAATCAAAGCGTGAAGAGCCATTCTTTCTGGCCGTGGGCTTCTTTCGGCCACATACGCCTTATGTTGCCCCTCGCAAATACTTCGATCTCTACCCGCTGGATGACTTGAGGTTGCCGTATGCACCCGAGAATGACCGCGCTGACATTCCCACAGCAGCCTTTGCGCATAATTGCCCTGTTCCCAATTACAGCCTTCCTCGTCCAACTTTGCTGCGAGCAACTCAGGCCTATTATGCCTGTGTGTCATTCATTGACGCCCAGGTAGGACGATTGATGCGGGCTCTCGATCGACTTGAGTTGACCGAAAATACGATCGTTGTGTTCTGGAGTGATCACGGCTATCACCTCGGGGAACATAACGGAGTTTGGCAGAAACGTACCCTGTTTGAACAAGGTGCCAGAGCGCCGCTGATCATCCGAGCACCCGGGCAATCCGGCAATGGGACAGCGAGTCCGAGAGTCGTGGAGTTCGTTGATATCTATCCGACAATGACTGGTTTGGCAGGGATTCAGGCTCCTGATACGTTGGCCGGACGCAGCTTGCAAAAACTGCTGGAAAATCCAATCGCAGACTGGGAGGGATACGCAGTGACGCAGATTTTGCGTCCCGCCGATAAACGGCTGGACAAACCTGTCATGGGATGCAGCATCAGGACCGAGAGATGGCGTTATACCGAATGGGCTCACGGTGAGTCGGGAAAAGAACTCTACGATCATCAGGCTGATCCGATGGAATTCAATAATCTGGCGGTAGAGCCAGACGAGCAAGCGACACGAGTGATGCGACGATTGCAACCGTTGTTGCGTAAGCACGCCTCCGGAGATGTGCCGCAAACACCCTTCAATCCAACGCGACTGTGATCCAACGCGACTGTGATCCCACGCGACTGTAAAGCAAAGATCGCTGTTGGGACGATCTACCCGCATTGCCCCAAAGCGGTGCTGGGGCCCCGGGCTTGGTTCTTTTTCAGGTTTGTTCTGGCAACGTTGTTTGTCTTGAGGTGTGTTCGGGTCTCATGACATCGCCGCAGCCGCGTTTCGGTTCAGCCGACGGCGGTCGCTCTCTTTGAGTACGATTTTTCGCAAGCGAATATTCTCGGGAGTGACTTCAACCAGTTCGTCTTCCTCGATGTACTCCAGGGCGGCTTCGAGTGACAAGTCGCGTGGTGGTTTGAGGATGACATTTTCATCGCTTCCTGCAGCACGGATATTGGTGAGTTTCTTTTCTCGGCAAGGGTTCACCGTCATGTCGTTGTCGCGGGCGTTTTCACCGACAAGCATGCCCTCGTAAACTTCAATTCCTGCAGGAACAAGTAACTCACTGCGGTCCTGCAGCCCGAACATTGCGAACGGCATGGTTTTCCCACTGACCATGGAAATCAGCACTCCGTTGGCCCGCTTGGGGACTTCTCCTTCGATGGGGCGATAGCTTTCAAAGCGATGGTGGATGATTGCCGTGCCTCGGGTCGCATTGAGTAGCTTCGTGCGAAGACCAATCAAACCGCGTGAGGGGACGAGGAACTTCAGCAGGCTGTACTCTCCCCGTTGGGCCATTTCTTCCAGCTGACCTCGTCTCAAACCGACCAGTTCCATGACTGGGCCCATGGTTTCGGTGGGGACCTCGATGCGAAGTGTTTCAAATGGTTCATATTTCTTGCCATCGATTGTCTTGAAGATGACTCGGGGCTTCCCAACGCTCAGTTCGAAGCCTTCGCGTCGCATGGTTTCGATCAGAATGGCAAGGTGCAGGACTCCACGCCCTTTGACGGCATAGGCTTCGGTGCCTTCGACCATCTCTACGCGTAACGCCACGTTGCGTTCGAGTTCCTTTTCTAGTCTCGCTTTCAATTGTCGAGTGGTGACATACTTGCCCTCTCGACCGACCATCGGCGATGAATTGACACTGAAGACCATCTCGAGTGTCGGCTCGTCCACTGTCAGGCGTGGGAGAGCGTTGTTGGCATCGACCGCTCCGATCGTGTCCCCGATTTCAACGTCAGCGATCCCCTCAATTGCGACGATATCACCGGCCTTGGACGATTCTGCCGCTGCCCGCCCCAGATTGTCGAAAACGAACAAGCCGCCGACTTTCTGTTTCTTGACTCCTTCTTTGCGGTGGAGATCGATGGTTTGGCCGAGTCGAACAGTTCCCGATTCTACTCTTCCCACGGCGATCCGGCCAACATATTCACTCCAGTCGAGCGTGGTCACCATCATCTGCAAGGGTGCTTGATCGTCAACTTCGGGGCCGGGTAACGCATCAACCAGAAGATCAAGAAGAGGACGCATGTCGCTGCTCGGCGTTGCCGGGTCAAGCGTTGCATAGCCGTCTTTGGCGCTGGTGTAAACGTATGCAGCATTGTCCAGCTGTTCGTCGCCACCCAGTTCCGCTAACAGTTCCAATCCCTCATCCAATGCCTCGGCTGGACGTCCATCAGGACGATCGACCTTGTTCACCACCACAATCGGTCGCACACCTGCTTGCAGCGCTTTTTCAAGCACAAACCTCGTTTGTGGCATGGGACCTTCGGCGGCGTCGACCAGCAACAGGCAGCCGTCTGCCATCTTGACGACTCGCTCGACCTCTCCGCCAAAATCAGCATGCCCCGGTGTGTCAATCAAGTTGATTTTAACGCCGCGGTAGGGAATCGCAATATTCTTTGAAAGGATCGTGATGCCGCGTTCGCGCTCAAGATCATTGGAGTCCAGAATGCGTTCACCTTTCAACTCGGCGTCGCGGAACTGGCCGCTTTGACGAAGAAGGCAATCAACGAGGGTGGTCTTTCCGTGGTCGACATGCGCGATGATGACGACGTTTCTTATGTCTTGGCGACGCAAAGGAGTAAATTCCAGTAAAAAAATGTTGTATGCGTGTTGTGTGGTGCACTGAGTGTGAGTGACCGAACGTTCATGCTGTCAATGTATTCTCGAACGCAACTGTCCCTGCCAATCACTGCTCCTCAGGTCGAAGTGACCCGCCGGTCGCAAGCACAGCGATCGGAATTGAGACTCCGCAGCGGTATCGATCAAGCCATCCAAGGGTAGTCAGCGATTACCGCTGGGACGCTGATTCTCGCCGGCGGACTGTATGCCGTGATTTCCCGGAAAATCAGAATCTGGATCCAGACTTGCAGCGTCTGGATTCAGAGATGCTCGTCCACTCAAAGCAACGATGGCGCCCAATCGGACCTGATGAAGAGCCAATCGTTGCCGGTAGATCAAGCCAGCGAAGTGAGTTGCTCAGTGGGCGTGATGCTTGTATAGGCCGCTCATCTCTCCGTCTGCGGTTGAAATCGTTAGCGTGGTTTTCACAACGTCACCCATTTTTACCGCCGTTGCAAGTGCAGGGCTCGTGATTTCGTACACCACTCCGTCGTCTGTCTCTGCTTTTTGCAGAGGATAGTCGCTGACTTTACCCGCAATCTCGGTGCTCATTGCCACTTTGGTCACAGTGTCGGCCTTGGCTGCGTCTGAGACGTGCACGACAAACTTGTCTGCCTCGTCGGTGAACTGCACTTCCACCTCTTTGTCACCAGTGAGTTTGAGCAGATGGCCACCGCGAATACCGTGGGCAGGGTGGTCGTGCTCAGCATGGGCATCGTCGCCGTCTGCTTCATGGTCGTGATCGCCGTCGCCATGATCGTGGTCCCCGTCGCCGTGATCGTGATCGCCATGATCGTGGTCCCCGTGATCGTGATCGCCGTCGCCATGGTCGTGATCCCCATGATCATGGTCCCCGTGATCGTGATCGTGGTCGTGATCGTGGTCGCCGTCGCCATGGTCATGGTCGTCTGTCGTGGAAGTTATTTGGGTGCTCGCTGGCTCCTCGGTGTTACATCCCGCGAGGGTGATTCCGTAGACGCAGGCGATAGTCAGGCACAGCAAGGTGGTGAAACGATGATTCTTCATGACATTCATTGATCGGTTGAGAGGAAGGGTGTCTTGGTGGTCCAATAACGTTAGGGCATCGACCCGGCGTGGATACGCGGCTCGCTTGGCCCTAGGTTGGTATCCTCTATTTGAAACAGAAAAGGCGAATTTCCCCACCCCAAATTTATCACCCTTCTCGCGACTTAACGGAAAAGATTGCTTCCTTAGGTGTCTGGGGCAGGCATTTTTGAGGGGGCTGAGGGAGTGGCGTTGCCATTTCTTTGGGCTTGTGGCATATTTGCGACCGCAAAAGGCCGCTCTCGGTGTTGCCCTTTCGGCCCCCCCTTCGGTTTGTACCGACGGAGTCGTGTGGTTCAAACCGAGGCATGCTTTCCCACGTTCGAGCTCGCTGAAACTTCTGCCGGCTCGTCAGTCTCATTTCGCCACCCGGCGTCGGTGTACTGCAAGGACTTTGTGAAAAAAATCACAAAGTCGCGTCGGTGGGGATGGTGTGGCTGGCGTTTGCCATGATTTCAACCATTCTGTCCTCCACTGTCATTTTGAGTACCTTCACAGCGATGACCAAGATCAGACAGGGTTTAGACCTGCCCATCCTCGGCAGCCCAGAACAGCACATTGACAAAGCCCCTGCGGTCAGCCGCGTCGCCCTTCTGGGAGACGATTATGTCGGCATGAAGCCAACAATGCTGGTGGCTTCGGGAGACACGGTTGCCATTGGGCAGCCGATTCTCGAGGACAAGAAGAACCCTGGTGTGCTGTACACGTCGCCTGCGTCCGGCAAAGTGTTTGCCGTGAATCGTGGTGCGAAGCGGAAATTTGAGTCGATCGAGATCGATGTTGAGGGCGATGGGTACGTTGAGTTCGAGGGTGCAATCGGACGCGACCCGGTCGACTTGGGTTGTGAGGCTTTGACTGAGCAGTTGAGGCTGTCGGGACTTTGGACTGCCCTGCGGACTCGTCCTTTTGGCAAGGTACCTGCTTTGGGTTCCAAGCCTAGTTCCATTTTTGTGCAAGCGGTGGACACCAACCCTCTTGCTGCTGATCCTGCGATCGCCATGGCAGACCGCAAAGAGCAGTTTGCACTTGGGTTACAGGCGTTAACGCAACTTGTCGACGGCAAAGTTTTTGTCTGTAAGGGTGACGGCGCGGAAATTCCAGGCGACGGAATTGACGGGGTCGAGTTACAGACGTTTTCCGGACCACATCCCGCCGGTCTGGTGGGCACGCATATTCATTTTCTGGATCCCGTCGGGCCCAATAAGACGGTTTGGTATATCGGTTATCAGGATGTTTGCGCGATCGGCACTTTTCTGCAGACCGGCAAAGTAGATCACCGACGGGTGATCTCGTTGGGCGGTCCAGTGGTGACCCAGCCTCGTTTATTGGAAACCTGTCTTGGCGCCTGTGTCGACGAGTTGATTGCCGGTCAGTATGACGAGGCTGTCAAGATTCGTCCTGTATCGGGCTCGGTACTTTGCGGGCACACTGCGGTGACGCCTCACCAGTACCTTGGCCGTTACCACACTCAGATTTCGCTCTTGGAAGAGGGTGACGAGCGTGAGTTTTTGGGTTGGCAAAAGCCCGGGTTGGACAAATATTCCACGACACGTGTGTTTGCCTCGGCTGGCATGCCAAACAAAAAGTTTGCCTTCACGACGAGCACTCACGGCAGCGAGCGGGCGATGGTACCACTAGGCACGTACGAGAAAGTCGTGCCCTTGGATATTTTGCCCACACAACTGCTGCGGTCATTGATCTATCGCGACACTGACGAAGCTCAGCAACTCGGTGTGTTGGAATTGGAAGAAGAAGACTTGGCCCTGTGCACGTTTGTGTGTCCGGGGAAATACGAATACGGCTCTTTGTTGCGTGCCAGTTTGGAAACGATTGAGCGAGAAGGCTGATCCTGAACCTCTGGTTGGATTGACAGGAAAATAGAGATGAAAGCACTGCGTGACGTCCTCGATAAAGTTCACCCCTTGTTTGCCAAGGGCGGGCTTTTAGAAGCGGCGTATCCGATGTACGAAGCGTTGGACACGTTTTTGTACACTCCCGGCGAGGTAGCCTCGGGGAAAACCCACGTCCGCGATGGGATTGACCTGAAACGGATGATGATCACCGTCGTGATGGCGTTGGTCCCGGTGACCCTCTTTGGGATGTGGAACGTCGGATACCAAGCCAACTCAGCCATTCAGAAGATGGAGGCTGTTGGAATCGATCATGTTGGTGATTGGCATTACACCATTTACAACCTGATCGGGTTTGCGAATGATCCCAGCAACATTGTTGGAAATCTCATCCTGGGTGCGATTTTCTTCATACCGATTTATGCGGTCTGCATGTTTGTGGGGGGACACGTCGAGCTTGTGTTCAGTGTGTTGCGCGGGCACGAGATCAACGAGGGTTTCCTTGTGACCGGGCTGCTATTTCCGCTCACCCTGCCGGCATCGATACCGTTGTGGCAGGTGGCTCTCGGGATCGCTTTTGGGGTGATCGTAGCCAAGGAGGTGTTCGGGGGTACCGGGCGAAACTTCTTGAACGTCGCTTTGACCAGTCGGGCGTTTCTGTATTTCGCGTATGCCGGGCAGATCAGTGGTGACAAGGTATGGACTGCGGTCGATGGGTTCAGCGGGGCAACCGCTCTTGGCCAAATGGCGAACGCTCAGCCAGCAGACGGGGTTGCGAACCCCGCGATCAGTTCACTTGGCGAGGTGGCTTACCGTTGGGGTGATGAGGGAATCAGTTGGATGAGTACCTTCATCGGAACCATTCAGGGCTGTGTGGGAGAGACGAGTGCTCTGCTCTGCATTGTCGGAGCAGGGATTCTGATCGCGACCGGGATTGGATCGTGGAAGATCATGGCTGCCGTGGTTGGCGGAGTGATCGGTACGACTTTATTGATGAACGGCGTAGCGGGTATCTCTCCGGAATCCGCAGCAGCCAACCCCATGTTGGGTGTGCCGTTCTATTGGCATCTGACGATCGGGGGACTCGCCTTCGGTCTTGTGTTCATGGCGACTGACCCTGTCAGTGCGTCCATGACGGATAAGGGCAAGTGGTTCTATGGAGCCTTGATTGGCTTCATGACGGTTTTGATTCGAGTGGTCAATCCCGCGTTCCCCGAAGGAATCATGTTGGCGATTCTCTTCGGCAACGTGTTTGCCCCGCTCATCGACTACTACGTAGTACAGTTCAACGTATCCAGCAGAAGGAAACGCTATGCAACAACGTGATTCATTGGGATATACCCTTGCTGTCGCAGCAGTCCTGTGCGTGGTTTGCTCACTTGCCGTGAGTACCGCCGCCGTGTCATTGCGTGGACGGCAGGAAGCCAACGTCAAACTGGACCAGCAGAAGAACATTCTGGATGCGACGGGATTGGCGATCGGTGAGTATGGCGTGCAGGCAAACGAACTGACGATGAAGGAAATCGATACCCTCAATGCCTATGTCAGTGCCAAATTGGTGGACCTGCAGACCGGCAAGTATGTCGATGCAGCAGAGGATCTCGGAAAGTACAGCCTGGTTGAGGAAGCTGCAAACCCCGACACGAGCATTCCGATCGAGAACCCTGTTTTCAATCCGGGCGAGCCGCGTCGGCCCAAGGTGATGAAGGTTTACTTCGTCAAAAAACCGGGGACAGACAAAATTCTCCAAGTCGTGTTGCCGGTTTACGGCAAGGGACTGTGGGGCACGCTTTACGGATATCTCGCTTTGAAAAGTGACCTCGAAACCATTCAGGGGCTGACTTTTTATCAGCACAAGGAAACCCCCGGACTTGGTGGCGAAGTTGACAATCCACGTTGGAAAGCAATGTGGGATGGCAGGAAACTTTACGATCCCTCGGGAACCCCTGCGGCAATGGTTTTTAAAGGGCCTGCCCCAAAGGGAGACGAGTATGCAGTGGATGGGCTTTCCGGAGCCACGATCACCAGCCGAGGTGTAACGAATTTGATCAGGTACTGGGCCAGTGACGACGGTTACGGGACCTACTTGGGAGAACTCAAGGAAGAGATTAACGACGACAAATCCTCCGCAAGTGAGGGAGAAAAGTAATGGCAAAGAAAACAACCGATGTGCTGGTCGATCCGCTGATCAGCAATAATCCGATTGCTTTGCAGATCCTTGGGATCTGTTCTGCTCTTGCGGTGACTACCAAGATGGAAACATCGCTGGTGATGAGTTTTGCGGTCATCGCGGTGACAGCATTCAGCAATCTGGCAGTCAGCGCGATCCGCCACTTCATTCCCAGCAGTATCCGGATCATCGTGCAGATGACTGTGATCGCTTCGCTGGTGATCGTGGTGGACCAGATCCTGAAAGCTTACATGTACGACATCAGCAAGCAGTTGACTGTATTCGTCGGCCTGATCATCACGAATTGCATCGTGATGGGGCGTGCGGAGGGCTTTGCGATGAAGAACGGTCCTTGGGTGAGTTTTCTGGACGGGATTGGCAACGGCATGGGCTACGGTCTGGTGCTGATGTTCGTCGCGTTTTTCCGCGAACTGTTCGGGAGCGGTTCATTGTTCGGAATTGAACTGCTGCCGCTGGATCGCAATGGCGGTTGGTACAACCCCAACAACTTGATGTTACTACCACCCAGTGCTTTCTTCCTGATCGGGTTCCTGATCTGGGCAATCAGAGCGTACAAGCCAGATCAGATTGAGGAGGCGTGAGAGAACCATGCATTACTTTAATATCTTCATCACTGCTGTTTTCATTGAGAACCTTGCGCTTGCATTCTTCTTGGGCATGTGCACGTTTCTGGCAATCAGCAAGAACGTGAAAACGGCGGTTGGTTTAGGGTTTGCCGTGATCGTCATCGAGGCGATCACAATCCCCGTCAATCAGTTGATCTATGCCAACCTGCTCAAGAAAGGGGCGCTCTCCTGGGCGAACGGCTTTGTTTCAACCGAGACCGTTGATTTCGCGACGGTTGACTTGTCGTTCCTCGGTTTCATCAGTTTTATCGGTGTGATCGCTGCGATGGTACAGATTTTGGAAATGACTTTGGACAAGTTCTTTCCTCCCCTCTACAACGCTTTGGGGATTTTCCTGCCTTTGATCACGGTGAACTGTGCAATCCTCGGAGGGTCGCTGTTCATGCAGGAAAAGAACTACGATTTCACCGAGTCGGTTGTTTACGGTCTGGGATGCGGTGTGGGTTGGGCGTTAGCCATCGCCGCTCTCGCAGGAATCCGTGAAAAATTGAAATACAGTGACGTACCCCCTCCGCTACGCGGTTTAGGTATTACGTTCATCACGGTCGGCTTGATGGCTTTGGCGTTCATGTCCTTTGGCGGCATTCAGTTGTAAACCGTTGCCGGTCTTTCCTTTTAGAGAAGCAAACTCGCGCAAGAGTCTTTTGAGATGGAAAATATTGATATCGTCCTGGGCGTTGGGATGTTCACGGTCGTCGTCGTGGCACTGGTGCTCGTGATTTTGGCAGCCAAAAGTCAGTTGGTTGCATCGGGACCCGTCAGAATTGTGATCAACGAGCAGAAGACCGTGGAAGTACCCGCGGGCGGAAAACTGCTTGGTGCCCTCGCTGACGCCGGAGTCTTCGTTAGTAGTGCGTGCGGCGGTGGCGGTACCTGTGCTCAGTGCAAGGTCAAGATTAGCGATGGAGGTGGTGAGATTCTCGCTACCGAGAAGGACCATATCAACAAGAAAGAGGCGGCTGATGGGGAGAGACTCAGTTGTCAGGTCGCAGTGAAAACTGACATGGCTGTTGAGGTTCCCGCCGAAGCTTTCGACACCAAGAAGTGGAAGTGCAAGGTACGCAGCAACGAGAATGTGGCAACCTTCATCAAAGAGTTTGTTCTTGAGCTTCCAGAAGGTGAGGATGTAGATTTTCGTGCTGGCGGTTACATCCAGATCGAGTGCCCACCTCACGAGGTTGCTTACAAGGATTTCGACATTGAAGAGGAGTATCGCGAAGACTGGGACAAGTTCGACATTTGGCGGTTTGTGTCCAAAGTTGATGAACCAGTCGTCCGTGCCTATTCGATGGCCAATTATCCCGGTGAAAAGGGCATCATCATGCTCAATATCCGGGTTGCCAGTCCGCCCCCGCGGTTGCCAGACGTGCCACCCGGAAAGATGAGTAGCTGGATCTTCGGCTTGAAGCCAGGAGATGAAGCGACCATCAGTGGCCCCTATGGTGAATTCTTCATCAAGGACAGCGAGGCCGAGATGGTTTACATCGGTGGTGGAGCGGGAATGGCACCTCTGAGAAGCCATATCTTTGAATTGTTCAAAAGGCAGAAGTCAAGTCGTAAAGTTTCTTACTGGTACGGGGGACGAAGCCTACGCGAATTGTTCTACATTGATCATTTCCGGGATATCGAGAAGGATTTCCCGAACTTCAAGTTCAATATCGCTCTCTCTGAGCCTCAGCCCGAGGACAACTGGGACGGGTATGTTGGATTCATCCACCAGGTCCTGCTGGACAACTATCTGTCGAAACACCCAGCACCCGAAGATAACGAGTATTACATCTGTGGACCTCCGATGATGAATGCTGCTGTTTTCAAAATGCTGGATGATCTCGGGGTTGAGCCCGAAAACATTGCTTACGATGACTTCGGTGGCTGATCGTGCAGGTGGGTTGTGATGGCCCGGCCGCTCTGGGAATTGACGGGTTGGTTTGAGATGAACGTGGCCCAAATGTGGTTCTGGATGTTGGTCGGACAGTCGGCATGCAGCGGTGTGCGGACAATGTCTCAGGCGGGGTGCGGGGGGCTTTCGAAGTGCTGACCGCTTGAACCGACTTCTGGCAAAGTTTGGATTGCGTACGCGGCCGTCGTATACTGGGCAGGGATCGATTTCAGGCTGCAACCGACTTCTTCGTCTGTGGTATTTCATGAATTTCCGACATGTTGGAAACCTGCTCCTGCTCGTTTGCCTCTGTATTTGCCGAGTGGGGGTTGCGCAGACACCGGGCCAGATGCTTGAGTTGCGAGGTCCTACGATGGGAACCACGTACAGCGTCAAGATTTTTGATCCGCCAGAGGCGAAAGAAGATCTAGCGTTTCTCGTTGATCAACTGCTTCGAAATGTGAACGATCAGATGTCAACGTATCTCGAAAATTCCGAGATCACTCGCTTCAATCGATCCAAGTCGACGGACTGGTTTCCGGTCAGCGAAGAATTGGCAAGCGTGGTTGCGTTTTCGCAGGTGATTTCAGAGAAGACAGAGGGTGCTTTTGATGTGACCGTGGGCCCGCTGGTGAACGTCTGGAGTTTTGGTCCTGATCCATCAACACGAACCGTTCCAGAGGGTGGGGTGATCGCAAAGCTCCGTGAATCTGTGGGATATCGGAAGTTGTCGGTTCGTGTTGACCCGCCTGCTCTGAAAAAGTCGGTTCCAGAGTTAAAGATTGATTTGTCGGCTGTCGCAAAAGGTTATGCGGTCGATCGCATGGTTGCCTTATTGAATGAACAGGGTGCCAGCAATGTCTTTGCAGAGATTGGCGGTGAGGTTTCCGTCAGTGGAAACAAGGCTGGCCAGTGGTGGAAAGTCGGGATTCAAATGCCTGATGCAGTGTCCGATTCCGTGCTGATTGCACACTCGCTGAATGTGGGGGGCAGCGATGACCTGGCGATGGCAACGTCAGGAGACTATCGCAATTATTTTGAAGTCGATGGAAAACGGTATTCTCATACAATCGATCCTCGCACGGGTTGGCCCATCGAGCACCCACTCGCATCCGTCACCGTGGTGGCAAAAAACTGCATGGCGGCTGATGCCTGGGCAACCGCTTTGAATGTACTGGGTCCCGAAGAATCGCTGCGGTTGGCCAAAGTCGAGGGGTTGGACGTGTTGCTCGTAGCCCGTGATGAGACGGAGCCGTCGGGGTATCAACTCAGGGGTAATGGAGCGTTGAAGCAGTACCTGACAAGCGACGGCAACGTTGATGATGCGGGTGGTCAAGCGGCGGAAGCTGGGGGCAATGGACGCTTCACCATGTTCCTTGTCACAGCCGTGGCATTTGCTGTGCTGCTTTTTGCAATGTCCGTTGGTGTGTTGTTCGGACAGCGTTCGATCAGTGGCTCCTGCGGTGGTGTCAACGGAACAAAGAATGAAGACGGAAGCGAGAGCTGTTCCCTGTGCAGCAGTCCAAGTGATGCATGTCGGGACTTGCGAAAACGGATGAAGAATAATCCAGATAATGAAATGGTAGATGTTTAATGGCAGGTTCGGATTCAGGTTCATCAGAATCGCTGAGTGAAGACGCTGCCAATGAAGAAAAAGGCGGTTTATCGGATGAAATGAACCAGTACGGTCCGCCACCTGAGAGTCATGAGATGGACACTCATGACGATGGCAGTAGCGCCAGATCGGCAGCAGCACAGAAACGCTCGCGACCGCGCAACCGCGTACGTCGTGCGGTGATTGCGATGTGTCTCGGGGTCGCAGGGGTTGGTTATTTGCAATTCACTGCAGTAGCAACCGATCACCAAATTGCAAATATGGGAACTGTGCTGCTGTGTTTTGTACTTGGCGGTTACATTCTCGTGCAGTTGCATTGCCTTGCCCGCAAGCGTTGGAGTGAACTCGTGGTTCCCTTGGCAATGGTGTTGGGGATCGCTGGCTTCGCCGGGTTGTGCAAATTCGAGGGTTTCAGCGGGGAAATGCGACCTCAGTTTTCATTTCGCTTCGACAGTACTCAGCCTGCGATGCGTACCGTGGATGCCGCTACTCGAGAATCCACGCGTGCTGATTCAGCTGACGGTTTTGAAGTCATGGACTCAGCCGCCGCCACTGCAATCACGCCTTCCAATGGATTCCTGGGGAATGATCGGACTGCTGTGATTCCAAATCGCCAGTTTTCGGTGCCAAAGTCTGCTGACGAGGTCAAAACGCTTTGGCGGCAAGGTTTGGGGGCGGGTTGGTCAGCATTTGCTGTCTCTGGAGACAGGGCGGTGACGCTCGAGCAACGGGGGGACGAGGAATGGTTGACCTGTTATCGATTGGGTGACGGCGAACTGATCTGGGCCATCAAGCATGAGTCGCTGCATCAAAATCTGCTGGGTGGCGTTGGACCGCGAAGTACGCCGACGATTGTTGGCGAGCGTGTTTTCGCTCAGGGGGCGACGGGGATGCTGTGGTGTGTTGAGTTGAAGTCAGGGGAGATCGTGTGGAGCGCCGATCTGTTGGCCTTGGCCGGCTGGGGACAGTTGGAGTCCGAGGAAATGATCACCTGGGGGCGGGCGGCTTCACCCTTGGTTATCGATGAGACTATCTGTGTGGTTCCTTTCGGTGGGCCTGCTGCAAATGCGGAGACCGGACGCAGTTTGCTCGCACTTGATGCCAGGTCCGGGGAAATACTCTGGGCAGCCGGGAAAGGTCAGATCAGCTATGCATCACCGGCACTTCTCAAACTTGGCGGCAAGCAGCAAATTGTGTCAGTCAATGAAAGTACCATCACGGGACATCAGGTCGATGACGGAAGTGTGCTCTGGGAAGTCTCTTGGCCGGGACAATCCAACGGGGGTGCGAACTGTTCCATGGCGATGTCAGCCGGAACGAATCGGTTTTTGATTGGAAAGGGGTATGGTGGTGGGAGTGGTCTTTATGAAGTTACCTGCGTTAACGGCCAGTGGGATGCCAATCCGCTCTGGAAGTCGAACCGGGTATTGAAGACCAAGTTCACGCACGCGGCGGTCGTTGGCGAGCTGGCGTTTGCCATCAGCAACGGATCTTTGGAAGCGGTTCGCCTCGAGGACGGAGAGCGACAGTGGATTCAAGGACGACGTACGCGTCTCGGGCAAGGGCAAATCATGGTGGTGGATGACGTGATCGTTGGGCAATCCGAAGCGGGAGAAGTTGTGTTTGCCGCCACGGATGCCAACGAGTACCGGGAGCAGCTGCGGATACCGGCTTTGGATGCGAAAACGTGGAACATACCGACCATTGCTGGCCGACACTTGTTGGTTCGCAATGATCGGGAAGTGATCTGCTTCTTGTTGCCTGAACTTCAAGCAGATGTTGTTCCCAGCAAGCTTGCTGAGTAGACGACTGATTCCCACCCATCATGGGTGGGTGGCCCAAGCCCCTCAAATCAACTCAGCTTGATGCGTTGTCCAGTCTTCGCGCTCTCGTAAATCGCTTCAATGACCTCGACGCTGCGACGCCCTTCGTGCCCATCGATGAGGGAGGGACGGTCTTCGATAATGGATGAAACGAATTCTTCGAAAACCATGGTGTGTCCGTGGTGGCTGATGGCCGATGGGTCTGCTGCTCCGCCCCCGCTTTCAGTTTTTCCAGCCATTTCCGAGCGGATCGTCTCGTCTTCGCTGGTTTCCTCAGCGAACTGCCAGTCCTTGATGTCTTCCTCTTCGAGCACAGCGGAGCCTTGGTTGCCGCAGATCTCGATCCGCTTCAGGGCACCCGGGTAGGAGGTGGTGGTGGCTTCAATGACCCCCAATGCCCCGGAAGAAAACTTAAGATTGGCAACCGCTACGTCTTCCACCTCGATGCGTTCGTGGGTCATGGTCGCCATCATCGCACTGATCTCTTCGACGGGACCCATCAGCCAGACAAGCAGATCAACCGAGTGGATTGCTTGATTCATCAACGCTCCACCCCCGTCCAATGCCCAAGTCCCCCGCCATGCACCGCTGTCGTAGTATTCCTGGCTTCGGTACCACTTCACATAGGCATCGCCCATCGTGATCTTTCCGAAACGGTCGGCCTCTACCGCCTTTTTCATCAGTTTGCTGGATTCATGAAAGCGACTTTGGAACGTGACGGTGAGGCGTACGCCCGCCTTGTCACAGGCTTCAATGATTTTGTCACACCTTTCTGTGGTGATTTCCAGGGGTTTTTCCACGATCACATGTTTGCCAGCCTCGGCAGCTGCAATGGCTGGATCCAGATGCACACCACTGGGGGTGCAGATTGAGACCGCCTGGACGGCAGGGTCAGCCAACATGGCTTCCAGCGATGAGTGAGGCCGGCAGCCCTGTTTTTCGCCGAAAGCACTGGCAAGATCCGGGTTGCGATCCACGCAGGCTACCAGTTCAGCACCCTCCGTATCCGCGATCGCTTTGGCATGAAAATTGGCAATCATGCCGCAACCGACGATTCCGATTCCTATGGTCATTTGCTTTCCCTGAAGAAGACTGTGGTCCGGTTGATGGAAGGGGGTCGTGTCAGAGTTTAGGTGGCGATTTCGCCTCTCACAACCAGACTCAGGCTCGGTTGGCAGAGGATCAGCGGCCGCGACGGTCAAGCGTTCGGGCTACCGCTTTGCAGCCGATAAGAATGAAGCGGGCCTCGCCGGGACTCTGGAGGGGAAAGGCGGGTGTTCCCTTGGCCTTGGTTACAGGTTAGTTTCTTGTTGAACCACACAAAAACGGTCGTTTAACTCTTGGCAAGTCACTTGACGACAAACGTGAGCAAGCTCGTCGATGTGCCTCGTCTTTTGGACGAGAGTGCTGGGATCGGTGTGCGCCTATCGGAACATGTGGCGGGTCAGCCACTCGCGTTCTCTGGAGTTTGGGGTAGCCTTCGGGGGGTATTTGCTGCGGCAATTGCCCGACATGCCTCCCATATTCTCATGTTATTGCCCGAGGCTGCTGATGCTGATGTCGTTGCCGGTGATGCGCTGGCCTTTGGAGTGGATGATGCTGTCTCGCTGCCGCTGTCGGCCAGTGAAGCATCGGCCTCTTCCATTCGTGATGACGATTATGCAGACCGGCTTCAGGTGCTGCAGCGTTTAGTGGCACGCGATACTGATGCGGCCCTTCCCTTGCTGGTCACCGCGTACATCGGCGGGGCCATGCAGTTGGTACCCACACCCGAACAACTCGAAGCATCGACAAGGCGCATTGCGGTTGGTGACGAGGTTGAGCCCGAAACGATCCGTCGTTGGCTTGCTGAATCGGGTTTTTCCGCTACGACAGCGGTACAATTGCCCGGAGAATTTGCAGCACGCGGCGGACTGCTTGATGTCTATTCTGCCGACCAACCTCAACCCATTCGCATCGAGTGGTTTGGTGATGAGGTGGAGTCGATTCGGCGTTTTGATCCCGGTAGCCAGAGAAGTATCGAATCGCTCGAGCAGGTCGAAATCGCGGCAGTGGGAATCACGAGTGACCCGCGTTTTGAACACCAGGACGCTATCACCGAGGTTGGGTACACGGAGTCTGATAACCAAGATCCAGACGCTGCAGAGATCACAACACCCAGCGCTCAGGGGCTGGGCGGTATTGCCGAGTATCTGCCCGACAACACACTGGTTGTCGTTGTCGATCCACACGAATGTGAGCGATCGGCCAACGCACTGAAGAAGCGGAGCGGTGAAGCAGCAAACTTGATGTCGTTCCAGGAACTGATTGAATCTCTTGCCACGTATCGGATGGTCACAGGCACGACATTAGCGACGGGCAACCGGGATGAGATCGTTGATTTGCACTCGACCACAGCGGATGGGTTCGCGTTGTCTCTTGATGAGACACGAACCCGATTGGATTCCGTCGCCAAGGCGGATGAGATCGTTCTTGTGGGAGACACGCCGGCCGATGGTGAACGACTCACAGAACTGTTGCACGATACAGATGCTGCACGGCAAGGTCGACTTCACCTTGTGGTTGCCGAGTTGAGTGGTGGATTTCGACTTGTGGATACCCGAATTCTCGTCTTGACTGGCGCTGAATTGTTCCATCGCAGTCCGGTTCGGCGTGGACGCTCGCGGGCGCGTGGCAAACCGATCAGCAGTCTGATGCAACTGGATCCAGGGGATCTCGTGGTTCATCTCTCCCATGGGATCGGACTTTATCGTGGCCTCAAGCACATCGAGAAGCATGGTCAGCATCTCGAGCACTTGACCATTGAGTTTGATGGGGGAACCAAGATTTACGTACCAGCATCGCGGATTGGTTTGCTGCAACGCTATGTCGGTGGTACCAAGACAACGCCGAGGCTTGCAAAAATTGGAAGCCAGTCATGGACGCGTCAGAAAAATGCGGCCGAATCAGCGGTCACCGACATGGCAGTTGAACTATTGGAAATGCAGGCGGAACGCACTGCAAGACGAGGTTTGGTGTTTGATGCTGACAATGCCTGGCAGCGACAATTTGATGCCAGCTTTCCCTATGTCGAGACCCCGGACCAAGTCAAAGCCATTGCCATCAGCAAAGACGACATGGAATCCGGCAAGCCGATGGACAGGCTGATCTGCGGGGATGTCGGATTCGGTAAAACCGAAGTTGCGATGAGAGCAGCATTCAAGGCCGTGGTCAGTGGTTATCAGGTCGCCGTGCTTGTGCCCACGACCGTCCTGGCCGAGCAGCATTACAACAACTTCAAGAATCGGATGGCTGAATTTCCAGTGGAAATCCGGAAATTGAGTCGTTTCTGTACCGCGGCTGAACAACGCGAAACGGTCAAGGATATACGACGTGGTGACGTTGACATTGTGGTCGGGACGCATCGGGTCGCCAGCAAAGATGTGAGTTTCAATCGCCTCGGTCTTGTTGTGGTGGACGAAGAACAGAGATTTGGCGTCGCGGTCAAAGAGCGACTCAAAACATTACACAGCAATGTCGATGTCATGACGCTGTCGGCAACGCCGATACCGAGAACACTGCACATGGCTTTGGTGGGGGTGCGTGATATCAGCAATCTGGAGACTCCGCCTGCTGAAAGACGCGCCGTTGAGACCAATGTGGTCCGATGGGATGAAAATCTGATTCGACGCGCCGCAATCAGGGAATTGAACCGTGGGGGACAAATGTTTTTTGTCCACAACCGGATCGGAGATATGCATGCGGTTGCCGATCGATTGAAGCGAATCGTGCCTGAGTTGCGAATCGAAATTGGGCATGGCCAGATGGGAGAAGGGGAACTCGAAAAAGTCATGGTTGACTTCATTGGGCACCGTTTCGATCTTCTGCTCGCCACAACCATTGTTGAGAGTGGCCTGGACATTCCCAACGCAAACACGATCTTTATCGATGATGCTGACCGTTACGGACTCAGCGATTTGCACCAGTTGCGAGGTCGGGTGGGACGCTACAAGCATCAGGCGCACTGCTACCTGATGGTGGCACAGCACAAGCATCTTTCGCCCGAAGCCACCAAGCGATTGCGGGCGATCGAAGAGTTCAGTCAGATGGGCTCCGGGTTTGCAATCTCAATGCGGGATTTGGAAATTCGGGGAGCTGGCAATCTGTTGGGAAGCCAGCAGAGCGGACACATCGCCGCGGTTGGTTACGAAATGTATTGTCAGTTGCTTGAAGATGCTGTTCGGCAAGTTCAGAATCTGGCACCAAAGTTATCCGCCGATGTTGATATTGATCTTCCGGTGGAAGCTTACCTGCCCGAAGAATATGCACCTGATTTGCGGCACAAAATCGATCTCTATCGTCGCATGGCAAAAATTGATGATGCCTCGCAGATCCAAGATGTCCGTGCCGAACTGCGTGATCGGTTTGGACCCTTGCCTGCCGCCGTCAGCCGAATGCTTGAACTGGCTGAATTGAGGCTTGACGCGGCCGCCTGGCAGATCGCCGCGATCACATCGGATGCTAGATTCATCATCCTGCACTACACCAACAGAAGACAGATGGAACGGTTGGTCAAAAACAGTTCCATTCCAATTCGAATTGTGGATCGGAAACGGGCATACATACCGACCAAGGGGTACAACATGCAAGTCGATGCCGTGGGGACGAGCTGGATGCAGCTTGCCAGAGCCGCCTTGCATATCGGGTAGGGGGGGAGCCGTGTCAGTAAGCCCTGCAGGAATGAGGGTGACCGTAGGCACTGCCACCTCTGGAAATGCCTTCAATCGTCGTTCTGTATCTCTGACCCCACCCAACGCCGATCCTTTACACCCTGCCAACGCCGATCCTGTTCGCAGGCTGTCTGCTGCGGTGCTTGTCACTTTTACTCTGCTTTTTTCGTCATCGTTCAAGCACACTGTTCGGCAAATTTATCCACAATCTGGTCAGCAATTGCCAGTGATGCTGTTGCCGCAGGCGAGGGCGCATTGAGGACATGAATTGCGCGCTCACTGCTTTCAAACAGAAAGTCGTCGACCAGTTCTCCCTCGGGAGTAACTGTTTGTGCTCTCACTCCAGATCGTCCACTTATCAGGTCATGTGGTCTGAGGCTTGGGATCAGTTTTTGTAGGGCGGTTACAAACGCCTGTTTTCTGATCGAACGGTGCATTTCGCCCAGCCCCATTCGCCAATGTTTCGTCGCGAGTTTTCGAAATCCTTTGAAACCGAGCGTCTCGGCCAGGTCGTTCACGCGGATGTCGCGCCACCGGTATCCGTCGCGTGCCAGCGCAAGCACTGCGTTGGGACCACACTCAACACCACCTTCGATCATGCGAGTGAAATGCACACCAAGAAATGGAAAAGAGGGATCCGGAACCGGGTAGATCAAGTTGCGACAAAGGGACTCACTGCCGGGAGCCAGTTCGTAGTATTCGCCACGGAACGGGATGACCTTCAGGTCCGTCTGCACTCCCGCCATTTTGCAGACTCGGTCTGATTGCAGCCCTCCACAGTTGATCAAGTTGCCACATTGTAGTTTTTTGCCTGATTTGCCTGTGAGTTCCAGGCCGCCCGAAAGGTGTCTGAGTTTCGTCAATTCAAAACCCAATTCAATTGAGGCTCCACCCGCTTGCAGAAGTGCTGCCATTTTTTGACAGACAGATCGATAATTGACGATGCCGGTTTCAGGGACGTGCAGTGCGGAGATGCCAGCCGCAGCAGGTTCAAGTTCTCTGAGTTGATCACTGTTGATTCGTTCACACTGGACCCCGTTGAGTTGTGCTCGCTCTGCGATTTGGTCCAGTCGTGTTAGCTCGGCCTCATTGGTAGCGACAATGACCTTGCCACATCTGTCCCAGGCAAGGGAATGTTCGGTACAGAAATCCTCCATCTCCTGTTTGCCGGTGCGGCAGCAAATTGCTTTCCTGGAGCCCGGTTTGTAATAAATACCCGAATGGAGCACCCCTGAATTGTGACCAGACTGGTGCTGAGCGACGTCCGATTCAGCTTCAATCAAATGAACGCAGAGCTCAGGGGATCGCTTTCTCAGTTTCAAGGCCGTGGCAAGACCCACTATGCCTCCTCCGACGATCACGACATCTGAGTGGCTCATTGGATTGTCCTTGTTGGAATGGCGAGCTTTTGGGTAACGCCGCCGCACTGCAGTTGGAAACGGCAATTGTAAGGAAGCTGTTGGGTTCGCTGTAGATGCAGGACTTGCGGTGGTTCAAACCCCACCGCAGCACTTGCTCGCCTGATAACCGGATTTATCGTCACTACCTGTACGACAAGTACTGCTTATTCGCATGGAGGGGTGCAGAGATGTCACATGCATGTTTGTAAATGCTCACTTTTCGCCCTATGGTTCTAATGAAAGCCGACGTGGCAGTGGGCTGTACTCTTCTTTGCGTGTGGGGCAGATGTCGCAGGGTATCGTTGGAATCACATTGGATGAGCTGTGCGTTGGCGCGGTTTGCAAACACCCGGTCGAGGATCGTCGGGGATTGTTGTTGCTGGGGGCAAACGCCAGCATCACTGCCGATGTGATCAGGAACCTGCGTGAACGCGAAATTGCAGAGCTGAGAATCGATGCTCGCGATGTGGAAACGATTTGCGTTGAGGATGCTGCGCCCGTTGCATTAACTCGTGAGAGTGACCGGAAAAAACGCATTGCGAAGGCGACTCCTGTCAAGGATCTCCTGGTCGACTGTCATGCGGAGGGTTTGAGCGAAACACGTTCTCTGGAACTCGAAACCGTCAAGATGCTCGCCAAAGCACACTTTGAAGTGTTGCGTGAGCAGTTGAGCGATAATGTGGTGCTGACCACGGATGGATTTGTTGAAGTCGCCAACAACTATGCTCGCTCCATGATCGAGGATCATGATCAAACCATTGGCGAGGTCGGCGCAGCGGTTGCTTCTTGTGATGTTGATGACCGGTCCATTCGGATGGCGGTGCTCGGAATGGCGGTTGCCACTGAAATGGGGCTGACTGGCCAGCAAATTCTGGAATTGGGACTGACTGCCCTGCTCCATGACATCGGTTTTAATCTCATGGGGCCAGCCCTGCGTAAGCCAGTCGAGCTGATGAATGAGGAGGAGTTGTGGGAATATCGGAAGCATCCAATTGTTTCTGTATCGTGTGTCGCGGAAGTACCGCAAATCTCAGAAGGGATTCAGATTGCCATGGAACAGGTGCATGAGCAATTTGATGGCAGTGGTTATCCCCGTGGCGTGAAATCCCATCGTATTCACAACTACGCTCGCATCTTGAATGTGGTCGATTCCTATCTTCAGTTGATCTTTCCAACCAATGAACGGCGGGGCATCATTCCACACGATGCGTTGGGCTTACTGTTGCATCAGGCTGGGCGTGGATTGTTTGACCCACGTGTGATCAAAGCATTTCTGCACATGGAAAGCCTGTATCCCTTGGGCAGTATTGTTGAATTGGCGTCAGGCGAAATGGCTCGGGTGATCCGACGACCACGCACAGGTTTCGCAGATCCTGTGCTGCAGAGCACCGAGGGGCAGCGAATCGATTTGGGTTTGGGAGAAGCCACAGTGGTGCGTCCTGTCTGTGATCCAGAAGTGGATCAGATACGTTTGTCTCCCCAGGTGCTTGAAACAGTTTTGTGGCACCCGTCACACCCAAAAATGAAGGTAGGCTGAACCGCTTTGTGTTCGGTCAGTGAATCCTGAAAGCATCGTGCTGACGCACCTGTTTCGTTGTCGCATTCCAGACTGCACGGTTGCTGATCCGGTGCGGTGAATCGGGTCCTGACGCTCTCTTGGTAGCTTCTGCGAATACCAACTCTTTTTTTGATTGCTATCTGCACACTTTTCGGCTTCGCAATATAAGTTCGGTACTGCAAGGCCACCTGGCCATCTGGCAACACACACTTTGGTCACA
>PKCN01000007.1 GCA_002862205.1 Planctomycetaceae bacterium | reverse complement strand
TACTCCAATGAGCCACTAATTCATTTAATCAGCTCGATGGTTTGGTAGCGTGCGTTGAGTTCAGAATCGTGATCTGCGTGCACGCGGGTTGGATGACCAAGTCTGTCATCAAGACATGCATTCGGTCAGGCATCACCCGGACAAAGTGTTATCGACAAGATCCCGAGAGCCCTTACGAAGACGTTATTCGTCGGAATACGCATCAGAACATTCCTCTGGAAAAGAAAGAATATTTCGCGTCAAACTTGGATGCAGTCAGACACCACAGATCGTTGAACACTCAATCATTAGGCCCAAAATTTGGCGTTGCTCTAACGCATTGTCAACAACAAAGTACACAAGGAAATTGTTTTTGTTTGCTGACACCTCGGAAAGCCAATGAAAAACTGGATGACATGGTGTAAAGTTTTTGTAAGAGTTTTTTAATCAGCAACGGATAGACGCGCTCTAGTTGACAGTGCCATTGCGTCCTGATTCGACCCATCGTTCTCCTGCTTCCAGCGACACCATTTTGACTGACGAGATAGCTTGCAACGACAGCTCCGCAGCAGATGATCCGAGGCGTCTTTGGTCAAGTAGCTACGTCAGTGAGATGGAATCCCTGTTGGGGAAATCCGTCTGCCGTCAATTATCAATTTTCACGCTGCCTGATGGCTTCGTGCTATCGGTGATTGTCCCCATTTACAATGAGAATGGGACCGTCGGCGGGGTGGTTGAGCGACTCCGACAAACGGGGATCCCCATGGAAATCATCATGGTGGATGATGGAAGCACCGATGGAACCTCCGAAGCACTCGACGAACTCCTGCCCGCGGAGGGTGTGAAGGTCTGCCACCATCGCGTTAATCGCGGGAAGGGTGCTGCAATCCGGACAGGCATTGGTATGGCAACAGGCCAAATCGTTGTCATCCAAGACGCCGATCAGGAATATGACCCCAACGACTTTCGTTTTCTTTTGCAGCCACTTCTCGCGGGCGAAGCAGATGTGGTCTACGGCACTCGATATGGGCACTGTGATCGCCAACTCTCGCCGTGGTGGCACCAAACGGTCAATCATGGCATCAGCCTGCTGGCAAGCATCGGAATTGGAATTCGGCTCAGTGATGTTGAAACCTGTTACAAAATGTCGACTCGGGAAAATTTTGAAGCGATAGCCGACAAACTTCGCGAGCCACGATTCGGAATCGAAATCGAATTGACAGCACGCTGGGTCCGAAAGGGTCTCACCTTCACTGAACGCCCCATTCGTTATCGCCATCGTTGGTACGACGAGGGAAAAAAGATTGGCTGGAAAGATGGGCTCAGTGCACTTCGATGCATTGTCAAATATGGTTTTTTTCGGCGTTAATGAATCTGTCTGATAATCGCCTCTGATCGCCCCTTGTGGGGATAAAATGTCGAAACTCTCCAGTCACGCTGGATTTGCTTGACTTGCCTATCGAGCAAACGCTAACCTGAGTGCCGCAAAAGAAGCCTCGCTATTCGCAACTTTCTGGAGGCAATGATGATGGTCACCACAGCAACGTCGACCAAGCTGCTGGCAGTAAACTCTGCGTTCATGCAAGAGATCAAGGATGGTAATCCCAGTCTCACAAATGCGATGCAACAAATGCATCAGGTATGCAGCAGCAAAGAGAACAGCCTGCAAGTCTCACGACAACTAACAAAAGTACTCAACGCATTGCGAGTGGAGTTGGCACTGCAATTTGCATTGGAGGAATCTTACGGATACGTGGAAGTCAGTGAATCCCTGCTGCAAGATTTAAGCGAAGCGGCGCAAAGCACAAAGGCCGAACATAACGCTCTTTATGGTGCAATCACCGAACTTGCTGAAGCTGCCGAAGAGTTACAATACCGTGGCGTTGAAATGGAACAATTAACGGTCCTGATCGGTGATACGTCGCAGTTCAGCCAACGACTCCGTGATCATGAACAGGCAGAAAATGATTTGATCGATCAGTCATTTGGTTTACGCTAGCGAGGCGTTTCAATCACAAGTCCCCCCCGGAAATCGTGATTGTCCCAATCAAGAATGGTTTGTGGTCTGCCAAGAAGCAGGAAGAGAAAATGGAATGATCGGAGACACCAAAACAAAACCCATGGAGATCCTGTTGGTCGAGGATGGACTGACAGATGCTCGCGTCACCATTTTTGCTGTTCGACGCAGCCAGGTGTATCACCGCCTGACGCTGGTCCGAACAGTCAATGAAGCAATTCGCTTTTTGAATCGCGAAGGCATTTTTGCAAGAGCTCCCCGACCTGACCTGCTGCTACTCGACATGATGCTGCCAGACGGGTGCGGGTTGGATGTACTGGAAACATTATCAGAATGGGAACCGGCAAAGCGGCCAACCACCGTCGTTCTGACCGCGTCCAACGACCCGAAACTTCTCGAACGATGCAATGAACTGAAAGTTCACGACCTCATTGGCAAGCCCGTGCACGAGGACGAGTTCATGCGCGTTGTGAGAGATCACAAGAAATTAATGATCCACGGCGCCCAGACGCTCAGTTCGGTTACCTGAACCGCCCAGCATCAGTTTGCCCAGCATCAGTTCGCCCCATGTCACCCAAGGCGTTCATCACCTGATCCAGCCCCCAGGCGGGCCTTGGGATCGCCCACCGGCAATCACAAGCCGAATTACGGGTTTGCGTCCCTATTTCACAATACCTCAGAAAGCAGTGAAAACAGACTATTTCTCAAACCACTTCTTGACCATATGGACGGTCGCAGCGCGCCCTGCTCGCGCAATGGAAGTCGTGAGTGGAATTTCCTTCGGACATACCGCAACACAATTCTGAGCATTTCCGCATGCCTGAATTCCACCTGGACCCATCATGGCGTCCATTCGCTCCGACGCGAGCGCCTTTCCGGTGGGATGGTTATTGAAAAGCATTGCCTGCGAAATCGCATGAGGACCGACGAACGCTTCGTCGTACGCCTCAAGCTTCCGCTCCTCAAATGCCTCAGCCGACTCGCCCGGATTCCGCGTCACTTCAACTTTCTGGTATTGCGGGCACGCGTCAGCACAGCAACCACAGCTCATGCACTGACTCAAGGGGTAATTTTGTTCCTGCGTGGCACGTAGTTGCCGTTCACCGGAACCCATGTTGTAGTAGCTGTCAACTGGCACCCAGGCTTTGACCCGTTCGAGACCACGGAACAGTCTTTGCCGATCGACGACGAGGTCACGCACGACGGGGAACTTGTTCATCGGCTCAAGTACAACCTCTTCTGGATTGTCGGCCAACAGTCGATCAACCAGCGCGCTGCAACTCTGGCGTACACGGCCATTGATTTGCATCGTGCAAGACCCACAAACCTCTTCCAGACAGCCACAATCCCAGGACACGGGCGGTACCCTTTTACCCTCGGTATTTTTCGCCTGAGCAGCGATCCGCTGGAGCAGCGAGATCACGTTCAATTCGGGTTCATAGGCAAGTTTATGATGTTCCCAGTAAGGCTCCATCCCCGGCCCGTCCTGGCGACGAACACGAACGTTGATGAATTCCGGGCGTTTCTGACTTGGTTCGAGGGCAATCATCCTTCGATCCTGCTAAATCTGGTAGTGAATCTGATCATTCCGTTGCAGCAAAGCTTTTCACTGGCATCTGATGCCAGTGGCGGAAGTTGCTGCGCTCATCCGCTTCTCAATTCTACTTCATAAATCTGTTGACCTGCCTCAGCTCGCAGCAACCGTCGCTTCACCACTGGCGACAGCGGCTCGTTCGCTCCAAACCTGTTCGATGACCTCAGCGCCGACCAAACCGTACAGCCGTGGCCGAGGTGGGATCAACGAGGTATCGACTTCTTCGTACGCCAAACTTGGCATCGCCTGGCCGGTGGTCCAACTCGCCACCGTGCTTTTCAAGTACTTGCGATTATTCTCTGCGAAATCATCGCACCATTTCTCCGCTTGGTGCCGACGCTCAACTGGGTCCTCAGCAGTCAGAGATGGTTTTTCGAAGTCCGGCTTGTAGTGGGCTCCCCGACATTCGTCACGCTGCAACGCACCCTGCAGGATTGTTTTGGCGATTGGGAACATATCCTGCACTGACTTTGCAAAAATCACATTCTGATTCGACCAGTTCCCGGTATCCGAGAGGCTGACTCGCATTGCCCGCTCGTGCAGGTCGTTGACCTTGCCAATGGCCTCCGTCAGCTGATCATTACGTCGAACAACCGTGGCAACACGGGTCATTACATCGCCGAGTTCCTGATGGATGAGGTAAGGATTCTCATCATTATTCGAGTCACCGTTCAAGAGCTGATTGTGTCGATCCTGCTGTGTCTTGATCGCCGCATCCTTGAGCGAACTTGGTACATCAGCGTGCCCCGAAGACTGGTCCTTCGCAAAATTGAGGATCGACGAGCCAGTGAACAGCCCGGTAAAGATGCACGAGAGCAAAGAGTTGGCCCCCAACCGGTTCGCACCGTGATAGTGATAATCACATTCACCGATCGCATACAGACCCTCAATGCTGGTCATGTGATTCTGCGGTGCACCCGCCAGCAAACCACCGTCAGCGTTCTTGGCATAATCAGCCCACAAACCGCCCATGCTGTAGTGAACGGCAGGGAAAATACGCATCGGCTCAAGCCGTGGATCAACACCTTGGAACTTCTCGTAGATTTCAAGGATCCCACCGAGCTTACGATCCAGTTCCGCCTTCGGAATGTGAGTCAGATCCAGATAAACACTCATGCGTTCTCTATCAATGCTCAACCCGTCATTGACGCAGATGTCAAAAATCTCACGCGTCGCAATATCGCGTGGTACGAGGTTCCCATATTCCGGGTACCGCTCTTCGAGAAAGTAGTAGCGCTCAGCCTCCGGGATGTCCCGCGGCGTGCGCATGTCCTGCGGCTTCTTTGGAACCCACACACGTCCCCCTTCCCCACGTGCTGACTCACTCATGAGCCGCAGTTTATCACTACCCGGGATCGCAGTGGGATGGACCTGTATGAACTCTCCGTTGCCATAATTCGCACCAGCCTGAAAGCACCGGCTCGAGGCGCTACCGGTACAGAATACACTCATGGTGCTGCGTCCATAGACGAGTCCACAGCCGCCAGTAGCAACCACAACAGCGTCTGCGGGGAATGCCCTCATCTCCATGGACACCATGTCTTGAGCGACCACACCTCGGCATCGCCCTGACTCGTCCAACATTGGTCCCAAAAAGTCCCAGAACTCGTACTTGTTGACGCGGCCCTGACTCTCCTGCCTGCGAACCTGCTCGTCTAAAGCGTACAACAGTTGCTGCCCCGTTGTTGCACCAGCAAACGCGGTCCGCTTGTAGAGTGTGCCACCGAAACGTCGACGATCAATGAATCCTTCCCCAGTTCGGTTGAAAGGCACCCCCAACCGATCCATCAAATCGATCACCTTGGGCGCCCAAAAAGCCATTTCTTTCACGGGTGGCTGGTGATTGAGAAAGTCGCCTCCATAAACGGTATCGTCAAAGTGTTTCCACTCATCGTCACCCAGCTGCCGGGTCTGGTCGTTGCAACTGTTGATACCACCTTGGGCACACACGCTGTGCGACCTTTTGACGGGCGTCAAACTGAGCAGATCCACCTGCACACCTAGTTCGGCGAGTTTCATCGTCGACGCCAGACCTGCTAAACCGCCACCAACAACTACCACGCGATGCTGTGCCATAACTCTTACCGTTGTTGTCTCTGTTGTTACTTTCTCTGTAAATCAGCTTCTCAGGAAAACTCGCTGTTCCGAGTCACTCGCTAGTAGCAACTTCGGCTGTTTCAACCACCGACTCCGAGCGTTTTTCCACATTGGGGGTGACCATCCCAGATTCGACCGCTGCGTTGTACATCCGATCTTCCACCTGCTCCATATCAACCGTCGTTTGCTCGCTTGGGGAAACAGCAGCCCACCAGGCACTGATTCCCAGAACAGCCAGTCCACAACCAATGACCGTGCACAGCTTCGAAGCTCGGGCTTGGGCAGTCGGCGAGATCCAAAGTCCCCATGTGATGCCTGCTGTCCACAACCCATTCGCCAAATGGTAGACGCACGCCAACATCCCCACCAGATAAAACGCTGGCCAAACAATGCTCCACTCCTGCATCGCCCGCACCAGCGAACTTGCGGCATTGAAGGGTCGGAAAACACCAAACCCGAGGGGCCGAATCATTGCCTCCCAAGCGGCGATATGAAACCATCCATGCAGATGCAGGATGTGGAAAAACAGGTAAACCAGGGCCATGAACCCGGTCCAGCGTTGCCACGTGTACCGCTTATTACTGCGAAATTGGTACTGGCTACTGTTGGATTTACCCGACTTGGCGATCCAGACGCCGATCACGGCATGGAAAATCAAGGGCATAAAAATCAGCCCCCACTCGATTAGCGGTAGCAATTTTCCCGGGCTGTGGATCAGGAAAACTGCTCGCTGGAATGTTTGGGTCCCGTTGAGCAGGCTCGCGTTGGTCGCGAGATGCACTGTCATGTACAGACCCAGCGGAACAATGCCCAGCAGGGAATGCACCCGCCGAATGAGAAACTCATGGCGGAAAAAAAAGTTGGTTTCGGAAGTCGCTTGCGCGCTCATCTCAGGGTGCTCACGGGGTATGTATCCACTACCATGCAACCGTAAAAAAACCGTACAAACAACGATCCGGTACGCCCGGAGACCCTTTCCTGGCTCGGAACTCGTGATCCGAAGTCTGGAAAAAACGTTTAAAACGATTGCGTGGGACGGACCGCCGAATGGGAACTCCAACCGTACGCCCGCCGCAGATGGTAGCGTAATGCATCACAACGATGTGGGAACATACCGTTCTGCAGAAGCTCAGAATACGTAATCTCAGATTACGTAACCCGAACACCCAGACGGGTTTCCCGTCGAGAGATTGCAACCAGGAACTGCGGCAATGAATATCTGGATCCTTGTACTGCTGGCGGTAGCGGTCGTCCTCATCAGCATTCTAGTGTTCCGGCTACATGCCTTTCTGACGCTGCTGCTGGCAGGACTGCTGGTAGCGGCCCTGACCGGCGATCAAGCCGTTGAAAATTATACCAACGGAGAGGTTTCAAGCGGCAAGATGACGGCTCCGGAAGCGCAGAAGCTGCAATCTCAATCAGCGTTGATCACTGCCCCCGCTCGACTGACTGTGGCGTTTGGCCACACCGTTGGCAAAATTGGGATCCTGATCGCTCTGGCAAGCATCATCGGTCAATGCCTGCTGGAATCCAAAGCGGCAGCGGTAATCGTCGACCGGTTGCTCAAATTGACGGGACCGAAACGGGCCCCCGAGGCCCTCGCGGCGAGCTCATTCCTACTCGGAATCCCTGTATTTTTTGACACCGTGTTTTACCTCATGGTCCCGCTGGCCCGCTCCCTCCGGGAACGCATCGGTAAGAACTACGTGCTTTTCATCCTTGCGATTCTGGCGGGAGGCTCGATCGCCCACTCGCTAGTCCCGCCCACCCCCGGTCCTTTGTTGGTAGCAGAACAGTTCGAAGACGTCAGCATTGCAAATATGATGATGGCGGGCTTGGTGATTGGTGCCTGTAGTAGTGTCGTTTCGCTGCTGGTTGCCCGAGTGATCAATCGTTGTGTCGAAGTCCCACTCCGGTTTGAGGGGTCGGAAGAGATGATATCCGGAGACACCCAGAGCACTGCCGACCGAGGATCGAAACATTCCCCAACCTCCTGCGACTCTGATTCAGTAGCTCCTGCCCTCCCGTTGGACGAATCACCGCCATTGATCCGCGCTTTGTTGCCCATCACCATCCCAGTCATTTTGATCGCTTTGGGCTCTTTGACCGATTATCTGGTCAAACAGAATGTTGCCGGTATTGAACAAGGTGTCTGGACCGACATTCTGGCTGGAATGGGTAATAAGAACATCGCATTGGGGATCGGTGTTGTGCTCGCTCTTTCCCTGCGAGCGTACTGTCCTGAAGCACTGCGTACCACTTTGGTCACGCGATCTTTGGCATCGGCTGGCAACATCATTTTGATTACCGCTGCTGGAGGTGCTTTTGGCGTGATGCTGAAACAAGCCGGCATCGGCCCAGCCGTGGAATCCCTGACAGGTGCTGTCCCCGGCTTACTCTTGCTGCCACTGGCGTTTGTCGTCACAGCCGCCGTTCGCACGCTCCAAGGATCAGCGACTGTTGCCATGATCACAGCTGCTGGTATTCTGCAAGGTTTTGCAAGTGCCGAATCGCTTCCCTTCCATCCGGTCTACATCGCGATGGCGATTGGTGCGGGCAGCAAACCGATTTCGTGGATGACGGACAGTGCCTTCTGGGTCATCACGAAAATGAGCGGCATGACCGAATCTGAAGGCCTACGCGTGATCTCACCGATGAGCATTGCGATGGGTTTTTCAGCCCTTTTCTTTACAATGCTGTTCGCGTGGATCTATCCGGCGGCTTGAAAAATTGTGGCCACTGACTGACGATATGTTCACGGAACTTTGACAGGATCTCCAGAGAAAGCCGAAAATGAGACACGCTCCCGCAAGTGCCCGAATCATGGCTGGTTCGGCAGATAAAAATGCTTCTCTCTTCAAACGAATCGGCGTCCCGCTCGGAGACCCCGCCGCTTGGGTTGAACTGGATAACAAACGGATCGCTCTGGTTCGTGATCTTGAAATGGAACGGGTTCGACAGCACAGCCATGCCGATGACGTGACCTGCCCCGCAGAACACCCACCCGCTGCTGGGCTCAGCGCAGATCGCGAAACCGCCACGGCAGAAGCAGCCGCACAGCTGCTCCGGTCTGCCAAAGTCGAAGAAGTCTATGCCGATCGTTCGCTGCCTTACATCTTCGCGTGGCATCTGATTCAAGCCGAAATCAATGTGCTCTATGATGACGAATATGGAGTCTTGGACAGGAGACAGAAAACGCATCAGGAATTGGATGCCTTGGCAGCGGCACAAAAAGTCACCGAAGAAGTGATGCGAATGATGTGCGAAATGATCGCACGAGCAGACGCCTCGGCAGATGGTTCCCTGAAATTCCAGGGAGAACCACTCACCAGCCAAAGCGTCAGAGCACGAGCGGCAATCGAATTCATGAAACGTGGATTCAGTATGGGACATGGAGCCATCGTTGCTACCGCGCCACACGTAGCGGACTGCCATCATGCTGGCGATGGCCCTCTCTACACAGAGCTACCCGTCGTTGTTGATCTGTTTCCACGAGATGATTCATCCCGCTACTGGGGTGACTGCACGCGAACCGTCGTGCACGGACAACCCTCAGATGTCGTGAAAGCCATGCATGCGGCAGTCGTCGAAGCCAGACTGGCCTCCGCCGCTGCACTGACCACCGGAAACACCGCTGACGCCGTTCATAAAGCATCAGAAAATGTTCTCATTGCTCACGGCTACCCCTGCTCACGTGGAACCATCACCGATGAACCCAGCATCCAACACGGTACGGGTCATGGCATTGGATTGGATGTGCATGAGCCCATTCTGCTCGACCACGGTGGAGGGGAAATCCTTGAGGATGAAGTATTCACAATTGAGCCCGGACTCTACGGGCGCAACGTCGGTGGGGTTCGAGTCGAAGACATGTTGGTCGTCACCGCAGGAGAAGCCCGCAACCTGAATCAACTTCCCGACTCACTGTGCTGGGACTGACGGATCTACAACTCGATCGATTGGAATAATACCAGCAGATTTGGAACTCATGGTCAAGCAAGTGGGCAAGACCATGTCTTGGTGAACCTTTCCACACCGTGCACCGACAGACACCGTGCACCGACAGACACCGTGCACCGACAGACACCGTGCACCGACAGACACCGTGCACCAGGTTCGCGTTGTCGATCTGAGTTTTTCCCAGATCCGCTTGGAACCGGAACGCTACGATCCCATCCCTGCCGAACTTGACTGGTAAGCGACGGTCAAACTGGCACAGCTCGGTCAAATCGATACAGCTCGGTCAACGCGTGAAGAACCGACTGGCTGCAGTTGAATTAGCTGGGTTGTTTGATCAAGTCTTCCAGTGCGTGCCGAAGCGGATCATCTTCTGGCCCACAAAAGCCCCAGTGCAGACGCCGCCGCCAACCTTCGGCATAGGTGTACTTTCCACTCATCGTGCCGACCTCACGGCTCATCTCTCGCATCGTCTGCAAATAGCTGTCTTGCCCCTGACTCTCGTCCAGCCATTGTTTCTGACTGGCGTGACAAGCCAAAGCGTCAACTTTTTGTTCAATCACATTGCTGATATCAACGTAAAAATGAGGATGCACCACTTCGCCAGTCGGCACACGATTTCCAATTGGCTGAGCATGGTAAACCGTGACAGGTTCCATGAAGACATCGACCGGTGGTTCACTGACTAAATTTGGCATCCCGTGGGAAAAGGCAGCACTCACCGCCAGTCGACACGCGACTTCATGGTCTTCCATGTAATCGCTGGGAGCATGAGCCAGAACAATGCTTGGCTTGGACTGCCTCACAACTGCCGTAACTTTTTTCAAATTCTCTGTCGTATAGCAGGCTTCCATGTCCGCATAGATGGGAGGATAAAACTGGGCGCCCATCACCTCACACGCATGTTTTGCCTCCAAGAGTCGTGTTTCTGCACACTCCTGCTGCCCCATGGTGGTGCTGCCGCGTGAACCATCACAGAGATTCATGTAGTGCAAATCCCAACCACGCCTCGCAAGTTGCAACATCGTGCCAGCGTACAAAAACTCGATGTCATCCGGGTGAGCAGCAATCGCTAATACCGACGGCATAATTCAAAATCCAACTGTTCACGGGTCGCTTATTCAATTTCCCCACGTCCTGATGACAACAGGAAGCAGCATTCGTTCGCGGGAGATTCTAACGGATCAACACCAGTCCGTTCAGTAGCGGATCACCAGCAGAAATACTCAACGGACCGAGCAATATCAGAAACCTGAATATTGGCCACTCAAAGTTGAAAACCGCATCAACTCAAAGTTGAACACCGCATCAGACCTGCCATGCAAGCTCATGGCACAACCTGCACCATGGTTTAGTCGTGATGATCATGGTTTAGTCGTGATGATCATGGGCCTTGGGATCTCGATCGTGATGGTATTGATCGATATGGACATGCAAGTGGGGATGTTCGCGAAACAGCCATGCCCAGCCTGCCTCAGTAACAGCTGAGTCATCCAAATACAAAGATTCCAAATACGGCATCGCTGCGATTTTTTTCAAGCCCTCATCAGTGATCGGAACGCCAATGAGATGGATACCTCGTAATGAGAGAATCTGCGTAAGCGAATTCGTGACTTGGTTATCCAACTCTTTCGAACCCAGTCGGAGCTGTCGTAAATTTTTCAGCGATTTCAAGGATGCCACGCCGGCTGCCGTGCACGACGAATGAGGCAAATTGAGAAACCATAATTCTTTGCAGTTCGTCAACTGCCGCAAACCCGCGTCACCAATGGGAGATAATCGAAGGCGCAAGTGTCGTAATTTTGGCAACTGTGCGACCAAGTCAATCGTATCATCGGTCACGATACCCTCATCGATGATAAGAGTGTCAAGCGTCTTCAGTTCGCCGATTCGTGACACCATGCTATCATCGACAGGAAAACCTGCCGCGTGAAACGTTGTATCGTCGCCTTCCAGTGCAGCTTGGTACAGCTTTTCGAATCGTACACCAGGCGGATCAACGGGTTCCTGCACAATCACTGGTATTTCAAAATAGTCGTACCACCAGAGCCCGCCGATCACCATCAGGGTGGTCCCGAAGCAGAGAAATAACAGCGTTTGGCGACGCCTGTCTCGCGCTGTGATGCGCACACTGGCTGCCACAGGCGCATCGGTTTCGTCCTGTGACAAGGAACTGTCAAGCTCCGATGAATCCTCTTGCTCGCTGACCATTGGCCAATCGCATCAGTGTAAGTAGCTACGAAAAACAATCCCGACCGTGAAGTGCACGGTCCCATCGCCGCATCAACCGCGCCCATTCAAACGCAAACTGGCGCAAGATGCAAATTGTATGCGGGCATCAGAGCGCCACCGAAGCAGCGCCCTGATGCTCAACGAAGTTTCAACGTGGAGCCACCAACCGCGACGATTGACCCAGAAACCGTCGAAATCGGCGAATTACGCTCCGACCAATTTGGGAGGCCAGCGAACGTTTCCCGCAAAGCGTTCACCAACGATGAAACTCCAAGCTGGAAGGTCTGATTTACATCATGTCAGGCAGCGTCACTCGCCACCGCTTGTTGTCGATTAACAACGGTTCGTTCCAAGTGTCAATGTTGATTTAGGAACGCTTGGGGACTGTTTCTCGAAAGAGCGTTGAAACCCAATGAAAATGGGCATTTGCTTTTGCATGCAAATGACCATTCCATCAAATTTTTTGGAAAAACAATGCCTCCAAGAGGTATCTTCTGCAAGGCGGATTGGCAGGCTTTACTCCGAGACCTGCTGCCTCATCGATTCTCGTGCGGCCTGCAGTGCGGCTGGTAATTGACTGGCATCTTTACCGCCCGCCTGCGCCATATCAGGGCGACCACCTCCTCCGCCACCAACGGCTCTGGCAGCAGCGCCTACCCAGTCGCCTGCTTTGAGCCCGCGATCCACCAAATCACGGCTCAAGCCACCCACCAGCAATACCTTCTCACCTTGTACCGAAGCCAACAAAACTGCCGTGGGTGCGTTGATCTTTTTACGAATCTGATCAATCCAACCTCGCATCACATTTGGATTTGCACCAGGAGTCTCAGCGACGATCAAGCAGGCATCCCCCACTTTCTCGCTGGCAGCGATCAAGTCATCAGCTGACAACTTGCCGCCCGCAGTGGCTGCTTTCAGTTCCTTTACCAGTCGATCACGATCACCCAACAGCGCTTCCAAACGTTCAACGACATCAGAAATGGCCACATTCAAACGCCGGGTGATCTCCCGTACGGCAGAACGTACTGAATTGTAGTCCTCGACATCAGCAACGGGCCCTTCACCTTTGAACTGGTATTGGTCACTGTGTTCCCCTGCCTTGCCAGCGGCAATGTCTTTCTTAAGCCGCCGAACCTCACCCATCAGCTGTACGGTCGCAGCGAGAGCATGAGCAGCAGTACACTTCAACGACTCTGCCACTCTGTCCAACAACTGACGAGTTTCCGAACGATGCTCTTCGGCTCGGGCACCGGTCAGGGCCTCGATCCGCCGCGTACCGGTCGACACACTCTCCTCCACCACAACCTCGAACGACTTCACCTGTGAAGTATTCCTCAAGTGCGTTCCACCACACAACTCATGGCTGAAGTCACCCATACTCACCATTCGACAGGGATCGGGGTACTTTTCTCCAAATAACATCATTGCACCTGTTTCTCGTGCCTCAGCAAGTGGCACGGTATTCCAACAGATCGGCTGTTCATCACCGATCAACGCGAGTACATCTTTTTCGATCTGCACCAGCGTTTCATCAGGAATGGCTTTGGGATTCGTAAAATCAAATCGCAAACGATCAGCTTCAACTTTACTTCCCTGCTGCTCTGCATGCCGTCCTACATTTTGGTGCAGTGCGTGATGAAGAATGTGAGTCGCTGAGTGGGCGCGTGCCAGCGCATCGCGATGTGGTACATCCACTTTGGCCAGACACTCTACACCCTCGGTGATTTCACCACGAACCAATTTTCCGTGATGCACAATCAAGGCGGCATGCTTTTGTGTATCCGTCACAACGAACTCAAAGTCATCATTGGTGATCACCCCAATGTCACCCACCTGCCCGCCGGATTCTCCATAGAAGGGTGTATGGTTCAAAACGAGACGGACAAGTGCATCAGCTGGTCGGTTGAGATGACTCAGCAATTGGCCATCATCTTCGCCCTTCCCTCCCTCGCCTGAAATGATCCCTTTGACGATGGCAGTCGATTCAGTCTCGTCATAACCGAGAAATGGCGTCTCATGCAGTGCTTCTTTCAACGTTTCCAGTGGTCCGGTTTGGAACAACTCCCGTTGACCTGCTCCACTGTCAATCGCGTGCTGGTCCATCGCTTTTCGGTAACCGTGCCAGTCGAAGGTAAAGTTTTCTTCGGCACTCAACGTCTGCAACAACTCTGGTGGCACGCCATACGTGGCGTTCAATTCGGCAACCGCGTCTCCGGGGACCATGACCGCAGATTCCTCACGCATCTGCGTGAACAACTGATCGATCCGCTTCATCCCACCATCGATCGTTGCGAAGAACGCTTTTTCTTCTGCTTCGATCACTTCACTGACACGTTGAGTCGTCTGCTGAAGTTCCGGATAAGGATTTTTTGACGCTTCAACCACTGCCTCCACCAACTTGTAGACAAATGGTTCTCGAAGGTTCATTTGATAACCATCGAGCACAGCTCGACGGATCAATCGCTTGATGACATATCGCGCGTCTTTGGGGCCAGGATACACATTCTCATGAATGGCAAATACCGATGCTCGTGCATGATCGGTAATGCGTCTCAAGCGACGACCTGTCTCACTCTCATACTCGTATTTCTGCCCAGTAACTTCAGAAGCAGCCAAAACGATTGGGAAGAGATGATCTGTGTGAAAGTTTGTCGGCACACCTTGCAACACGCTGGCTGTTCTCTCCAAGCCCATCCCTGTATCGATGTTCTTGCTAGGCAGTGGGTGCAGGTTTTCCGGTGGTTCACCGATTCGATTGAACTGAGTGAAAACAAGGTTCCATATTTCCACCTCACTGCCATCTTCCAGATGGTAATAAATCTCGCTGCAAGGACCACAAACACCGTCGGGACCTTTGCTCGGTGCAGATGCCGGCCAGAAATTCTCATCCTCATCCATCCGAGTGATGCGTACATCCGGCACACCAATCTTCTCTTTCCAGATCCCATAAGCCTCGTCATCGTCTTTATAGACTGTCACACTCAACTGTTCAGGATTGATCCCCAACCACTTTTTGTGAGTCAGAAATTCCCACGCCCAGTGGATCGTATCTTCTTTGAAGTAATCACCAAAACTGAAGTTGCCCAGCATCTCAAAGAATGTGTGATGGAAAGCCGTACGACCCACATTGTCAATGTCGCCAGTTCGTAGACACTTCTGGCATGTCGTCGCTCGAGTAAAGTCCAGTTTGACCTTGCCAAGAAAATGATCCTTGAACTGATTCATCCCCGCAGGAGTGAATAGCACCGACGGATCCCACGCTGGAACCAGCACATCGCTGGGGCGGCGAACACAACCCTTGGTCTCGAAGAATTCAAGGTATTTTTCTCGTAGCTCGTCTGTTTTCATCTTACTTGACAGTTATCGTTGCGTTGAAAAATTGGCGATATCAAATGGATACTGAGTCACTGTAATCTCCTGTTCAGGTGTCTGTCCTGAAGCTCGCGGCATGCCTTGAAGCAACACGCAAAAATGTCTCGAAAAACCCGATCCAACCTACGCACCCAGCATCCTGAAAAGAGACCGCACCCAGCATCCTGAAAAGAGACTGCACCCAGCATCCTGAAACGAGACTGCCAGAACCTCTCTTCCCATCAGCCGCCGCTGAGCAACATCATATCCAAACATCGCCGTGACGCAGAGGGCATGAACCAGCAGCTTTCTGCTCCCAGTCCCAAGCCTAAGATCGAACCTGCCCAACCTGGCTGTCCCAACTCAAAAATCACCGATAAAAAGGCTCGCCACGCTCATCCTGTCGGCGATACAATGGCGGAATTCACGGAGTGGGCACCATCCTATGGCATGAGCCATGTCGGCTCAAACACTGCCACCATGAAGCCATCACACCCGCTGAGAACATCTTCGGACTCCCCGCCCCGACACCCAAAACCACGAGTGATCAGATGCGCATCTTGCTCCTTGTTCCAGCGATCTTACTCATTCTCAGTGCGGCTGCGATAGCGCAACAGAAAGAGCAAAATGAGCAACCGAAGACAGAATCAGCTGATGCTGCAGCTCCAACCAACTCTGAAACGCAAATTTTATTGGATGTTCTAATCGACGAGTTGGGTTCACCCCGATTTACCAATCGAATTCAAGCCGCACGCAAGCTCAAAGCTGCCGGTGAACAGGCCATTGAAACACTGAGTCGCGTTACCCAGAGCGGAACAAGAGAGACTGCGAGCCAAGCATTACAGATCCTGAAGGAACATTTGGAAAACAAGAACAATAGCGATTTGCAAATCGCGGCTAAAAAAGCACTGGAAAAAATCTCAGCGGATGACAAAAACCCGAGTTCATCAGCGGCAAAAGGCATTCTCAACAATGAAGCAAATGCGCAATCAACGCAGAACCCACAAGCCCGGCGCCTAATGATTCGACCCGGCAACCTCAAAGCAGCTGCGATGCGTGTGCAGTTCCAGATCAATAATGGAAAAATCAAAATCCAAGTTGAAAAGAACGGGCAAAAAACAGCCATCACGGAAGATAAAGATGGCATCAAAGTCGAAAAGAAAGATGCCAATGGAAAGTCAACGACAAAGACCTACAAGAATGTTGACGAAATGAAATTGAAAGATAAAGAAACTCACCAGATCTACCAGAAGTACCAGAAAGTCGGCGGCGGAATCCACATTCAGATAGGCAACGGGATACCTTTGCAATTAAAAAACGCACAACCAAAAATCCCAAATCAAAATCCCGCTACACCCAAAGGCGGTGCGCCCCAAAATTTGCAGGACATGCAACTTCAGATGTTGAAACGACATCGTGACATGATGGAATCACAACTACGTCAAATGCAGGAGACCATCAAAAATAATGTACCGAAAGAACATCGGAAGCAGCTTGAAGATCAATTAAAAATTCAGAGAGAGATAATGAATCGCCCATTGCTTGAGATAGAGCGGAAGCTGAACCTCAACAAACCATCCCAAACTGAAGGTAAACCCGAAATACAACCCGAGGTTCCCACACCCGCCGACAAGGAACCCGCCGACAAGGAACCCGCCGACAAGGAACCCGCCGACAAGGAACCCGCCGACAAGGAACCCGCCGACAAGGAACCCGCGAAAGAGGAACCCGCCGATGGCGACAAGAATCCGATTGATCCTGAAGTTTTGGCTAAAGAGACGATCGATACTTAGTTGTCACACCTCGCCATTTGGATGAGCAACCAAACCGGGATTTCACTGCAGTGCTTTTCAGTTCGCATTGGCCCTTAGGATCCACAACCACAGTAAACGCAGTGGCAGATCGATTAAAAATCGCTGCCCGGGAGCTGCTGTAAATCGTCGGGAACGCACGAGTACAGGTGTGCCATGCATTCTGGCAGGATGTCAGACTAATCTGGTTCGCCAGACAGGTTCCAGAGAAAACCGAACAGGGGCGTTCGGAAATCGGTCCTTAGTTGTTAGACTATTTCCCGACGCGCTCATAGCTCAGCTGGATAGAGCAACGGACTTCTAATCCGTAGGTCGGAGGTTCGAATCCTCCTGGGCGTGCTTCCTCCGGTCACCGCTTGACCAAGCACCGCAAGCTGGCTCTCAACTGTGGTTCTGTCGCGGTCCAAAAAGCCGCGACATAACGTACTTTCTGGCAATGACTTACGTCGCGATGGCTGGTTGGGTGAGACTCTCTGCTGTACCTGCGAGAGCTCCCGCTCATCTATCCAACCGCGTCCGTTTGCGAACTCCGTTGGCTCTGCTCTCTGACTCTCTCATATTTTGGAACGCATAAGTTAGCGATGTCGCTTTCCGGTGGTGCGGGTGAGATTCGGGATGCTCGTCGGTGAAAAACTCCAGATGACGCGAAGCCGAATCAACCTCTGTAAGCTCGATCATCCGCCGCTTATGGTCCGTCGGCGGACGATAGCAGGTTCCGCCAGGCGAACCGCTACTGCAAATTTGGCTTTCGTGTGATCCTGACCTCGTCTGGCAAGTAAGCGGAGTTGTACTAGGTGATTGAAGTCCTCACGCATCGGGTCGGTAACTGATCTGCCGTATTGCAGTGCATAGCGGAATGGTAGTTGCCAGGATTGCAAGACCTACTCTCAAAACACAGCAAGTACCGAACCAGGTAGCTTGTTGGGTTCACAATCACCGCACAGGAGTAACCATGCCGTGCCTGCAAAAGAAATTCGACAAAGTTGTCGTTTTTCTCGCCCAGCTTTTTAACGCGATCCGCACTCTAAGGTAAAAACGTCTGCTGCGAGTCGCGGGTGATCTTTATGCTTCTTGTGATTGAACCATCTTCAAACCCGGGATCAGATGTGCATCGATTAACATCTCTGACTATTTGTGTCGCCATTATTTTGATGTGTGGATGCGATCGTGGGCGACCTGCGCCATCTGCTTCAATCTATACCTTGGCACCTATCAAATTGCCTGCATCAACCAGTGCCATTGGCATGGAGTTCACTTTGATTCCAGCCGGTAAATTCGCGATGGGCGAAGGTGTTGATGCTCAAGAAGTCACGCTCACGAAACCATTTCAGATGGGTGTTCATGAGGTGACTCAAGCACAGTATGAAAAGGTAATGGGTGTCAAACCGAGCAAAAACAAGGGTGCTGACAATCCAGTCGAGAACGTGAGTTGGGCTGATGCGGTGATGTATTGCCGCCGATTAAGTCATTTACCCGCGGAGAAAGCAGCAGGTAATGTGTATCGTTTGCCGACCGAAGCGGAGTGGGAGTATGCGTGCCGTGCAGGAACGAAAACGAAGTACGGTTTTGGAGAGAATGACTCGTGGTTAGGTGATTACGCTTGGTTCGATGAGAACTCTGGTTATAAGACACATCCCGTGGGCATCAAGCTACCCAATGATTGGGGGTTGCATGACATGCACGGCAATGTTCTGGAGTTGTGTCAAGATTGGTATGGTGAGTACCCAAGTGGTGCTGCGACCGACCCCACTGGTCCTACATCTGGCTCTATGCGTGTGTTTCGTGGTGGCAGTTTCGGTAATTTAGCTGCGGCCTGTCGGTCGGCAAACCGCTTTGAAGGGGGCAGCAACAAGCGATCCCTCTCCATTGGCTTTCGTGTAGCCATGAGTCCATCTAGCCAAACTAACAATCCAACCCCTATTACGTTGCCCGAATCAGCCGACTCCATTGGCATGAAGTTCAAGTTGATTCCCACTGGTACGTTTACGATGGGTGAAGGTGATGAAGCACACAATGTAACGCTCACAAAACCATTCCAGATGGGCGTTCGTGAGGTGACTCAGGAACAGTATGAAAAGGTGATGGGAGTCAATCCCAGCATTTGTTTTGATCCAACCAGCGCTATAATCTACGGTCACTCAGTCAATCCTGCGGATTCCATCACGTGGGATGATGCAAGTGCATTTTGCCGCAGGTTATCAGCCTTACCAGCGGAGAAAGCAGCAGGCAATGTGTATCGTTTGCCAACCGAAGCGGAGTGGGAGTTTTGTTGCCGTGCTGGGACGACGACGGACTACAGCTTTGGTGATGATAGATCAGTGCTGGGACAGTACGCTTGGTTTCATGCGAACTCCGAGAAAACGACTCACCCTAGCATCGAGTACTCATCTGATAGCAGAAAGCCAAATGCTTGGGGGCTTTATGATATGCATGGCAATGTCTGGGAGTGGTGCCAAGATTGGCATGGCAAGTATCCACGTGGTTCCGTGAGAGACCCCACTGGTCCTACATCTGGCTCGAGACGCGTGCTGCGTGGCGGCAGTTGGGGCGACTCTGCCGAGTATTTGCGTTCGGCGTTCCGCGGCAGGGACGAGCCATCGTCGCGCCGCTACGTCATCGGCTTTCGTGTAGTTCTGATTTCGTCTGGTAAGTGACCTCCCCCATAGAATTGCACCAATGCGAGTAATAGAGACTTGATCGGCCGTACCTCCCAAGCCCCCGCTGCACACTCCAATCCATCACCCCAGCGATCCGCCGTACATCGATCTCTTTCACTCTGTCCGGACCCGACTCGACGCGCGGCAGAAACAGTATCGCCCTCCTGAATCTCAGGGGCCAAGTTGGTCAGCCACATGATCTGCGTCATGCGGGCCAGGGTGACCCGTCGGAAAAGTTGGGGAGCACACAACAGAGTTCGAATCCTCTTCGTTCCACCAGACACCGAAAGCAACACCCTCGCCATAACTCTGAGTAAACAAAACTTTGCGACAAAGTTGCGAAATAGAGTTGGTTCGAAGAGGGTTACTTTGGGCGTGCTTCGTCTGGTCACTGCTTGACCACGCACCGCGAGTTGACTCTCAGCTGTGGTCACAAAGCCTACTGAAAAGCCGCGACACAACATGCTTGTTGCGAACGACCCGACCGCCGGTGTAGCCATTGCGCTGCAAGAGCGTCTGGGCCCGCTGAACGACGTCGATCGACGGCTCCCGCCCGGTTTTGTTTTCTCATGACCGATCCTGCAATTGGATCATTAGCAACGAGTGAGGAGGTAACTCAACGATACCATTGTTGAAGATCAGCTCGACCTCCTTCGGTACTACCCGATCGGGATGCTCGATGTCGTTGTAGGCATCGGGTGAATGACCGGAGAGGATCGTTGCCTTATAAGTGCCATCAAGTAGCGTCTCTCCCATTTTGGTTGTACAGGCGACAGCATCGGATGGGTGACGGTTGACCATCGCGATCGACCACTTCTCACCCGTTTCATCCACCGTGGCGATCGCATCGACTACGCCAACGCTTTGATTGCCGTGGCGAAGGCTTCCCGCTTTCAGTTCGAGTTTGGCGACGCGTTTTTGCAGCAGATTGGCGTACATCGCCATGGTATGGAAATGAGTTCGTTTGACGATTCCGTTCGGATGGGCATAGAGAGGCCCGGTCTGGTTGACCAGACACGCGATATTCGCCATCTCCACATCCTCTGCGCTGCGAAGGCAAGCGTTGAAGAACGAGGCGCAGAACAAGGCATCAGCCATCGTGTACAGAGAAGGCTGAAGGCTCTTGTCGCGAGCCTTGATGAGCGCGATGACCTCCGGGTCCTTGTGGTCAACTTTGCGGGCATTGTGACCTGAAAAACCGGGGTGGTGCCATGAACGCAAGTTCCATTCGTCAAAGGCAATCTTGATTTGGCCTTGCATATTGGCTTGATCAAAGGCCTCAACAATGCCCCGGATATGAGCATCCGGCTTTTCGGAAAGCATCATGCAAGACAGGTAGTCGGGAGTCTGATGCCGCTGGTAGTTGGCAACCCAATATTCATGAATCGAAAGAAGACTCAGATACTTGCCGGCAGTTTCCAGAAGGTACGGATCAATATGGGCCTGCGGACCGTGTGATCCAGAGCAGGTTACCAAGATGCTTGGATCGACTTGCCGCATCGCCTTGGCACCGTCACGAACCTTGTGAATATAAGTCCTACCGCTTCTTTCGTTTCCGACGCTCCAGAACTTCACGTCAAACGGCTCTGGGTGACCGTTCACTTTGCGCATTTCGGCAAACTTGCCCGTCGTTGAGTTGCAATAGGCAACCCAGTCGGCCATCTCCTGAGTATCTGCAAGACCGTTCTGGCAAATATAAGGTTCTGCCCCCACTCGCCGGCAGAGCTCGATGAACTCGTGGGTACCGAACGTGTTCGGTTCAACAACTCCCCACCGATCGTCGTCATACGGCTGGCGATCCTTCCCAACGCCCTTTTGCCAGTGGTAACTGTCGACAAAGCATCCTCCGGGCCAGCGAATCACGGGCATCTTCAATTCCTTGATCGCCTCGATCACATCGAGGCGGAACCCCTTCTCATCGGCCAGCGGCGAACCCGGATCAAAGAAACCGCCGTAAATCTGCTTGCCAAGATGTTCGATGAAGCCACCAAAGATCATCGGGTTGTACTCGACGGAGGGGGCATCGACGTCAATGATGACCGTCGCACTTGTCATCGTCTGCTCGCGTGGGCCTGCTACTTCCACCAGTGCTACGTCGTCATACCAAGCCCGGCCTGTCGATCGGCCCCATCCGCCGAAGAGGCAGTTGATTTCAAGTTCCCTCGTCGCACCGGTCTGAAAAAGGGTCGCGACGCGCGTCCAATCCTTCGTGCCCGTTACCGACGGCGTGCGTACTTTAGGCATGTTCTGGATATTCACCAGCGCGCCGATAGCACCCTGAAGTTTGTCGGTCTTAATCCACCCCGACAATTCGTAGAAGGTTTTCGGCTTCACGCGCACCGTCGCGGTCCACGCCGCGTCGAGCCCCTTTTCCGAAGCGATCGAAACAGAGTGAGCTCCCGTTCGACCAGCCGCGGCAACTGTCCAAATCCCATCCGAATCGCCGTTCCAGGAACGGGAAGACCACCCCTCAACCCCGCCTTGCGACCTCTTCTCGAACGACGCATTTGGCAACATGTTCGCCGTTTGCGACGGAGTTTCTGCCTCGGAGGCGCCAGTCGACATGAGCACTACCAAGAGTGGCAACATTGCGAAAAAACTGCTTGTGATCTTTGAATTCATCCTGTCCATCCCGTCAAACTGTATTGCATTCGATCTTTTGAGAGGTCCTTACGAACTTCTGTAAGTGTCTTCTATTTTGAAAGATAGCAAGAGAAGCTGTGGATTACATCCGTGTGCACCTGTGTGACCTTAAGGCATGGCCTGTGTTTAACGTAATCCGCTCTCGAAGGTAACTCAATCTGCCACGAGTCACGAATGTTTATTATACCTGTTGTGATCAAGCCATCTTTAACCTCGGGATCAGGTGTGCATCGATTAACATCTTTGACTATTTGTGTCGCCATTGTTGTGATGCGTGGATGCGATCGTGGGGGACCTGCGCCATCTGCTTCAATCTATACCCAAGCACCCGTTGAATTGCCCACATCAGCCAGTGACATTGGCATGGATTTCAATTTGATTCCGGCTGGTACGTTCGCGATGGGCGAAGGTGTTGAAACACAGGATTTAACGCTTACAAAACCGTTCAAGATGGGCGTTCATGAGGTGACTCAGGCACAGTATGAAAAGGTAATGGGTGTCAAGCTGAGCAGAAACAAAGGTGCTGACAATCCAGTCGAGAACGTGACTTGGGCTGATGCGGTAATGTATTGCCGTCGATTAAGTCAGTTACCAGCGGAGAAAGTAGCAGGCAATGTGTATCGTTTGCCGACCGAAGCGGAGTGGGAGTTTTGCTGCCGTGCTGGGACGACGACGGACTACAGCTTTGGTGATGATAGAGCAGTGCTGGGACAGTACGCTTGGTTTCATGCGAAGTCCGAGAAAACGACTCACCCTAGCATCGAGTACACATCTGATAGCAGAAAGCCAAATGCGTGGGGGCTTTATGACATGCATGGCAATGTCTGGGAGTGGTGCCAAGATTGGCATGGCAAGTATCGACGTGGTTCCGTGAGAGACCCCACTGGTCCTACATCTGGCTCAAGACGTGTGCTGCGTGGCGGCAGCTGGGGCGACTCTGCCGAGTATTGTCGGTCGGCTTTCCGAGGCAAGGACGAGGCATCGTCGCGCCGCTACGTCATCGGCTTTCGTGTAGTGCTGATTTCGTCTGGCAAGTAAGGGAAGACGCCACGGTTGTGGCAAATGCTGGTCTAACGCGACTCTCTGCTGCACCTATCACCGACCCCTATTGATCGGTCAAAACGCTTCTGTTGACGAACTCCGCCGGCTCTGCTCTCCCATGGTTTGGAACGCCTAAGTTAGCGAGATCGCTTTTCGGTGGGGCGGGTTGGATTCACAAGCATGAACGCTGCAACCACTGCACGGTGGTCTGAGGGATAAGGCGACACAACGATATCTGCATTCTGTTTATTTTCACCGACGATCTGGGCCCCAGCTAGTTTTACACCTCTACCTTTGAAGTACACAAAGTCGATTCGATCATGGTGAGTCGACGGGTCATCCGTCTTGTACATGGGTGACCAGGTGAAGCCCGGGTTTTTCATCTCATCGGGATAGACGGTGCGATAAGCATCGGCAAAACCGGCTTTGGACATCGCCTTGGAGTTGGGATACTCCACTTTCATCGGGTGTCGACCAGCCAGAGCAGCTTCCTCGGTCCAGTCGAGGTGTGATGGTTCGTTGAAATCACCGACCACAAAAACAGAGGCCTCTTTGTCGGGGAGATCACGTATCTGACTGAGAAGTCCTGAAATTTCCCCTCCACGTGCCTTCTGGGCTGCTTCAATCGCTTCGACTTCGGTCTTGATGAAGAGCGTATCCCAGTGCTTATGCCATTTCGGACGAATGCCCAAAAGCTGGTAGGGTTGATAGGGATTCGATGGCAAGTGCAGGCTGAATACATAGGCGTGCTGGCCCGAAGGCAGCTTCACTTTGATGCCACCGTCGAAGTTCTCGACAATTTCATACGGCGTTAGAATAATCCCTTTTCTAATGTTTGCAGAATGATTCCAGCCCAGTAAGTTTGCCAATCTCTCCGTAGTAAAACCTCTCGGGCTCTTTGGCTCCTGTAAGCCAACAATATCTGCCTTTGCCTCCTGAATCACCTTGGCGGTCTGGGATAACGGTTCCCCACGCATCGTGCCGCCGCGATAGATATTGTAAGACATTATCCTAATACTGAACTCTTCGGCCTGCGTCTTGAGCTCACCGATGCACAGCATCGCACACAGAATAAACAGTTTCTTCAGAGTATCGTCTATCTTTCTCATCGTGGAGCTCGCTTGTCGATTATTGATTCATCATGCATCCGCTTAGTCTGGGACAGAGTGAGAAAGTCAGCCCAGAACGCTGAGCACAAATCGCACGAACATTTGATGTCTCACGCTCAATTGAAGACTTTACCTACGGCGAATCTTCCAACACGATAACTTCAATCAAGCCGCCCGAACTCCACAGTCTCTCTTTCTCTCCCACCCACAAAACAAGCGATTAACATAACGTATAAAATTGGCCAAAAAGCCGCCGAAAAATCTCGAGTTCAAAGACCTGATTTTCAAAGTGTTTTGCGTTCGATTCAGTTTTGCAAGTCATTTTGCAAGCTATTGGGGGCAGCATCCTCAATAGGGAGGAACAGCAAAGACGCACCATCGATCGCTCTGAGATACATGGTCTGGCCGTCATGAGGACCAAAGTGAAGATCCCCGCGATCATCACTATTCACAGCCCTCTGGTTGCAGAGGGTTCAGGTCCATGCGTTTAGCACCAGGCAATACGACATCTTTTTCCGCGTGCACGAGTATCTTTCCAGATCGTAAATGAAAGACCACAATTTGCTGGAGAAGTAGCACTGAGTACTTTTTATGACCTGATGTTCGTCTTATCTTCCCACTTGAACAGGAGCTTGCCGTAGTTCCCTTCATTATCGAAGGCTTTGCTGCAAAGTGGCAGATGACCCTCATTTTTAGAACTCCATCCCCTAAGCGCCCTGACTCTCGCTTGAGTTTGACCGTCTAAGTTAGCGAGGTGGCTTTTTGGTGGCGTTAGCTCCAGAGATTACGAACAATGCTGCTCGTCCGTGGGGACAGGTCACAACTATGTTGCTGCATCATAACCACGATAGTGAATGATAGGCTGATAAGATTCACCGGTACTCATCGGGTTGCCATCACTGCTCGGATTGTTGTTGATTTGCCCCGGAGAAACAGAAGCCGCCAGTGCGAATATCATCTACAAGGGTGTGTTCATCAGAAATATCATGATTCCCATTCCCGGCGAACAAAAGAAGTATCGGCTGCAGACATCGCACCGGTGCTGTAGCCATCGCACCCGTATTGCAGACAGGTGAGCGGCGACCTGTGGGTATGGGTGTTGCAGACTCGTGATTTGTTGGGGATCGATGCGGAGTACCCTCGATTCTTTACCAGATCCGACATGATGCACGCGGGCCCGCGCGGTGACAGATGGTAAGCCGCTCGTTCCGCACGAGGACAGGGTAACTTCGAGGCATGCAGTGAATTGAGCACACCCACATGCAGCTGAATGACGCTTGCGACAATATCCACTGATCACGCCAACAGCTCGCTGGGCTTGAAGCCTTTGCTTCTCTGCGACAAGTTTGCACTTGAAGCCACGCTGTTTCCGTGGAATCGATTGTCCAGTCTGAAATAACGTGGAGCGCAACAAGCCTGCACCACGACTCCCTCTCAAGAAACCATTTTCTTCTGGGTAGACACACCATTGGACATTTTTGCGGGTATTTGCGTTTCCACCTCGACCGACCGCGCCATGTGCTCTGCTGTCTTATGATCGATCCAACGTCCCCAACGACTTCGTTTCAGTTGGACACTTTTGATCGACTGGCTATCCACCGTTCTGGTCTTGACCGGCCAAAAGTGCTGAGTGATTCGCGACAGGACTTCCATCATTGCTACGACCCAGTCCGTGCTACGGATCAACGCGATTTCAGTGCGTGAATCGCCTCCTCCATAAACAGGGACGCGCTGGCCCAACTTCGATGCTCCATCACGAATCATGAAGGTTGAGAGGTGCGGTCTGGCAGAAAACATCTGCAATGGAAAGGCCAACGATCCAAGTGTCGGCAGCAAGCCCATCACGAAAGCCTCGCCATGGGGAATGTGCTCATGCCGAGTGGTCCACCAATTGACCAATGTCACGATCGTCCGCAGAAGTGGTGTAAAAATCAGCGGCAGCAGAAACCACGGATTCCCACTCGCAATGAATGCAGCCAACCCTCCGAATTTCATCGGCACGATCAATGGCCCCAAGGCTTTGAGAGCTAGATGCATACCAAATCCCCGTGTGTACGCGCGCACTTCGCTGCCTGACAAATCGGAACGCAATTGTTCTGCCTCAAAATCACTGATTCGACCGGCCTGCTCCCAACGCTCGATGGAAGCTTCTACCCGGCTCTGTCCAAACCATGATTGATATCGAGGACTCAGTAACAGCAACATGAAGCCGACCGCATGATCCCGCCTTTGAATCGAGTCCGTCAGGAATCGATGAAGACCCACGGGAGTGACCCTGCCTAGAGCAGCATGCATCAGGAATCGGGTTTTTGACAACCTTGCCTGCGACCTGCAACGTCCTGCATCAACCCAACGTTCCTGATGACGGTCAATCAATTGTTTCCAATGAGCATCGCGTATCGCACGGTCTGTCATGCACCGTTTAACTGCATGTCGATAATCACGATTTCCCAGAACTCGAGAACAACACCGTCCCACAACAGAGGGCAACAGACCCACATACCAAAGTAATCGCGTTAGGATTGGTTTTTGGGGCAGTACCTTGCTGGTATCTGCGTCGACTGTACCGCTTTGTTGCCAACGCCTCATACATTCCTTCTGATACGCATGCATCCCACCGCGGCGAAGTAAGCGCCATGGCCGTCGAAAGAATGCTAGTTCTGATTCCTTCCAACAGCGGGTGTGATCCACCAGGTTTTGAACATCCTGCCCAAAATCAATCGCCGCCTCCGGACCAATACGAAAGGTAAGCTCTCGCTGGTGATCCTGTTGCCACTGCCGAAGCTTGCCAGCATCCAAATCGTCAAATGGCGGGAGTTCTGCACGAACGAAACCTCCAAGCAGGTAATGGGGAACCAGTACCGCCGGAATTCCTGATTCCAGATCGATGATCGTGTAGCGCCCATCCACTCGAAGCAGATTCGCCGTCGAAACTAATGCACGTGGGGCAACCTGCCAACCAGAACCAACCAATCCACATACGTCCAGCATGGCCTCTAGCTCATGCATGGTCGAAACCAGCGTATCAATCTCTGCGGGTTCCGTTGTTTGCTGCTTTGCACGGGACCACAAGAATCGTCTTCGCACCCCAGCCGCATCAGCAGGAGCAGGCTTGATACCCCGGCCCTGAATCCACTCCGCTGCCAAAACCCACGCCTTGGAATCCTCATCAAATCGAATGTAGAGAGGTCGGGCAATCTTCGCGTCAATGTTGGAATTGGCCAACACAGCTGCTGCTACTCGTCGCCGATAAAAGCAGGCCAGAATGGCATCACGATTGCTTTGATAGGCAAAGGGAGACTGAAACGAAAGACGGTAAATGATTCGAGTCAACAGACCCGGTGCGAATACCTTTTCCACACAACGGATCACCGTACCGTCTGGCATAAACGCTTCGACTGCCTGAGCCCGCGCAGCACGCCCATGTCCCAGAGTTTTTAACACGTTCACTTTCAGCGGAGCAGTCGCCGGTTCGTTGTTTGAGGTCACAGGTAACGAAGTGGTCGTCATGGCACAGGAAATGTTTATTGGCTACAGGGATATGATCCATTCACGTAGTCTCAAGCCATCGGAGACTACGGAAACAGGTTTCGCAATTCAAGATGAATCAGGGCAGTTGAGTCACGATGATCAACGCACCCGACAAGTCATGGTGGACATCTCAACCACGTGGCTGCCGGGAAAACCTGTCAAAACACCGCGATCCTCGCTCCCCAATCATGAACGCTAGCAAATAATCACAGAGTGATCCGATTTGAATCCGCGATGAAGCCCTTGTGAATACTGGCAATCATTCATTGCTGGCAATCATTCCAGAACTAGCCAGAAGTGATCTCAGGGTCTGAGGTCTGCGATTCCTCCTGGGAAAAACCACTGTCCCAGAGGGATGGATCATTCCTGAAGGAATACCGCGTCCAGGCATCCGTGACAGCTTCCACGCCAGCGAAAGCAATCAACAGGTAACCAAAGATCTCTGCAAACTCCTCTACCAGCGTTTTGATTGCTAACACATTCTCGTGATCGGCAATTCCGGCCCAAAATTCCGGCCGGTCAAAGACTTGGCAAACCGCGCACAAATAGATTCCCGCGATACCAAACATCGTGATCGCAGGAGTACGAGCCAAAGGAATCGAGTCAGCCAGTGCAGTTCGGCGATGTTTCCAGCCAACCACAAATGTGATGGCCAGCAATGGCAAACCGATCAAGTACTTGTAAGCATCGTTGAACAGGTGAGCTTCTAACCACTGATCACACTCACGTGCAGCAGCATATCCGGCCAACGATCCGCACAGTACCAAGCCTGCTTTACCATAGCTTGATTTCTTAGCAGCGACAAAGAAAGCAACTGCTCCAAACATCGCCAGAGCCGCTTGCGTCCGTTCAACTAGCCCATCCTCCTGACCAATGATCTCCCAACCCTGGTCCAATACAGCAGCGTAAAGCATCTGTCCCAACACGAATGCCATGACCCCGTAAGCAACAAGTCTGCCGGGATAACCGATGGCTACGTGAATGACTTGACGAGTCACAGACATGTTGGCACAACCTTGGACGACATTTGGCAATTCTGTTATTGATTCGAATACAACAATTAGCGTTCAGAGATTGGCTTTGGCATCTCAACGATGGGAGCAAGGCAGTAGGGTTCTGTTGTACCCTGTCCTGCATCCGATTCAGGCAGCCATTTCAAGGCCTATTTCAACCAAGCCGGTGATGGCAGATAAAACGAAACACAAGCCAGTAGCCCAACTCACGGAAGGCATGCCCTACTCATCTGCCCCCTGCCAGGCTCATCCACAAGCAAAAATAAACCTTGCATCCAAGCTCGGATATTAGCAAGCAAATGGAATTCATGGCAAGATCGAAACACAGATGTTGGATTGAGGATTCTTCCCAAAGACGGATTCACGCAACGGTCTCATGATTTTTGCCAGCAGACGTGAACACAATCCCAAGTAACGCAAATTGCTGAAAATGGAGCAGGAGACCGTCGCAAAGATCAGCGAAAAGACCAGGTGCGATCTGGTCCAATCTCAAGCTCATTTACGACTTCGTTCTCGAGGCCGATTGACTGTATTCAGAACCATCAAAGGTGGAAGAATAGTCTCTTCAAAAGTCTGAATTCAATCCAAGCATTTTCATAAACTGAAAGGCAATTATCGCCCTTCCATCGACCATCACTGTCTCGGGAACCGCACGTTTGATTCTCTGGTTTCCGATTGGTTTCGCAGTGGAAAAACGTCCAAAACCAAAATGATCCCCAACGGAATATTGATCTACCCCTTCGGCCAGAATGGAATTGACGAAGGCGGATATGTCATCGATTGACAAAACAATCGGGATGGCGATGGCCCCGAACCGGGTGACAGGGCTGTCTGCCTCGAACGGCGCTATCCGAGCAGTGAGTGCCTTTCTATCGCCCGGTAGCGATAGGTAACCCAGGGAATTCGGAGTGAGATTTTTTCAGTGCCTGTATTCCTCTTGTCCCCTATCGGATCGATTCAATCGCAAGTATTTCACGTTGTTCCAATGTTCCCTCACTGATGCTTCGTCCGGTGGCCAGAGACAACCTTGATTCCATACTCAGCTCAACTGTTTCGTGCAGCCCAACACATTAATGAACGGAAGTGGCCGCCTTACCTGATGTCTAATTTCGAATCCTCATCATTCTTTGGACATCTAGAACAACACACTCAACGCAAGCTACTGGACAGAAACGGCTTACTCCAAACTGCCTCAAGAAAACCGGTTCGACGAGGATTTCTGGGGCGTGCTTTGTCCGTTCGACAAGCCAGCACCGCTCCTCAGGTGGCCTCTCAACCACGGGTTGGCTGCACTCAAAGAGCAAGGACTTGGAATATTTCGACGAGGATTTCCAGACTCACTCGATGGGTAAAGCCACAATGTTGTGAATCGCAAATTCCCGAATCGTTCTGCTAAGATTGGTTAGTACACCAGATACCATGGTGGTTCACCCGCGGCTTTCCACCCCAGGAAGCATCGACTACCACAAGAACCTGCGCGACGGCGTCCCCCCGTTCCTATCACAGACATTGGCCCACCCATCGGGGAGTTATTCGCATGACAAACACGGAGACAGCGACCGCTCAACAAAGGCGGTTTTTCGTTCGACCCATGAGATCCGCGTGCGCCGTATTCCTCTTACTGTTCCTCTGCACAGCGAGTTCAGCCGGTGCGGAGGTTCCTGAGCCACTGGGTGCGGAGATCCCCGAGCCACTGGGTGCGGAGATCCCTAAGCCACTGGGTACGCTGATCCGACAGACCTGCCTCGACTGTCATGACGGCGAATCGGCAGAAGGTGGACTCGATCTTGCTTCGCTGGGATTTACGCTCGACGACCGGGAGCTGCGTGATCGTTGGATTCTGATTCACGACCGCATCGACGCCGGCGAGATGCCGCCTGATCCCACAATGCTGTCAGATTCCAATCGTCAAACACTGCTCAAAGCTCTAAACGATGCGATCGCAAAAGCCGATGGCGTTGATCTCATTACAAACGGTCGCGGGCCGTTGCGAAGACTGACGCGGGAAGAGTACGAACAGAACCTGCGAGATGTCCTGAAATTACCACTTCTCGATATTCGAGACATGCTGCCGGAAGATCGAGTTGGCCACCGGTTCAACAAGACCGCCACGGCGCTCGACATGTCACGCGTGCAGTTGGCTGCATATCTTGACGCTGCTGAAGCCGCGTTGAAACAAGCAATGGCCGACGGACCCAAGCCACCTCTGGTCACAAAGTATCGCGCCGTGGGAATCAGGCTGTTTACGCCCAAGAATACCTTTGGAGGACCGAAGGCGATGTTCTTCGCCAAAGATAACAAGGCAGTCGACGCGAAAGAACTGGAAACTCTCAAAGACGATTCCACACTGGAACTAGCGCTATTCCGATCTGCTCACTGGCCCTACTTCGGATATCCACGCGGCTTCGTGGCCAAGTTTCCGGGGGAATATAGAGTCCGCTTTTCCGCGCGGGCGGTCATGCAAACAGACGGACATCAACTCCAGCCGGCAACCAAGCCATTGCCGATGACCTTCCGAGCACGCAAGCCGTCCGGACCGGATGTCTCCGGTGATGTACGGGGCACCGGTGGAATCATGGACATTCAGCCCAAAACAGCGATCTATGAGACGACCATTCAGTTACTCCCCACAGAGACATTCGAGTACAGCCTGCTTGGTCTTCCAGTGCCGCTGGCTCGCAACGTCAACGGCGGCCCGCCAACATATCGCTATCCACCATTTCCTGAAGGCGGCCAGCCGGGTGTTGCTTTTCAGTGGTTGGAAATCGAAGGTCCACTTCCACCGGAGTCGTGGCCTCCACCTTCACACCGAGTGTTGTTCGACGATATCGGACTCGAGGTCACTTCCAAGAATCCGATCGATGACGCGGGCCGACTGTTGCGGCGTTTCGTCAACCTAGCCGCGCGCGAGCCCATCCCCGAGCAAGCACTTGTTCGTTTCGAGCAGCTCATTGAGCGACGTCTGAAGCAGGGAAGCCCGTTTTCCGAAGCAATGCTTGCCGGTTACAAAACATTTCTCTGTTCCAGCCACTTCCTCTATCTGCGCGAACCGTCTGATCCAGCGACTGGAAATATCGATCAATATGCGATTGCCTCTCGGCTATCGCATTTCCTGGCAAACACGCGGCCGGACCCTGCCTTGATGGAACTGGCCACTGCAGGACAGCTACGCGATGCTGACACACTTCGCCGTGAAACTGATCGGCTTATCAGCAGTCCCAGCTTCGATCGATTCGTCGAGAACTTCACCGACTACTGGCTCGATCTGCGCAATATTCGACGCGACGAAGCCGATATTCGCCTGCATCCCGAGTACCGATTTGATGATTACCTGGTCGAGTCGATGGAACGCGAAACTCGCGCCTTTTTCACGGCGATGATTCGCGACAATCTCTCAGCGGGTGTATTAGTCGATGCCGACTTTGTTTACGCCAATGATCGTCTCGCGCTGCATTACGCACTGGATCCGCTGAGCGGATCCCAATTGCAAAAAGTCTTGTTGCCCGACGACAGCCCATACGGTGGCCTGCTGACCCAAGCCGCGATCATGAAGGTGACCGCCAATGGCACATCAACCTCGCCAGTCATCCGGGGCGCGTGGATCATGGAACGTTTGCTCGGACAACCGCCACCGCCGCCTCCCACCAGCATCCCGGCGGTGGAACCGGATATTCGCGGAGCGAGGACCATTCGTGAACTGTTGGCTCTGCACACAAAATCCGACTCTTGTGCCGGTTGCCACGCGAGGTTCGACCCTATCGGCTTCGCTCTAGAAAACTTCGATGTCCTGGGCGGCTGGCGAATACGTTATCGAGGCACTGAAAAGCATTTTGAAAATACAGTACCGGTCACCGGCATCGACCGCGCCGGCCACGACTTCGCCTACACGCTTGCCGAGCCCGTCGACGCCAGCGGCCAACTACTGGACGGTCGCCGATTCCGAGACATTCATAAACTCAAGGCCTTGCTGGCAAGCAACACCCGCCAACTGGCTGGCAATCTTCTGCACCAGTTCACGCTTTATTCAACCGGAACACCGGTCCGGTTCTCGGATCGTGCGGAGATTGAGTCAATACTCGATGCGTGCGAATCGGACGGATATCGAGTACGCGATCTCATTCACTCACTCGTGCAGAGCCGGATTTTTCTTGGAAAGGATGGTTGCCGATGATACCTCGCACACTCACTCGCCGTCGTTTTCTTCGCGGAACAGGAGTCACGCTTGCGTTGCCTTTTCTGGAGAGTGTACACCCGGTGTCGGCCAGGGATAATGAGTCGCCCACCCCACGGCGGATGCTGTTGATCTCGAACAACCTGGGTGTCCTGCCGAAACAGTTCTTTCCGGAAACACCCGGGCGTGACTATCAACTCTCACCCTACCTGCAGGATCTTGCCGAGTTCCGCGATGATTTCACGGTGATCAGCGGACTCTCCCATCCGGATGTCGATGGCGGACACAGCACGGAAAACTGTTTTCTTACGGCGGCTCGCGGACCAACCAAAAGCGGCTTTCGCAACACGATCTCGCTCGATCAACTCGCCGCCCAACGATTGGGTCCGGTAACACGATTTCCTACGCTCAATCTGGGCGTGAACATAGACAAGGCAAACCGTAGTCTGTCTTGGACTCGCGACGGCGTACTGTTGCCCGCCGAAGATAGTGCATCGACTCTGTTCCGCAAGATGTTCGTTCAGGGCGATCCGTTGGCAGTCAAACGGCAGTTGTACAAACTCAATGAGCGAGCCAGCATCCTTGACACGCTGCTGGATGACACGCGTCAATTCAGGCGAGCACTCGGCCGTGATGACCAATCCCGGCTCGACCAGTATCTCACTTCCGTGCGTGAGATTGAGCAACGCCTGGATGTGACAGGCCAGTGGGAACTGCGGCCCAAACCAACAACCGATGAACAACCGCCCCCCAACATTCGCGACCAGAAACAGTTCTTCGAAAAGTTCGACTTGATGTTGTCAATCGCTCGCCTTGCGTTCGAGACCGATTCTACCCGCATCGTGACCCTGATGGTCGATGCCTTCGCGACTCCACCCTTCAAACTGCACCCTGAAAAGAACACAACCGACGGCTACCACAACCTCAGCCACCACGGTCAATCGGAAGTAAAAGTGCAACAGCTCATCGACACCGACCATCAACAGATGATGATGCTCCACAAACTTTTCTCACAGCTTGCCGAGACTCGTGAAGACGAAGATCGTCTGCTGGACCGCACCATGATCCTGTTCGGCAGTAACATGGGAGACTCCAACACCCACGACAACACAAATTTACCCATCTTGCTGGCTGGTGGTGGCCTTAGGCATGGTCAGCACTTGGCCTTCCGCCGTGATCAGAATCAACCGCTTAGCAACCTCTATGTCACCATGCTCCAACATCTTCATATTGAAACAAATTCATTCGGAAGCAGCACAGGGAACTTGAATGAGTTAACAAGGTAAATTGGAAGCACATTCTTCTCGCCGGGCTGCCGATTTCTGGCATTCCGCCTTGGCAAATCCAAAGTGCTTGACCAGCTAAGGATCATCGGTCGAAGCCAACGCAACCCCTTCCACTGGCCACCGCCGCTCGGTCCAAACGGGCACACCCAAGGGTTGGGTCTGGTTGGACGGCGTAAACGGATCTTCGCCACTGCAAAGACGCGCCTACCCAATCTCACCAATCGCGGAATCGTAAGCGACCTTTCACTGCCAACAACTGCGTCTGCTGGACATCCCGAATTTGCTACATGATTTTTTCATGGAGACGACTCAGTTCATTGATGAGCTCGTCGAGATATTTAAAGATTTAGGACTGGGAATTGCTCTTTGGTTTTTCTGACGGGCCGTTTTGCTGACCGGTCACTTTTGCTGACCGACCACTTTTTCTGACCGACCACTTTTTCTGACCGACCACGACAAACGATTTTCAGGTCGACGACATGGCGGCGAGCGCGTTCTCCAAGTTGACATTCCACTTTGGAAATGGATCATCCAACTCCCGCCAGGCATCGATTCCGAGCGCCATTTCCTCATCTGTAAGCAGACACGCTTGAAGTGAATCGTAGAGATCGATCTCATCCATATCGATACCAATGAAAACCAACTCCTGACGACAATCACCCACTTCATCGTTCCATCGCTTCTCAATTTCAGCGCGGATAGATTCGACATCTGGCCAATGCGGCTTAGGAACGGCCGCCCACCAGAATCCACCAAAGTCGAGCCGCGCGACGCGGCCTGCCTGTGACCAAATCCCAATCTTGTCCAACCGGCTGGCCAACCAGAAAAAACCTTTGCTGCGCAACACTCCCTGCCAATCCTGACTCAGTCGATCAAAGAACCGCTGGGGATGAAATGGCCGCCGAGAACGATAGACAAAACTGTTGACACCATACTCCTCTACTTCACTTGCACCATCGCCACGCAGTGTCAGCTGCCAACCTTTGCTCTGTTTGGCAATCTCAAAATCGAATCGTCCTGTGCCCATGATCTGCGAAGGCTCGATTTTCCCAAAGGAGGAACGTAGCTTCAGCGCGTGGGGATTGAGTTGCTCAATGAACGCCTCAATCTCACCCAACGACTCTTCATCGACTAGATCAGTTTTATTGAGAATAAGGACATTTGCGAATTCAACCTGCTCAGTCAGCAGGTCGGCGACCGTTCGCGGATCGTCTTCACCAGCTGCCTGACCCACACTCTGCAGGTCCTTGCCAACACGAAGATCCTCGATGAAATTGGCAGCATCAACAACGGTTACCATCGTGTCCAACTCAGCGATCTCTGAAAGCGCGACACCATCACCAATGGCAAACGTAAACGTATCTGCAACCGGGGCAGGTTCCGAAATTCCTGTCGATTCGATCAACAAATAATCAAAACGGTCTTCTCTGGCCATATTCGCTACCTCAAGCAGCAAGTCCTCTCGGAGCGTGCAGCAGATACACCCATTGGTCATCTCCACAAGCTTCTCGTCGGTACGACTCAGAGCAGCATCTCCCCCTGCAACCAATTGAGCATCAATATTCACCTCACTCATATCGTTGACGATCACGGCAACACGTAGGCCCTCGCGATTGGTCAACACATGATTGAGCAGCGTGGTCTTCCCTGCTCCAAGAAATCCAGACAGCACCGTTACAGGCAGTTTTTTCATCGCTCACTCTTCAAGATGGTGTACTGACCCAGCGACTGTACTAATGATTGATCCTTATGCTCCCAACACTGGCGACTCAGAAAACGCCAAGCTGCGACCTTCTTGTCGGCTCGGACAAACGGCCGCAGCCAAGTCTCGACGCACTGGCGACGATAGGCGACACCGACATACTTCCGGATCCAGGACTCATAGCCAGCGATCCAAAATAAAGACAACGTCCACAGCTTTCGAGCACACTGCCACTGCAATTTTCCTTTTGGCCGCACGAAGGGGGCAATTCGTCTGGCCAGTGGATCTGCGACGACAATGACTCGACAGGAGCCCATGTAGGGCAGAAGTCGAATCGATCGAGATAAAGGCCACCCAGTTCACGGCTTCCGAAGAACATGCCGAATCCCCAAAGGCAAATGTGCAGATCGTCGTGGTCCAAGCGATAACAGGTCGAGCGGTCAGCAGTATCACTGTCTCGATGGCGCTCAAATCCATACTGCATCAGCAGATTCCCATCGGGATACTCCACGTCTCTCCCCCAGCACCAGACCTGCTGCTCCATCAAACGCCCTCCAAACCTGCGAACAGGCCGCGGCATGCACCATCCCTGGCCGGCACGCGTGCTTGGCGTTCGATTTGAGTGGCTTCGCGATGCTCGTGTCAATTCAGGCATGCCGATGGCCCCCGGATTCTCCCGGTACTTCATCCGATGCCCGACGAAACCAAGTGATCGTCGACTGTAGCTGTTCAACGCCGTAAAACCTCGCGAATTCCCTCGTCCGCACATGATTGTCATCCTGCAATTCGGACAATCGCTTGCTGATGTAGCTCGGCGTCAGCCGAATCCCACAACGGACTTCAATGTAATGCCGCCACTGAGCGTACGAATTTGGAACAGAATCGTCGTTCACGGCTGATCATGCTCCGAATAAGCGTCGAAATTGGCGGCAACCTGAAATGACAACTCGCGCCATGCTGAAGCAAAGTTTTCCGCTGGTGTAAAAAGACGCTCGCCGTTGTCCCACTTGACCAGCGTACGACGTCGATACTCAATGCCCAAACACTCAACGATGTTCACTTCGTAAGTGCGAATCCAATCAATCAGCTCCAATGTCAACGAAGCACATGCATTTCGCTGAGCACTGGTCGGCGCACTCAACTTTGGCAAATCTTCAACAGACCAGGGCGGGCACTCGAATGTCGACTGTTTCATGTAAATGGGTCGAAACTCATAGCGAGGCAGGAAAACGGCACCGCGCTCATGATCTCCATAAAATACACCGAATCCACGCAGCACCACACACTGCCCACTGGGCAATTCCAAAGAATAGACGCTCGCGCATTCCTCACGCTCCGAAGGTGGCTCGAGCCTCGCAAAGCCGATCTCAAGGAGCCAGTTTCCATCGGGACGCAATATATCCTGCCCCCAGCACCAAGCCTGCTGACACAAGAGACCCACTGCTTGCTCAAGCGGCTCACGTTCGATCTCAGGCGACTCATTTCCCTCGGGTGCTAAGAACATCTCAGTCAGCCTTGATAGCCATGACCGAAGCAATGTTTGCCAGCAACCAGGCTGACGCGGCACACAACTGCAGCCAGTCTCCGGTCGAATTGATCCCGTAGGCCAACACACTAAACATCCAACAGACGCTTGCCGTCGTCTGTCCCAACCATTCGATACTGAGTACTTTATTCAACCAATTGCCTCGAAACCTGGGCTCGACGGCGACTCGAGTTTCGTCCGTCAACATGTCGAACACTCCTCTCCACAGCACGACAAATCGTCGAGATACATCCCCCATTTACGGTAGTTTTCCAATTCTTCGGCCGGTAAACCAAGTGAAGTCGCAATCGCTTTGGCAACCACCGCAAATCTTTGTCGGTACTTGTAAATGAAGCAGAAGACATGGCTGTCATGCCGAACCGCTGGACCGCAGAGAAACATCCCCGGCACAATCGTTGATTCATCGTGGGCGTTCAACACGGGAAAACCATCCTCGCGTCGCTCAAACAAGTCTGCGACCAGCTTATGACTCCCCTCAAACCCACCCGCCAACAAAGGCTGGGTCGATGCGCGAAAGGATCGTCCGTCGAGCGTTTTGACCTCATAACCACCCTCAATCTGCAACACAGACGAAACCGGTGTGTGTGCGAAAAGCTCCACCTGCTGATCAAACCACTCCTCACGCATTCGCTCAAGCGAATAAGTGGACAAAGCAATACTGGGATCAGAACTTTCGTCTTTCCACGGGCATCCCTTGTCAAACAAGCGAACCTGTTTCTCGCAATAAGCCAAATGATATGCGGCATCGACACCACTTTCGTAACCACCGATGATAATAAAGTCGTCACCTGGTAGATCTTGATAACTTGTAACTGTTGCTGTGTGTCGACAGAATTCGCTGCCCGAAAATCCATGCAAGCGAGGGTATTGAAACTCCCCTGCTGCCCAAATCACATGCTTCGCTCGCAGCGTCTCGTTGCTCGTATCCACTCGGAAGTCTTCACCAACCTTCGTGACTCGCACCACATCAGTCTGTTCGCGAACGGGAAGCTCGAAAAACTGCGAGACACCACGCAAATGCGACGCGTATTCTGCACCAGTGGGGTGCTCAACCTCCAAACTGAACGCCGGCGAAACTCCAATCGCGATAGAATTCAAATCCAGCATCCCGATCGAGTTACTTGCGAAAGACGGAGTGATAAATCGAGTTTCCGCTGGCCAAGCAACAAAGGAAGCACCCACCGAGTTGCGTTCAAGCACGACAAAGTTTTCGATACCCGCATGTTTCAACGCAACGGAAACACCAACACCGGCCGCACCTCCTCCAATGACAACAACATCGTAGAAATTTTCAGTAGCTGTCTCGCTCATTGCACAGCCCCGCTCATGTCATTGTCCGCTTCCAACTCAATCGCAGGCAACGGATCATCGAAATCACCCCAGGCGTCAGGCCCCTCCGCGTATTCCGACGCCGTCACCAAACAAGCATCTAAAATGCTTTCAATCCGCATCTGATCAAGCCCTTGGCCGATGAACACCAACTCCTGATGCCGGTCTCCATATTCACCCACAAACTTGGAACGTATCTCCTCACGCGACTCTTCATCTTCCGGCCACTCCTCCATAGGTGCCGCCGCCCACCAAAAACCAGCAGGGTTCATGCGAATTGAACAACCAGCTTGTGACCAATCGTAAGCCCATTCATTTCGCGACGCGATCCACAGGAGACCCTTGCTGCGAAGCACTCCCGAGAACAGCCCATCATCCATGTCATTGTCCAAGGCCTCCGTCAGGCGTTTTGGATGAAAAGGAAGATCACGATGATAAACAAAGTTAGAGATACCATACTCTTCTGTCTCGGTTTCTTCTTTGCCACGTGGCACTGCCAACCACTGAGGCATCGCCTCCGCTTCTGCAAGCTGGAATCGTCCTGTGCCAAGGATCTTCGGCAGAGATACTTGGCTCTCAGTCGAATGCAATATCTCCGCACCGGGATTCAGGCGTCGAATAATTTGGTCAAATTGCTCAAGGTCATACGGTGTGACGAGATCAGTTTTGTTGATGATCACAACGTTGGCAAACTCAACTTGCTCCACCAATAAATCGACAATATTACGATCGTCCTGTTCATCAAGGCCAATGCGACGGTCAGTTAGATCATCCCAGGAACCAAAATCCTTCATGAAGTTGCCTGCGTCCACAACGGTCACCATCGTGTCAAGATCCGCGACCTGCGAAAGGCTTTGTCCTTCCTCATCCTCAAAGGTAAACGTCTCCGCGACCGGCAAGGGTTCACTAATGCCGGTCGATTCGATCAACAAGTAGTCGAATTTGCCAGCCAGAGCCAAGCGAGCGACTTCGACCAGCAAATCCTCCCGCAAAGTGCAACAAATGCACCCGTTGGTCATCTCGACCAATTGTTCTTCCGTGCGAGAAAGATCCGCCCCGCCATCACGCACCAAAGCCGCATCGATGTTGACCTCGCTCATATCGTTGACGATCACGGCGACCCGTAGTTTCTCGCGGTTAGCGAGGATATGGTTCAGAAGCGTTGTCTTCCCCGCACCGAGAAATCCACTCAGCACGGTCACTGGCAAGCGGGGAAGGCTCGATGATCCACTCTTGTCCACAGGTAAACTCCAGAGATTCGGTTGTTGACGGGAGCTTGACTTTTCAAGAGCCAAGCCGCTCTAGAGAGCCCAACAATCTGGATCACCGGCGACCTGAAACTGCCTGATCCATCCCTGAGCACTCTTATTGCAATTAGATTACACATGCAGATTAGTTGCAACAAGGGGCAGAGACTGATTTGCGAACGCCTTTGAATCTCTCCTTTCATCACGGCGCACTGCTGGACGAGCAAACACTACCTGAAAAGGAGAGGTTCAGAAGCAGGGACTCGTGGTGGTGCTGGCGAAAAGCATGCTTTCGATGAAAAAGAGTGGCAAACTCATGTGAAATATCCCCCCCCCAACGTTGGGGCAGGCGAACGAATCAAGCTTCCAACCGGGAAACAACGACTGCAGGTTTAGCGACGTGGCTCATGCCCCGTGATTCCTCTAGCCTCTCTAAAACGCGCGAGCGTATTCAAGCAAGATAGCATGAACTCGACAGAGCTCCGGCCGTCAGCACTCTTAACGAGGTGGTCACAGCCCACGTGTTGCGTCGTTCTGAACTTGGCGAACAACTGTGGCAGTATGCGATCATCCGAGAAATCGTCTTACAAGACCAGGCTTTGCAACCAACTTTTATACGCATCGATTTCCAGCACTGATTCAAGCGTGGATGGGAAACAAACACAAACGGCGTGCTGGTATTTCGGGCACGTCACTAAAACACTGGTCGCCGGTCACCAATACGCTGAGAACCCTATTGTGCCTGCCTCACTGCATGACGCCATTGTTGGGAAGTCGGGCGAATCGAATTGATCGAATTCACACACGACAAGGGACTCCGACGCGCCCAGATCGGAATCAACCAACGGGTGGTCTACGATCAAGGAAAGCGGTGATGCTAGGCGGCCTTACTCGTATCGCTGGCAATTGGGTTGACGGCATCGAGAAACAACGATGTATAGCCATCGTCCTTCGTCCGATTCCGCTCATCAAAGCGAAGTGACCGGCGGATCATACCCTTTGTTTCGTCCCATGGATTAGCATGGAACTGACCATCTTCATCAAAGTACTCCACCAAGCAGACGTCAAACAAGCAGACGTCAAAGCCCGCCTTCGCAAATATTGCTGAGAACACCTTGTAGGTGTAAGGCTCGCTATGATCATCAGCACCCTCGCCGCTTCCACCAGGGCGAACACGCTCAATGTAATCTGTCCAGGGGTGGTGGCCGTCAGGAACAGTAACGCGAAGGTACCCCCCCGACTTCAGAAATTGAAAACACGTCCTGGTGGCAACGAGACCTTGCTGTGGCGTCAGGTGCTCCCAAACATGTTCCGCAAGAATCGCATGGACTGAGTCCACTTCGAAAAACTCGACCCACATCGACGGTTTGAGTAAGTCAACAAGCTGTTGTTCGGTGGCAATCCAGCCATCAAAATCGGTTCGGCCGGCCCCAATGATCAGCTTCAATTGCTCGCTGTCGCGAACACTGCGATGCAAACGTTGGGCCCACAACCGACGACGAGTTCGATCCTTGAATCTTCCAACAAGTGTGGTCACTTCGGCTCCTTCCGATCACAATTCCTAAGGTCCGATCTACTTGTAAACTATACGCCGGCGGGCTGTAAAAGATGGGTCACTCAAATCGATACGGAAATCCAGAACGAGTGAGCTTGCTCGGTAACCAGACATCTGCCCTTCCGACTGAGATACTAACAAATTGGCGGTGAGGATTGCCCTCATCCACTCTCTAATCGCCAGACATCTCGGATTCGTTCAAGCACGTGACAATGGAAGAACTCCCATGTCGATTGCCCCCGATGCTGCTAACAGTTTGCATCGCAACTGGGGTTGCGGCACCAAATCACAACTGGAGTTGCGGCACGGAACAGAACCGCTACTTTGGATCGCAGCACTTCGGTCTCAGGCCGCTTTTCAACCAGTCGCATGCTCGTGGGACTCGAGCAGCAAGATGGATTGGTCTGCCTGAATGCCTCCAAATCCTGACGATTCGTCGCGAGTTGAGTCAACCGAGCCAAAATCCAACACGGTTGGGACTTGGACCAACCCAGCCGCCATCAACGATGGCCACAAACATGCTGAGACAAATTTGCGGAAGAAAGACGGTACCAAAACGATTTCATTCAGCGCAGATTTCCCGGAAGAATCCTGTTTTTAGGCATGTTTTTTGAGGGAGTGCGCACATCAGTAGCACCCAATGGTCTCTTGCTCTTGGGGGCTCAGTAACGTACCTAACCATCCACTATCAACCATGCATGAGCGTCACTCGTGAACAAGCAAGTCATCTGGACCACTGACATGTCGCCCTACTCCCCTCAACAATCCCCAACGCAGGAGTCAGCAAACTTCCGTTTCATGAGGGCCGCCACCGTGCTTATTCTAAGCATCATCATCGCGGCCAGCAGTATTCTGATGGTCGGACCGCAGATCGTCGTGATGGTACCGTTGGCCTTGGGATTGGGCATCCTCTTTGCCGTGCAAAGATCTTATTGGTCGCTCGTGTGCTTCAGTTATCCGTTCACGTTTGGCCTGGTCTCAGCCTGGATCGGATATAAGGAGATATCCGGCTACGAACAAACGACCGCCTTTTCAGTTTCGATTGGAATCGGGTTGGTCGCGTGTGCCATGATTGCAGCAGGTTTGTGGTCTTCATTACCCCGTGGACCAAGCCAAGAACTCAATAGCAATGAATTAGAGTGATGCGTCCAGTGGCTTCGTTGTGCTTCGATGAGAAATGCACGCCCCTGGCAACACGTGACGGCACCCTCCCAAAAATTCCTGACGATTGCAAAGCTACATTCACGCACCGCAGAAAGCATGAATTTCCGGCAAGGCTCGGCTGGCATTTGCCTGAAGCCATCTTTTATCTCCCAGAGATCTGCAAACCTTCCTGGCCAGACTTTTCAATGACCAACACGTATCTACAGGCGGATGAAAACACATTTGGGAGCAATGCCAGTTACCACATGCACATCAGGAATGTGGCCACGACCATGAATAAAAAATCACACGAACACCAAACGAAAACGCCTACCTGATTCCAAGTGAATCAAGACCATGCGGTTCATGCAATGGCTAGGTGCAGCTGGCGATGCATTGGCATCGCTTGATACGGTCATGGCTTACTGAGACAATACCTCGCCGATCATACCCAACGCAATTTGATCAACATGACATGCAGTGAAACATCACACATTCCATCCAGGGTTTCCACCACCACAACCACGAATCCCGTTGATTGCATTTTCCCTCGCTCAATTCGTCGGAACACTGTCATGACAGTAATTAGGGACTGCACTAAAAAGCTGCCAGGAAATTTGCAGTCAGGATCGATCCGGAACCCGGGCAAATGATTTCCAAACCGTTCACGTTTCAGTTACAGTGTTAGGCAATCATCCGATCTTCGATCGTACTCTCCTGGTTTCAACCCACTGCACATGAAAATTCAGTGGTCGGCCTCCCAGACGCTCTCCGCGAACCTCCCTTGTTAACGAGTCACTGATGCATGACACCATTCCAGTAGCGGAACAGCAGACTCGAGAAGATCAGTTTGAATCTGCTCTGAGAGACGTGCAGGAGGGCTCCCCTGACGCCTCAGCCGATCTCCTGCCACTGGTATATTCGGAATTGAGAAAATTAGCTGAATCAAGGCTCGCTTCCGAACCCGCCGGTCAAACGCTACAAGCAACCGCCTTGGTTCATGAAGCGTACCTGAGACTAACCAAGAATGACAATCAGCAGAAATGGAACAGCCGAGGTCATTTCTTCGGAGCAGCCTCAACTGCGATGCGAAGAATCCTGATTGAGCAGGCCCGCAGAAAAAAATCTCTGCGTGGTGGAGGCGAATTCAACCGTGTAAGCAGCCATGAGATCGAACAGGAATTGACCTCCAACCCAAATGAGCTTTTGACACTCAATGAGGCGTTAACGGCGCTTGCTGAAGCTCATCCAAGAAAGGCCAAACTGGTGGAACTGCGATTTTTTGCAGGCCTGTCGAACTGCGAGGCAGCCAAGGTTCTAGGCATTTCAACCTCAACCGCTGATCAGGATTGGCGATACGCCAGAGCATGGTTGAAGATCAAAATGGATGGAAACCCATCTGCCATCAACACTAAATGAGCTTTCCGCCATTTTTCACTGACGAATTGGCTGCCATTCATCGCACTGGGTTCTAGTCATGAAAGGTTTCTGGTCACCAAAGCCAGGGTGAACCGAGTGGGAGAATAGACTCATGTCGACACTGGACGAAGAAAAGATTTTCCGTGTTGCTGCGGAAATTGAATCAGAGAGCCTGAGATCGATCTATCTCGATCAGGTCTGTGGAAGCAATACGACGTTACGAATAAGGGTACAGAACCTTCTGATCGCTGATCAGCAGCCATGTTCGCTGCTCGATGCATCCCATGACGAAGAATCGACGGGAGCCTCTCATTTCCGCAATTCCGACATGCCTCAGGTCCCGGGTTACACCTTTCTGAAAAAGATTGGTGAAGGTGGCATGGGAATTGTCTATCTGGCAGAACAACTGGAACCCATTCGCCGCAAAGTGGCTTTGAAACTGCTCAGAACATCACAGTTCGATGAGCAAGCGATGAAACGTTTTGAAGCTGAACGCCACTGCATGGCAACCTTGCACCACCCAAACATCGCGTCTGTCTACGCCGCGGGATCAAACCTCAATGGTCAACCCTTCGTTGCGATGGAGTGGATCGATGGAATAAAAATCACGCGTTACTGCGATGATCATCAACTGCCAATTGACGCACGACTTGAACTGTTTCAGCAAGTCTGTGATGGAGTGCAGCATGCACACTACCGAGGAATCATTCATCGTGATCTGAAACCCTCAAATATCCTGATCACGGAATGCAATCATGAACCAGTTCCAAAGATTATCGACTTTGGTGTCGCAAAGTCGCATGGCAGCGACTCGGACACTGAAAATCCGATCACGCAAGCAGATCAAATCATCGGGACCTTGCAGTACATGAGTCCCGAGCAGGCCTGCGCGACTCAACGAGATGTAGATACCCGATCTGACATCTACGCATTGGGTGCAATTTTACATGAACTTGTGAGTGGTCAAATTCCTCTGGCATCCGAGTTTGATGCCGCGAAAATTCTCGAAGAACATCTGGCCGTCACTCGCGAGAGGATCCCGCGATGGATGAGTCGGAGTCTCCAGACTTCGGACAAACTGAATCGCATTTCAGACAATCGACGCACAACACCTGTCGCCCTGATTCAGCACATGGAACACGAACTGGACTGGATTGTGGCAAAATCATTGGAAAAAGATCCTGATGATCGCTACGCGACAGCCAAGTCATTCTCGGACGACATCCAAAGATTCCGGAATAACCTGCCCATCCAAGCGCGCGCACCCTCGCTCCTCCGAAAAACCAGTTTATTTGTCCGCAGACACAAATATCAGGTTCTCACAGGTGCCGTGACTTTGGTGTTGCTCGTTTTTTTGTCGCTGACGAGTCTTGTGATTTACGTCGAAAACACCGCTCGTCGCACCAAGGAATTGCAGCTCGCAGAAACCTCCAATGAACTGGAAAGAACGCGCCATCAGGCGATGCAACTTCGAGAAGCACGAGAGATTGTGATTCCACAAATCCTGGATCTGATTAACGATCAGCAGCCAGTTGCTGCATATCAAATGATGCAATCGCTCGAGCCTCGAATCAAGGCAGATGACTCATTCGAAGAAATCATGAATGACCTCATGCTGACCACCAGTTTCGACAAACTTCCCATCGGAACGAGTATCAAAATTCGTGATGCTGCATCTGAAAAAAATCAGTGGATAACGCTTGGTGTGACGCCGCTCACGCATATTGAACTGCCAGGAGGACCCATCCGGATACGCTTTGAAAAGCCTGGCTATGTCTCACGTGACTTTCAACTGAAAGTACCGCAAGCATTTGATACATCTGCCTGCAACTACCTTGTCTCCAATGAAGATCAACTCAAAGGAATGGTGTGGATCCATGGCCAAGAATATGATCAAGAACATGATCATGAGGTAACCGTAGGAGAATTCTGGATCGACCGACTCGAAGTTTCAAATGAGGATTTCCAGCTGTTTGTCGATGCAGGGGGATATCAGGATCCCTCATTCTGGAAAGGAATTCGTTTCGAACGAAGTGATGAAACCATTCCATGGCAACAAGCGATGGACTCATTCGTTGACCCGACGGGGCAACCCGGCCCAGCCAGCTGGAAAGACGGGCACTATCCCAAGGAACATGCCAACTACCCCGTGGCTGGTGTCAGTTGGTATGAGGCGTGTGCTTATGCCAAATTCCGCTCCAAACACTTGCCGACTCTGCATCACTGGAAATGGGCCGCCGACTCAGACCAACCAGGGATCATGGCGGCAGCAGGCAATTTTCTCAGCGCGGGCCCCATGCCATGCGGAGCAATGATCGGCGTCGGACGCTTCGACGCACTCGATTTGGCTGGCAATGTACGCGAATGGTGTCAGACCGCCGACGCTCAAGGCAAACGCTACAACCTCGGAGGCGACTGGGACGCACCCCACTACACATTCAGTGAATCATTCAGCACTTCTCCGTGGGATCGCAGTCTGAAAAACGGGTTCCGATGCGTTCGATATCCGCAAGGATCAGCACCCTCGGCAGAAGTGCTGGCAACCGTGGCGAAACCAAAAAGCCTTGACCTGGGCCCAGAGCGTGAACCGTTTCAAAGGCTTCAAGCGATGTATCTTTATGACCATGATTTACCACTTGACCCAATCATTCAATCAGCGACTCCCAGCAATGGCATGAATAACCGATTTCGTCACGATGTGGTTGAGGTCACCACGGCCTACAACAACGAACGGTTCAAGGTGCATCTGCTAATCCCCAATGATAATCCAGGAAGAATGGAGACCATTATCTTTGTTCCTGGGGTCACGGCCTGGGAAAATGGTCGGGAACTCAAACTCGAAACCGAGCCCCACGTGGGTTTGCTCAAACGACTCGCAGACAGCGGCAGGATTGTCTGCTTCCCTGTCTATCAAGGCACTTACGAAAGATGGTCGGGAAGTACTCTGGGTCAGCAGTTCAACAACACACCCATTCGGGCAAGGGATGACTACATCGCGGTTACCAAAGATGGCTCACGGGTAGTCGACTATCTGCTGACACGCAAAGATGTTGACCCCAAACGACTCGTCTACTTTGGTCTAAGTAATGGGGCTCTAAGAGGCCCCATGGCCCTAGCCACTGATACCCGTTATCAGGTAGCGGTGTTGCTTTCGGGAGGATATACAAAGTGGCACAAAACCCGTCCGGAAATTCAGGCTTTTCACTTCACGCCCGAAGTCAAACAGCCAATCCTGATGATGAATGGAACCTCAGATCAGGTGTTCCCTGTCGAAACATCTCAAAAACCGATGTTCGCAGACTTGGGTAGCACCCGAAAAAAACACCTTCTTTTCTCTGCCCACCACATCATCAACGCACACGACGTGTTCAATACCATGACCCAATGGCTGGACGCAGAAGCGTTCCAAAAACACTAGTTGGGCGAATGTGACCCATCACTTCAGCACCCATCACTTCGGCAAATAGCTGGCCCATTTTTTTTGCCATCGTGTTGCGCCAAGTAGAACTCCGCGCAATCCCGATCCCTGAGGCCATGATGAAAACATCCTCTGCTCAAGCCGCTGCTGTACCGGCACCTGAAAACATTTGGCGGCACATGCGACGGGCTCGGCGAGAAATCGAGTCACGGTAATAATTGCGGCCAAAGGTATATTTATCGGCTTCAACAGAACGAAAGACGGTCTCAGGATGATCCAGCGGGCCAATGTCGTGGACCGCAAGATTTGCAAACTTGGAATCCGAGTCAGTGCAGTGCGTACCTCCACCGGAAAATCCAATGTTACTGATCAGATTGACGTCCGGAAGGATGGTGAGCGCGTTCTGAGCCCACGCACTGTACAACCATGGATAAGCCCAACTGCTGACAGTCGTACTGCCTGCATGCTGCTGGTTGAATAAACGTGTCCAGTACCACGACTCGGTTGCTGAATCAGCAACGGTCGACAACCCGGCCTGATCGCGAAACGCTGGCCAGGTTCGAAAATTCAAATCAAAATTTTCCCACGTGCGTCGCCAGGACGCCCAACCCCAACAATGAAAATACTTTGAAAAGTAGTAGCTATGGGGTGTCCGACTGATACCGTTCTGGAAGTTATTTCCACTGATCGCGCCGACTCGCTCATCGTCACGATAGCGATCCAACAGTTGCTGACAGTAGCTAAAGAAACTTGGATGCGGCAAGCAGTCATCCTCAAGAATGATTGCGTCTTCTACCTGTTCAAAGACCCACCTCAATCCACTCGAAACACGCGGTTTGCAACCCATATTTTGATCAGCAAAAAGTGTTTTTACGTCGCATGTCCAGTCAACACGCGTGGCTGCCTCACGGGTCAAGGCGACCTGCTCCTGCTCACCAGCACGATCACACCTGGCTCCATCTCCAATGATGAATAGCTGCCGCGGGCGGGCGCGTCGAATCTCGGCAAAAACCCGACTCGTTACCTCAGGACGATTGAATATGAACATCGCCACCGGCGTATCGAGCGATGACTGGCAGTCCGTGATCCGCATTCCGTGGACTTTCTGTTTCAGGTCGTGAATCTTTTAATACCAGATTGTCGAATCACCGCCTCAAACCATTCCGGTAGAGACATGAATCGAATGACTTACCAACAGCCGACAAATATCATCCGCTGCGATCACGCGATTATTGTTCGCTGGCTATATCATGCGCTGCGGAGCAATTTCGGATGTGTTGCCGAACCCCCACTTTGCCTCACTTGATCATACAAACGTAAGTATTTCTCTGTCTGACGGTCCAGATCAAATTCGTCACAAACGAGCTTACGACTCCGAGATCCCATTGCCTTTCGCTCCAGTGGATGATCGATCATCCACTGAATTTGCTGCGACAGTCCCTCACAATCCTGCAAAGTCGCCAGCAAACCTGTCTTTCCCGGCTGCACAATCTCCGGAATACCACCCACCGAAAAGGCAACGGTGGGTATGCCGCAGGCCATCGCCTCAACAACGGTTTGCGGCATATTCTCACCCAGCGATGGCATGACAAAGAAGTCAGATGCCGAATACACCCTGGCTAATTCTTCCGATGTTCGTAGAAACCCGGTTGAGCGAACCTCGGGTAGTCGATCATTCGATGGTATCCCTGATGGATCACCAAAACCCAGGCAAACGACCTTCGATGGATCAGGTAATAATGATATCGCTTGATAAAATTCGTGTGCGCCCTTGCGGCGGTTCCCCAAAGAAGCCGCGCCAAAAGCAATCACCGTAACGTCAGCAGGTAACCCCAATTCCCGCCGGCATAAACTCCGGTCGCGAGGCTTAAATTCCTGCACGTCCAAGCCATTGTAAATGGTTTGAACCGTCGCACCCTCCGTAAGTAAACTCGCGCGTGCATGATGTTCCAACCACTGACTTGGTGTCACAATGTGTAAGTTCTGATCCCCGTATGCCATGCGTTTGAGATCAAATCCCCTTCGTGATATATCACTCGCACCGCTTCTTCGTTCGGCAAGCTGCGGACAGTTCCCACAACCAGAGCGAAATGCATCGCAGCGGTCCGCATGATGGCAGCCACCCGTGATTGGATTCATATCGTGAAGCGTCCACACCACCGGATGTCGTGCGGGCAGGCTCCCGAAAAAACTCTTCCAATCCAACCAGCGATTCACCCAGTGCAAATGGAGAACATCACCTCGCAATCTCGACCCGTCAAATGGAGTCGCAGATCCTCGCCAAGGTGTGGTGTAAAGCTCAAACCCCGAAGGCCGCCCCTTGAACGCATGACGATCACGAAACCTGGTAGCCAGAGTCCTGATCGGGTGCTGCCAGCGTGGTTCTGCCAAGTCCAACGGCTGCCCCGAAAACCCGTCCCCGACCTCGCCGCTTCGCAACGGCTTGTGCCACAAGCGACTCTCAGCACCTAATGCTAGCAATCCCCGGTGTAGACGATCTGCTGCCACCGCTGCTCCCCCAGACGTGGCTGTATTGAGCATATCGACGCTCAACGCTCGATCTTTTCGCTGCGAGAACAAACCTGTGATTACTCTTGAATTGCGGGATAGCACTCTTGCCTGTCTCAAGAACCCTCTAATTAATCTTGGCCCTCAATTCGCAGCAACCTCAGTTTAAAAGAATTCAGTTTAAAAGACTTCTCTGAACACCAAGTTTTCCACCTCGATCTCGAATTCAAGAATGCTGGTGATCAGCACGTTTCTTGCGCCGCCCGCAAACATCTTCACAATGCGGGATCCCTCACTCGGCTGCAAAGGAAGGCAAATCCCAGTCCTGCTACCCTGCTTACCAGCGAGATTACTGGCAAACCTACCATCGAGATTACTGGCAAACTTACCATCGAGATTACTGACAAACCGTTGTCAGCCACAACTCTCATGCACAATTCGGCGAATGCGAACATCTTTTGATCTCCAGAACATCATTCGTCATCTGGCCCTATCATGTCGTTGAAGAATTCAAAACCCAGCGACGGCCTACTCAACGCTTCAAAGCGATTCACCTCTCCCCATCAATCAACAATCATGTCATCAGAAAACACCATCCTCAAAGCAGATTTCAATCCAAAAGTCTGTTTCTACTGGCTGCTCAGCGGTGCGATGGTGTTGACGGCCACGATCGTTGGCATCCCACTGTTGCTGCTGTGGTTCCCAATCGGACTCATTTGCACAAAACGTTATCTCGATGGCATGGAGTGCGTCTTGACCGACAAAGCACTGAAGGTGCGCAAGGGGATCTTTGTTCGAGTTGAAAAGACGATTCCACTGGAGAAAATAACCGACATGGGAATGGTTCAAGGACCGATCATGCGATCTTTCAACCTGCACACATTGACCGTCGAGACCGCCGGACAATCAGGGGTCGGATCGCTGGTCTCACTCACAGGAATTACCAGAGCACCGGAGTTTCGCGAAGCGGTCTTGAATCAGCGTGAAGTCCAAGCTGGGCATAAGCCGTCGGGTAGTCAACCGATGCCCCCCCATGAAAATGAACTCGTGACGGGAAATACTCTGCTGAGGGAAATCAGAGACTCTCTGATTCGCATCGAATCAATTCTGGAAAACTCAATCGAACGATAGAAATTCCAAAGCAGCTACAGTCATGTCGCAACAGCAACCTTTCCGTCTACAATTGAAGTATCAATGTCCGACGATGCAGTAAAGATATTCCATCTGGAAATGCTCGACCGACATGCGTTGGTACCCAAACAAGGTGGAACCGAGTTCCAAATCGAGTTAGTAGACCCAGCAGACCCGACCCTGAATCAACAACTCTATCGAGAAGTCGGATCCATGTGGCAATGGACAGACCGTTTGATTTGGAAGGACGCACAGTGGCGCAAATATGTCGACCGCAAACACTTGGAAACCTGGATCGGATATTGGAAAGGAGAACGCGCGGGTTATTTTGAATTGGAATTCCAACACGACGGCAATGTTGAAATCATGTACTTTGGACTCCTTCCCGAATTCATTGGCATGGGCTTGGGTGGCATCCTGCTGACTGTCGCTATCCAATCTGCCTGGCTCAAACCGGACACACGACGCGTCTGGGTACACACCTGTAGCAATGACCACAAACATGCCTTGGAAAATTATCTCAAACGCGGTTTCCAGTTATTCAAAACTGAATTTCAATAGCCCAGCGTCAAACGAAAGCAATGGTTCGAGCAGACCAGAAAAGTTCCCGATACGCTTCTCCGCAGCGACAGGGATTTCCAGCGCAATCGCATTTCGAACATTCGGCAACGCTGTGCCCGATCCAATCCCAACATGAAGGGCATCACAATGCGATCATTCACCCATGCAATTGGGTTACTCACCTCACTGCTACTGATAACAGTCCCGCGGCAAGCTGTTTGTGAGAACCATTTCCTCCATGGTAAACGCGTGGATGCCGCGGTGACTTCCGAAATCGAAAGGCAGCAAATTGTCGGTGCCTCCATTGGCATCATTCAGGATTCAACGATCGTCTACACCCAAGGTTACGGGTGGTCCGACTTGAAAAGGAAAATACCGGTCACTGACGAGACAATCTTCAATTGGGCCTCAAATTCGAAACCACTGATCTCAATTGCCGCATTGCAATTGGTCCAGCATGGTCAATTGAAACTGGACGAACCCATCGTGTCGTATTGCCCCCGGCTACCAGCCCAGCTTCAACAGATCACACCGAGACAACTGCTGTGTCATCAAAGTGGCATTCCGCACTATACCAACGGCACAGTCATTCCCTCCAAAGCAAGATCCAAGCCAGACGTAACATTGAATCCGCTCGACGAACTTGATCCACAAAAAAGCATCGATCGATTCATCAGATCACCTCTCCTGTTTAAACCTGGATCGCAAACATCCTATTCGTCCCATGCCTATGTGTTGCTGACTGCAATAGTCCAGGCAGCTGGTCACGAACCCGTTGATGAGCAACTGAAAAGCAGGATCATTCATCCGCTGAGTCTGGGCTCGTTTCAACTTGACCTTCCCGGCGACCACCATGACAACTGGACGTTGGCCTATGAAATCAGACTTGGGAAGCCGGAGGTAGTATCGGATTATGCGCACTTTTGGAAACACGGCGCGGGTGGCTACAAATCGAATGTCAAAGACTTTGCCAGATTCGCAAAGGCACTGGCTGAATCAACCCTCATTGCTCCATCAATGACCGCCAAAATGTGGACGCGGCAAAACACCAGTGACGGAGAAGAATCTATCTATGGTTTGGGAGTTGTTGTGACCAACAGCGGCGATGCGCTCAAGGTATCACACAATGGATCTCAGGACGAAACCCGGACACGAATGGTGATCTATCCACACCGCAAACATGGAATCGTAGTCATGTGCAACACACAGAACTGTGATCCTGCCAGAATAACAACCGCAATCTACACAGCACTCAGAAAATCAGTATCGCCACCAACGGACTGAGTGCTGGTCAGGAAACGTCGACAAACAATACTGCTAACGCAGGAACACCAGCTGAAGACATGCTACAGTTATCAGATTCCAATGGCGAAAACAGGGTCAAACAGAAATTCATTATGCATGCCAACCAAACGTTGCTCTACCAGCACGTTGAGTTTCTGACAAAGCTCCGTCCCTTTCGCAACCACTTGAACATTGCTTCCTTGGATCATGTTCGTGATTACATGAAACAGGAATTCGCAACCTACGGTTTGGAGGTGATCGAGCAGCCCTTTGAGGTCAATGGTCGAAACTATTGTAATGTGATTGCATCCTACAATTCAGTCGGGAAACGTCGTCTCATTGTGGGAGCTCACTACGATGTCTGCGGAGACCAACCCGGTGCAGATGACAATGCCAGCGCCGTTGCGGGACTTCTGGAATCAGCAAGGATGGTGGCCAGCGAACAGCCAGCGATCGACTATCGCATAGATTTTGTGGCATTCTGCCTGGAAGAGCCGCCCTACTATGGAACCCATGAGATGGGATCCTATGTTCATGCCAACTCAATCAAACACCTTCAACAGGATCTGATTGGCTTGATCAATTTTGAGATGATTGGATATTTCAACGAAGGCGACCAGCCTTACCCTGATCCACGACTCAAAGCAGCCTATCCGCAGAAAGCCAACTTCATCGCAGTTGTCGGCAAGCAGAAATATCATGATTTCAACCAACGGGTTTTTGAACTCATGAAAGCCAAGGCTGACATCGATGTCCAGATCATTGATCACCCCATGGTTGAAAGCCTCGCTGGGATGTCAGACCAACGAAGTTACTGGGAATTCGATATCCCGGCATTGATGATCAACGACACATCCTTTCTGCGCAATCCTCATTACCACCAAATGAGCGATGACATTGAAACCCTCAGTTTTGATCACATGAAGCAAGTCGTCACGTGCACTTACAACTCAATCACCAATCTTTGACCAGTTGCTGATGTAACACGCAGCGTTTTCAGACCAACACAAATTTGGCAGACTGAAAAGAACCGCTCATGAAACCACCGCATTGAATGGAATCGCTGCCAGCACAGGATTTTTCGTTGGCAGTCTGGATAACATTGGACGCCATGAGGTTTATCCTGACAGATATTTTGTTGGCATACATCCCAATGGGAACCCTTAAAGGCTACACGTCTCAATCCAAAATCTGTTTTAATTTACGCAACGCGAAATCGCCAGCATTCCAACTTCTCGTTCTCAACCTAGATTGCAACCCATGTCCAACCCCTACACCTCTACCCCACACACCAATTTCACACAATCTGCTAACGGTGATGAAATCAAAGGCCCGGCTATTGCATTGATGGTGGTATCGATCCTTTGTTTGGCCATTACAGGTTTGGGACTGATAGTCGATATCGTTGGCGTGCTAGCACTAGGCATACTTGCGCCGGACATCATGGTCAGAATTATCTGGGGAGTCGTGCTTTTGTTCACTTCGTCTTTTGTGTTATTTGGTGCCATTAGAATGATCAAAAAGAAGGACCATGGAATCGCAAAAGCAGCATCGATCGTCGCAATCATCCCGTTCCTGGGTCCCTGTTGCCTCCTCGGTATCCCGTTTGGCATCTGGGCGTTGGTGGTGCTCAACAAACCGCATGTAAGGAGTGCATTCGACGGCTAGCGATTTTGGACCGTTCTCGCATTCATTTTTGCATCAGGGTCAAACCGTGATTCGAATGATACAAAGTAGACCGATGAAGAAAATACTCTACGCAGCAGTTGCCATTCTCATTCTCGCCGGTTGTACACCTGCAACGAAGCAGGCATCGGTGTCCGAATCCGAAATGCGTGAAACTCAAACGCTGAAACCGCAGCCAGACACGGATGCTAATCCAGCCGACGAAACCACATTGCCCACGGCTGACGCGCTTAAATCATTGGATGAAGCTCTTGCCAACGCAACAACAAAAAACAAACGTGTTCTGGTGCATCTTGGTGCCACATGGTGAGGTTGGTGTAAAGTTCTCGAGGAGTTCCTCAAGAAAAAATCCAATATCCTGGAAATTGATTTCATTGTTCTCAAACTTGATGTTGAGGATATGCAAAATGGCAAGCAAGCCGCAGTGAAGCTGGGGCACAACGCCGATGCTGGACTACCTTGGATGACTATTCTGGATAGCAATGGTGTTGAAATCATCAACTCTGACAGCCCAAATGGCAATATTGGATGTCCGATTACCGAACAGGAATGTGGCTACTTCATGACCATGATTGAACAATCCAAACAACGCTTAACAAGCCAGCAAACCAGCGATTTAGCCACTGCACTCGATGCCTACGCTGCACCGAAAAGACGCGGCAATCACTGATCCAAAAATGCAGTCGACCTGCGACAATGCAAGTCTCGAATTGATGCCCAAAAATCAGCTTTTGGAATTCCATGAACATGCGTTACGCCAGATACCTCAGCTGATCGCTAACGATTCCATCAACTCGTTCGCCTGAACGATCGAAACTTTTCCCAATCTGCGATCATGCGAACGTGAAATGAAATATCCACCGTGAATTTATGTCGTACGCTGCGGTCGAACTCGATCTATCAAGCTGGATGCCTGCATCACAGCGACTCACTCGGATCAGTTGACTGAGATTCGGGAATCACAGCAAGTCGCTCAGAAACCAACGCTACCCGCGCCCATGGAACTACCCGGTCCGAACGTCTCAACCAACTCCAAATTCGGATCAGGAGCAAACTGAGAGTCTCGTAGCGTCTTCAACATCCGCTCGATTTTCTTGTGCAACGTGTACGTCGTTGCAATCACCAATCCCGCGCGTGGGTTAATCAATCCTGAAATCGTTGACGGGCCACCTAAATGCTGCCACATATCAGGAGAAACGGTAGCTGTAATGATCTCAATGGCCTGTTTACCCATGAGACCCGTACCATCAAGCCAATAGACTCGGGTAAGAAAATCCTCTTCTCCTATCCCAGCCGAAGTGATAACAACCAGGCCACCACTCACTGTATAAGTACAATCGAGAGCAAACAGCATCTCGCTCAAGGCGTCCTGAAGTGTTATGTCGGCAAGCGTCAAAGTAATGAGGTGATTGGACGTGAGACCGATATCCTCCAAAGCATCCTCGCGAATGACCATTTTGAGATCGAACTGATCTGCCAAGCTGCTGATACATTCTTTTAACGGTGTATCACGAAATTCAAACACTCCTTTCTGTTCCAGCTTCGCTGAGAGGTCTCGTTCCATCTCTTGATCAACATTGATCCATGCATCAGTGCCAATTCCTGCCTTCGCAAGCGCAGCATGGTCAACCGTAATCACAATGCCATCGTTGTCGATGCTGGCTTTGAGACAGAGTGGTCGCAAAATTTGCCGCATAGCACTCCGCAGAGGCGTCTTTTCCCGCGTATATTTGATCGGTATATCGAGCTCCTGTTTCGCTTCTCTAACAGCCCGTTCATTCAGAAACACAGGCTGCCCTGTCAAGTCGGCAAGAGCTCGATTCAACCCGGAAAGCGGCACATCAATATCGAATGTGTAGCTAGTATCCAGAGCCTTCCGAACGTTTTCTGCGGTCTTGCTATCTAATTTCCAAGCATCAAGCAGAGCGTTTTTGCGCGTCCCCTGAGACCCAATCGAGTTTTCGCCTCCATCCATTCGGCTCATGTCCATGTCGGGCATCCCTTGCCTTCCCTTTTCGCCTCCATCCATTCGGCCCATGTCCATGTCGGGCATCCCTTGCCTTCCCTTTTCGCCTCCACCCTTTTGGCCCATTGTTTGGTTCACCCCAGTTGGCCCCATCCTAGCCGGGTCTCGGGGTGAAACACCGTTACCAATCTCAACCACGACACCAGAACCACCACTATCCTGAGCCAAAGCTTGCGGCAGTAATTGGATCGTGCGAGGTCGGTTTTCAACGTCAATCGGAGTTGCTTGATGACCCTCACCACGATCACCACCGTCACCAGAAACAATGAAAAAGGAAAGCGTTAGGGCGCCAGCGACCAGCATACTTTTGGATAGAAATACCATCTTTGAAATTCCATCAGAGAGAAGATGAAGAATCGATCGGCGAGTCCGGCAGGTCACCGCCTTCCATCGTGATCGGTAGCCTCGACACGGCTTCCGCTGCAGCGACGTTTTGGACACTTCCTGCTGTCACACTGGCGAAAGCTATTGCTGGCATCAAACCACGTTACCTGAGGCGTATCGCAAGCATTTTCCTGCCACGCTGGAGACGCCCGCGGATCGTACCGACCGTTGTACCAAAGTGAGTTGCCAAGTCTGGTATCGAGGTCGCCTCATAGTGATGCATGACAATGACGGCTCGATATTTTGCCGGCAGATCAGACAGTTCCTCATCCAACACGACTGCCTCGTGCCGATGAGTCAATTGAACAAGTGGATCTTCAACAACTGCAGAGGGATCGCCAATTGGCTCGCATGGAAGACGATTCTTTTTCCACGTTGCCACAGCTGATCGCTGCGCGACACGCTGCAGCCACCCAGGGAGTCGTTCGGCATGCCGAATGGACCCGCCACTACGAGCCAAATACAAGAACGTCGTCTGAAAAGCATCATCAACATCAACCTCTCGTGCACAACCTCGTCGGCATACTGACAATACCATCACGCTGTATCGCGTGATCAATTCGGCGAGCGCCGGCCGGAACTGATCGCGCGTCCATGCATCCAGTAAATCAGCGTCTGACAAACCACAAAGCCATTCTTCCTGATTGACTTCTTCTGGTCGAACCACCGCGATTGTTTCAGATAAGTTGCCCATAACTATTCAATTTAGTGCTTCGCGAAAGGCATCCAGCGCGCTAATTCCGGAATTTTTCCCAAAGATACGGCGGGGCAGCACCAGCCGACTGCTACGCACTCAATCAATATTCTCCGTACTCATCCGACAATGACAACCGAAATCAATTCATCAATTCGGCTGGGTTTAGTACGACTTGGATCCAGGCAAGCCCTGACATCCAGATCAGGTGACTGAAAATTTTGCAGCATGACGCACGCACTTCAGACTTTATGCTTGGCCTGACAGTGCTGTTTCGAACAGGTTTATCACTTGCTGCCCCTCGACGGTCGCGATTGCCAATCTGCTGTCGCAACTGCGAAACTTCTGACCGCAATTGCTGAATCATATTCCAGAATGCACGCTCTCGATCATTTTGAGGCTGGCAGCGACTCCCATGATCAGTCGCCTGCCCTTCGCGTGGCTGCTCACGTTCTTGAGCATTGGAAAACCGGTAATCAGACACGCAAAGACCAATACTGCCAATCAAAATGTATGGCGTCTTACGTCTCTGTCCGTCCATTTCATTTGCGCCCGAACCGCATGCGTTCAGCCAGGCACTCAAAAACACATTGACAGTCGCGGTATATCCAGCATGCAGAGTCGCACTCTTTCCCCAACACTCTTTTGGAACGGAAAAGAGTTTTTCAGCTCAAACTACCCGTTGGTTAGTAAACAAACAGACACGCATTGGAATGGATGGTGGGATGCATCTACGAATTACGCTTTGCTGCTCAGGGAGCGCCAATACAATAAAGAAATTTGCCGGTTCTTATAAAAAGTTCATCACCGCTAATTGCAGGTGTACCACTAGCGTCAGACTCATCGCCAGTGAATTTATTCTGTGCCAGTATTTTGTATTCCGGTCGGGCCGGCAGAACAAAAGTTCCGTCGTACCGACTGACTACATAGATGCGGTCACCTGCCAACACAGGTGAGGCATAGACGGGCCGCCCACCTCTTGAGAGCCCATCGATTCGCTCCCGATAGACAACCTCACCATCAGATGCTTTTGTACAGAAAGCCATGCCTTTGTCATCAAACCAGTACAAATGGCCCTCATGCAGTAAGGGTGTGGCAACGTAGGAACTACTGCGTCCGTACCATTTCTCGGTATCGGTCACGTCCTTTTTTCCTCCCACCGGATAAGCATGACTACCAGAGGAACGATAGCCACCGAACGTGTACACCGTCTCCCCATCAAGAATCGTCGTGGGCGAAACATTGCCTGTCAGATTCGTTTGCGCGAACCATTTCAGTTTTCCATTTTTCAAGTTCACACCCCACAATTCACCCGGAACGGCGACCACCAGTTCTTCATGCTGAGCAACCAAGGTTGGCGTGTTGTAAGACAATTCATAGCCGTCGGCCTCGGACTTCCACTTGATGGCTCCTGTCGATTTATCGAACGCAACGAGTGCTCGCCCCTCATCTGCGGCGTTGACAATCAGCAAGTCGTTGTAGAGCACAGGGCTGGAGCCGGAACCCCACCGTCGATTGCTTGACATTTTTCCGATGGAAGCTTCCCACTTTTTCTTGCCGTCAAAGTCGATCGCGTAGACTCCCATCTTTCCGAAGAACACATAAATCAGTTTGCCATCTGTGACGGGAGTGTTGCTCGCGTAACCATGCTCAGTGATGTAGCCCTGCATCCCATCTTCGGTGCCCTTGTTGTCCACCTTGAAATCCCAGACAGATGACCCGTCAGTGCGATCGAGGCAATGCAGCGTTCTTGAGACATTCGGCCCTGAACCTGAATAGCTCGTGACAAACACGCGGTCACCCCACACGATCGGACTGGAGGAGCCAGCGTTAATCTTTGCCTTCCACTTCAGATTCTCTGACT
>PKCN01000405.1 GCA_002862205.1 Planctomycetaceae bacterium | reverse complement strand
TCGTCACTCATCGACACTTGGGTAAGCAGGACAAACTTTGCACGACGATAGGCTTCTTGCCGTTCTCCTATCCGCTGCAATAAACCAATGGCCGACAACTTCGCTTCATGCCACGCATTTGAACCTTGTTGAAAACCTGACGCCAATTCATCCCACAACGTAACGCCAGCTTGTTGTGCTTTTTTGTTATCCGTTGATCCCAGCATCTCTGCTGCCTTTTGCAGCGATGGCAAGGAATCCTTCGATTTGTTCCGAACCCCTCTCAGCAATTCAATCGCTTTTTCAGCATCACCCTTCCATAGCCAACGTTCCGCTGAGTCCATGGACACGGGTGCTGCGCCCATCCACTTTGCCAGCACAGCAACCGTTTGCTCGCGGAGCGCAGGATCAACGCGAGCATCGGCCATCAATCGTCGCTCCACTTGAGCCAGTAAATCTGCGGGTGGTGGTGCTGTTGACGATTGCCCAGTCTGACGGAAAGCAATGAGTGAGTCGATGAACACATCCTCGGACAGCCGCCTTGGGCCGCTGGGTTTCAAATCACCGAGAGCTGACCGATCCAGATACAAAGCGGAGAGCAAACGATAGTGGGCACGCATCGTCTCGTTACCGATCAACCTGTTCATGCTCGCCTGGAACCCTTTGGTGGCCTCCGGCCAATTTGGCGTGTCAATGTCCGTCGCCCGGCTACCTGCAGGTGGGTCAGCCGACGTCTGCAGGGCCACCAGCCACGCATCGGTGATCATTTGTGCCAATTCATTATCGATACTGTCAGGTTTGACTTGGGACAGAACCTCGGCGGCCTCGAGGTAACGTCCCTGTGATGTGAGAATCTTCCCCAACCAACTGCGAATGGAAGCCGAATTCGAGCTTTCTGGCCAACGGTTCAAGTTCATTCTCAGTACTGCTTCAAGCCGCTTCACTGTCGCAGGATCAGCGACATCAAGTTTGGTAATCAGAATGGCAGCCTGAAGATGCGTTGCGGGTGATTTTTCTGCATCAGGCTTCGCCAACGAAACGTCCTGCAGCAACTCGATTGCATCATCGATACGTTTGGCCGCCATCAGAGCCGCTGCCGCTTCAGCTACACGAGTCATCGCGCGATCAGGATCTGATTCGGCCGCCGCTGCGGCTGCCAACAGATCACCAGCACGACTGGGGTCATTTTGGCGTAACCACTTCTGCCCTTGTGCAGCGACCAGCGAGGGGTCAACCATCGCCGATGACTGGCCGGTGGACTTCAAGTGCGACAGCGATACAGCATCAGCACGACGCCTTGCATAAGCTCCTCCACGACGTTGAATCGCATCCAGCCAATCCCCCACTCGACGCCCTGCGTTGGCCACAAGCAGAAACTCAAGTCGGGCCAAATCCATCTCCAAAGCATTGGGGGCTGCCTCCGGTACGTCACCAAAAAAATCGGTCAGCAATTTTCCCGCCTGACCCATTTGCCCCTGCGCGATGCATAATCGCACTTTAAGAGCCTGCAATTTAGGTGGCAAGGAATCAGTGAATTGCGGTGTGACTTCGTTCAACAAAGCATCACAGCGTTCAAATTGGGCTGCTCGAAACACCGCTTCCACCCGTAATCGCTCGACTTCTTTTCTCGCACTCGTTCCAACTGGCAAGCGGGTAATCGCCTCCTCAGCCACCTGCTCTGCTTTGGTAGCTGCGGCGATACAGTCGGCGCTACCTCGTGGAAACAAATCTGTTTGCATCAATGCAAGCGATACCGCATCTATTTGTAATTGCTGGCCGAGCCGACTCAAATCGGCAATCATTCCACGGCTTGTCGCATTTCGAGCAGATTCCAACGCCGAGCGTTTCTCCTGAACCTCATCAGCCAGCCTCGTGAACCACTTCATTGCCGTCAGTAGCCGCCGTGTAGCAAGTTCCTGGACTTTGTCGTTGCGGGGTGACACAACGGCACGCAGAACACTGTGAAGTGCAGCTGACTTTTCGCTACTCAACAACTGCGACTTGAGAAATAACACACGCCTATGGGTTGGATAGGACCGCAGCAAATCACTCACAGGACGCTGGGTCTCTACTAATTCTTCATCGCTAAATGTGTCACGTCCCATCTGCCGTGCTGTCAGCACTTTTGATTCTCTGACCTGCCACTTGGCAGCAGCATCGCTTTGAAGGTCCAAGTCAGTCGATCGAAGCCGACAAAGATCCAGCGCATCCTCAAAACGTCCACGATCCAATAGGGCCTGAATCAGGTCCTCATCTCGATCATCAGTCTTCCGACCAACATTAAGAGTGCTCGGGCCGACCGCAAAACTGTGCAAACTACTTGCATCAAGCCAAGCCAGACAAACGCCAAAAATAATGATGAAACTGATCTCTCCAGAACGAATCATGCTTACTCCGGCTTGGCAGCAAAGAGCACACGATCTACCCCAGCTGCGCGTGCGGCATCATAAGCCTGAACCGCAAGGTCCATGGTGACTTTTTCATCCGGATCGACGATCACCGGAGGTTGCACACCCAATGAAGTGATCTCAGCCAGGCGAGCTTTGAGATCACTCATCTGCTCCATCTCCTGACCGTTCAACATGATTTGGGTTTCCTCACCCTGCCATAAGAGCCGGATAATGATCTCGTCAAACTTCTCAACCGGTGGCGTATCAGTTGATGTCTCTGCGGCCCCCATGGGTAACTCTGCCAGAGAACCGGGTAGATCAAACTCTGGCAATTCAAAACTACTTGTCCAAACAAAGAACACAAGCAACAGAAACACCACATCAATCATGGGCGTCATTTTCAATTCCAATGAGTCATCATTGGAGGTTTGCGGCAGCTTCATAATCCAGCCTCCTCACGAACAGCGATCGCGGCGTCTGTGATCCCAGCCAATGCTGCTTCGCGCAGTAGCGGCTCGACCTGCTGATACTGCACCGTAGCGTCGGTTCGAATCCGGATCGCTGCATCCGAGCCCTTGCTGGCCTTGAGATCGGAAAAAATGGCCCGCACGCTGGACAAATCGACGACATCCCCGGAAACCAACCACCGCGATTCCTGGTTAACACTGATCGTCAGTGGAGCTTTCTCCGGATCCACCGGATCAAAAGTCGAGGCAACTGGCAATTCCAGCGGTAAACGATTCTCCTGTCGTGCCAGATGGCTGGAGACAAGAAAAAAAATGATCAATAGAAAAACGACATCGATCATCGGTGTCATGTTGGCGCCGACACTGCGGCGATTTCCTTGATTAGGGATTTGCATCTTTACATGGTACCTCACGATACGGTCACAATCCGATACCCTGTGGTTCCTGAATTCTGATTTGGCGGCGAGTCCGTACAACGGGAACATGCTTTGATGGGCGAAAATACAACCTTCCTCAAGAACTTTCTGCGAAATCCCGGACAAGTTGGCGCGATCGCACCCAGCAGCAACCGCCTGGTTCACATGATGGTTGACTGGTTTGAATGGGATCAAATCCGCAATGTGGTGGAATTCGGACCGGGAACAGGTGTTTTCACGCAAGCCATCTGCGAACGCCTTCATCCCGAAAGTAAATTTTTTGCGGTCGAGAGATCCGCTGAAATGGCCGAAGTGACCAGAAAACGATGCCCCAATGTCAAGGTTTATAACGATAGCGTGACCAATGTTGCGCAACTCTGCCAACAAGAATCGATCGACAAGATTGATGCAGTGATTTGTGGTCTGCCATGGGCATCTTTTCCCGAGGCTCTGCAGACTGAAATCATCGAATCCATGCTTGGTGTGCTCGATCCCAAGGCTCAATTCGCAACCTTCGCCTACTGGCAGGGAGTCATCTTGCCAGCCGGTTCCCGTTTCAATCGACGACTTCGAAATACATTTGCAAGCGTAGAACGAAGCCCAAGCGTGTGGCTGAACCTGCCACCAGCCTTTGTTTATCGATGCACCCAACCTGTCTTACCTGATCGGGGTAATGAAAACGTGGTTAAAGGGCCCGAAAACGCTGGCGATACTTGAGCGGAGTGAGCCCCGTTGAGGCCTTAAAATGCCGGGTCAGATGACTCTGGTCATAAAAACCGCATTCGCCAACAATCTGTGTCAAACTCAGATCACTGCTCTCCAGCAAATGCCTGACCATCCCCACCCGCACTTCTCGCAGATAACGACTGGGAGTAATCCCAAAGTTCTGTGAAAACTCTCGCTGTAGTTGGCTCACTGACAAGTGAACATGTTCTGCCATGTCCTTGACTTCAATGTAGCTCGCGTGGTTGTCGATAATGAACGAGATCACACGAACCAGACGACTGTAGCCGGCTGAATCATCAGCAGAGTATTCGTAGGGACGTTTCACCCCTGCAATCCCGACCACCTGCTGCTCACGGTCAAGAAGAGGAATCTTGCTGCACAAGTACAAACGGGGAACGCCGTTTTTTCCAGGTACCATCCAAACCTGGTCCGACAATGACTCTCCCGTTGTGATCACACGTTGATCCTCGGCAACGTATTGCGCAGCGATCGCCGGTGGAAAAAAATCAAAGTCGGTATGACCAATCACCTCATCCGGATGACCAACTCCTACCACATCACACACAACACGGTTGGCTCGCACAAAACGACTTTCAGCATCCTTGATGTACATGTAAACACCCGGAATCGAATCAAACAAATCCAACAGCGTTCGAGGACGCGCAAGTTGCTTGAAAAAATGATCCTGCCACAGCAACGGATTATGCAATTCATCGGACATGCGGTAAATGTACAATTTTTTGCGAGGTAACTACAAGACGGTGCAACGCCTATTTCGGATGATTCAACGAAATCAAACTCGGGAAACCATCCCCTGATCACGAACCACTCGCTCTCAGCAAAGCACGGCATGCCACCCATTAACACCCCTGATATAACCGCAGATTTGGCCAATAAAATGGTTGCAGCCGCAATCTCTAAATCAGACGCCCTCGGACTCCGAATGAACATCGCGATTGTCGATGTGGGGGCAAATCTGAAAGCGTTCCACCGAATGGATGGAGCTTGGATTGGCAGCGTCGATATTGCCTGCAAGAAAGCAAGAACAGCCCGTTTCTTTGATATGCCAACGGGCAAAATCGGTGAACTCTCGCAACCCGGAGGAACGTTGTATAACATCGAAAATTCAAATGGAGGACTGATCTCATTCCCCGGTGGTTTACCCATCACCAACAATCAGGGCACGGTGATCGGAGCCATTGGTGTATCGGGAGCATCGGTCGAGGATGATCATGCCGTTGCAACGGCTGGCATGGACGCCGCACGGTGAATTCCACGTAAACCTCTGTCTGACGGCTGAATGCCGACAATTTCATCACATGCCACACGCTCAACCGAAAGACGTTTCGCGATTCTGTAGCCGTCTTTGAACTTCAGCGGTTAAACTGATGGAGACATTTCACTCAATCATTCCTACGACGAAAAATTTTCATGCGCGGTTTTGTTCCAATCATCACCCTCCTGCTCACATGCGCATCCAGCACGCTAATTCGTGCTGGTGACGAGTTGTCATTCAATCGCGACATTCGTCCCATTCTTTCGGATACATGTTTTTTTTGTCATGGTCCCGACTCTGAACATCGCGAAGCTGATTTGAGGCTCGATATAGAAGAGTTGGCCAAGCAGGATGCCATTGAACCTGGTAACGCCAGTGTGAGTGAAATGATCGCAAGAATTACCTCAAGCGATCCAGACGAATTGATGCCTCCGCCAGAATCCGGCAAACGCCTCAGTCAAAAGCAGATTGTTCTGCTGAAACGCTGGGTCGATGAAGGCGCGATCTATGAACCGCACTGGTCCTATGTCGCCCCAAAGGCACGACAGACACCAGATAACGAAAGTGCATGGGCCAGTGATCCGGTCGATGATCACATCCTGGCGAAACTGCCAAAAACACTGAAACAGCCCTCACCAGACAGCCCACGCCATACCCTGCTTCGCCGAGTCACGTTTGATCTGACAGGTCTACCACCCACACCGCAACAGATCACAGCATTCGTCAACGACACAGGACCCTTGTCCTACCAGAAAGCAGTTGATCGTCTCCTCGCGTCGCCAGCATTTGGGGAACGAATGGCAACCTACTGGCTTGATCTGGTTCGCTACGCTGACACCGTTGGCTATCACGGCGATCAGGATCACAACATTTCGCCTTACCGCGACTATGTCATTGATAGTTTCAATGATGACTTACCGTTGGATGAATTTACACGTCACCAGTTGGCAGGGGACCTCTTGAATGATCCCACCCCCGCTCAACGCATCGCGACCGGCTACAACCGTCTTCTGCAAACAACCCATGAAGGGGGACTACAGCCCAAGGAATATCTTGCCATCTACGCGGCTGACCGAATCCGCAATGTCTCAGCAGTCTGGATGGGAGCCACTGTTGGTTGCGCCCAATGCCACGACCACAAGTACGATCCGTATTCCAGCAGAGACTTCTATTCGATGGTGGCATTTTTTGCTGACATCGATGAACAACAGCATTTCAAGGTGGGTTCCAATTCTCTACCAACAAGGAGACCACCCGAAATCTCGGTTGGAAGCCGATGGCAGCGAGAACACACCAACGACATTGAATCGCAATTGAAAATGCTGCAAAACCAACTCAAAACGGTGGACTCAGCTCAAGCAAATAAGATCAACAGCCAGATCATCGAGTATCAGGAAGAGTTGAAACTATTGAAGGTAGCAAATCGTCTGACCATGGTCACCCAATCAGTCGCTCCAAGACAGATTCGCGTTCTGCCGAGAGGAGATTGGTTGGATGAAAGTGGGCCTGTCGTCGAACCAGCGATACCGACCTTCCTTGGCAAACTCGATACAAATGGGAAACGTGCGACGCGCCTCGATCTGGCGAACTGGCTTCTCGATGTCGAAAACGGCATCGGAGGGCTGACTGCAAGGGTCTTTGTGAACCGCTTTTGGTACCTGCTTTTCGGTCGCGGTATCTCTCCGTCACTGGGCGACTTCGGCGGTCAGGGCCAACCACCCAATCACCCCGAAATGCTCGATCAACTTGCCTTGGACTTCATTCAGGATGACTGGAGTGTGAAACGCATGATGCGTCGCCTCGTACTGTCTCACACCTACCAACAAGCTTCAGACACCACCGAAACACAATTACAGGCAGATCCCTATAACCAATGGTTTGGGCGTCAAGCCCGTTATCGCCTGCCGGCCGAAATGGTTCGTGACAATGTGCTGACGGTGAGCGACCTGCTTGTCCGTACGGTGGGAGGATCCAGTGTCAAACCGACTCAGCCCGCAGGCTACTATCGCCATCTGAACTTTCCGAAACGGGTCTACGCGCCACATCTGGATCAACGCCAATATCGCCGCGGAGTCTACGTTCACTGGCAAAGACAGTTTCTTCACCCAATGCTCAAAGCACTGGACGCGCCGAGTCGCGAAGAGTGTACGGCTCAACGAGCACGATCCAATACACCTTTGGAAGCACTGGTCATGCTGAATGACCCGGCCATGGTCGATGCTGCCGTGGCCTTTGCCGCTGATTTGCTAAAAGTCAAAGGCGAGGATTCCGAAGCAAAGATCAAACGGGCATTTGAACTGACCGTCTCCCGGCAACCTGATGCTTTCGAACTCGCTGCGCTTCGCCAGTTGCTGGAATCCGAAATCAAACATTACCGTGCCCGACCCCAGGATGCCGGAAAACTGCTCAATACTATCGACAAGAACATCAACTTCCAGTCCGTGAATCCTCAGCAACTCGCCGCCTGGACCACCCTCTCGCGTGCCCTCCTGAATCTTCAGGAAACGGTTACCCGATACTGATAAACGATTACAACTGAATCCCCAGTACACCTGAATCGAGTACCTCAATCTCGCGCTCGAATTCCATCACCCGATGTAAAAACATCTCCATGAAACAGAATTCAAACCCAATCAATCGACGTGCTTTCCTCTCCAACAATGGAGTCGCTGTTGGCAGCGCTGCACTGGCCTCGATGTTGGCGACCGAATCAAAGGCAGCCAACAGAGTCAACTCGGGCGCCAGAGTTGACGTACCACATCACCTGCCAAAAGCCAAACGTGTCATCTTTCTTTGCATGGCGGGTGGTCCATCCCATCTTGAAACATTTGATTACAAGCCGGAACTGGATAAACTCAATGGTAAGTCGATGCCAGACTCCTATACCGAGGGACAGCCCATCGCCCAACTGCAGGGAAAGGAATTGAAATGTCAGGGTCACCTGACGAAATTCGCCAAGTATGGACAATCGGGTCAGTTGATCAGTGACTATCTTCCCTATCACCAAAAAATGGCTGATGAAATTTGTGTCATCCGATCGATGGTCACGGAACAAATCAACCACGATCCAGCTCACACATTCATGAACACGGGCACGGCTATCAGTGGAAGGCCTTCGATGGGATCGTGGGTCACCTACGGTCTGGGCAGCGAAAGCGAGAACCTGCCTGGCTTTGTGGTCCTCACAAGCGTAGGCGGTCGGAATCCACAGCCCATCGCATCACGTCAATGGTCAGCAGGGTTTCTACCCAGCCGATATCAGGGAGTGGAATTCAGTGGCAGTGGACAACCTGTGAACTATGTCGATGCACCACAGGGCATCCAGAGCCGACAACAACAGCGGCTGATTGAAACCATTGGTCAGCTGAACCAGCATCGCCTTCAATCGACCGGTGATCCGGAAATCGAAACGCGTCTGGCAAATTATGAAATGGCGTTCCGGATGCAAACTTCGGTGCCCGATCTGGCAGATGTATCGGATGAACCGCAACATGTGCTGGACATGTACGGTGCAAAACCGGGCGACGGATCCTACGCGTCAAACTGTCTGCTTGCGAGGCGACTTGCCGAACGTGGTGTGCGTTTCATCCAACTTTATCATCGTGGCTGGGACCATCATGGCGGTCTCGAGAAGTACATGGATATCTGTTGCGGTTTGACTGATCGCCCGACCTGGGCGCTGCTTAACGACCTGAAACAGCGCGACATGCTGAAAGATACGCTTATCATTTGGGGTGGAGAATTTGGGCGAACGCCAATGTTTCAGGGAAAAGGTGGTGCGGGTCGTGACCACCACATCAAAGGATTCTCAATGTGGATGGCGGGCGGAGGGATCAAACCCGGACACAGTTACGGTGCCACTGATGATCTGGGCTATCACGCTGTGGATGACGTTGTGCATGTCCGTGACATGCATGCCACCATGTTGCACCAATTGGGCATCAATCATCGCAACTTCACACACAAATTCCAAGGATTGGATATGAAGCTGACAGGTGTTGAGCCAGCACGAGTCATCAAACCCATCATCGCGTGACCGAGAGCTGTCAGACACGAGCCCGGCCTACTCGGAAACGACGGACAATGCAGTAATTCCGGTGTGCTGAAGCCACAATGATCCGAGTGGATATCAGAGCTGCAGCTCACTTGCCGACTCGGGATCAAGCACAAAGGTCAATCCTGCATGTCCCTGCAATAAAGAGGCTGGATTGACAGGATCAGCCGGCCCTTCGAGCGACGCTTGAACGACTTGGGCTTTGGCTTTGCCGGTCGCCATCAATACGATCCGACGAGACTCGAGTATCGTCCCGATTCCCATGGTAATGGCGTGCCTGGGAACGTCCTCAGCCGATTCGAAAAATCGGGAATTGGCTTCAATGGTATTCTCGGTCAGATCGACCTTTCGTGTGCGGCTGGCAGCTGCCGAACCAGGTTCATTGAAAGCGATGTGGCCGTTATTGCCAATTCCCAGCAGCTGCAGATCAATTCCACCGGCTTGCTGAATCTGCTCTTCATACTCTGTCACATGACGGGAAATATCCGATGCAAGGCCATTGGGAACATGGGTCTGTTCCCGAACCACATTGACATGATCGAATAGTTGCTGCTGCATGAAGTATCGATAACTCTGACCATGCTCTGGTCCCAGACCAATATATTCATCAAGATTGAAGGTCGTCACAGCAGAAAAATCCAGCTCACCTGCCAGGAATCTTTCTACCAGCAGACGGTAAACACCGATCGGTGTGCCACCTGTTGCAAGTCCAAGCACAGATGCAGGATTTTCACGCAAAGTTTCGTGGATCAAATCCGCTGTGCACCGAGCTGCATCTTCCTTGTTGGAAGCGACCACAATCGTGGGTTGGGCAACCTTGTTCATACAATTTCCTCTTCCAATCGAGCAGCAGCAGCCAACAATTCCTCGGCCCAGTCACAGGGGTTCAACACCCGTTGCAATTCCAATCGCAAATCATCACGTACAAACACTCGCACCTGCTTGACCTGATTATCGAACTGCTGACTGGCCAAAGCAGAGGCAACCGGCGAGACATCGCCCAAAGTGCGAATGGTTCCATCGCGGCCAAGTACATCGACATCGATATCAACCTCCAATTTTGCGGGCGGAGCATCCAGCAGCACATCTGCCGGGTGGATGGGAATTCCCGTTCTGGCCGAGATTCTCTCGGCAAGTGTTTCACAGCAGGCAACCAGCCACCAGTAAGGTTTCCGCGCCAAAGCCCGATGAACGTCACACCCATCGATCAGATTGAATTCAGCCGTTCGTTTATAGAGTCGACGACGTGAACCAAATAAACCCTCAGCAAGGGGTTCCGCGACGCTCCCCTCGGCCGCCCGTCGTAACATCGACACCCAGGTAGCATCGACAAGCCCAAGGGTTGATTCAAGATCAATCCGATTCTGGAGTAAAAAGACACAACGCTGCAGCATGGCAGTTGCCGACCTGACTGCGTGGTGCCAGTACACCTCACTGAACATGACATAGCGTGAGAAAACCATCATTTCTGCTGCCGTCCGACCTTTCTCCATGATGGCCAGCCGTGATGTCTCTGAATTGAAACAGAGCGCACTGATCAGCCGGCCAGCATCAAAGTTCCGACCGTAGGGTACACCGGCATGCAGACTGTCCCGCTGCAGATAATCAAGCTTATCAATATCAACCGGACCACTGATGCAACTGCGAAGAAAACAGCACGCTTCTTGGTCCGCGACCTCAATATGAGCTGCGACTTGTGATTCCGATTCCAGCAGCGCGAGGACCTGGGATCGATCACACTGCCAATCCTGATCAATACAATCCGCGAGACCACTGTTGTCGATGATCTGCCTGATACGCGATTCATGCTCACCGAGCTCTCGAATATCCATATCTTCAATCGGGTGACAATACGGCCAATGACCGATGTCATGAATCAGGGCGGCAAGGACAAAAGCCTCGGCCATCGCAGGTGTGATTCGCTCAGTGAACTCTGAGTCGGATGAAAACCGTGCCACGACCCGCAACGCGTTGTGGTAAACCCCGAGCGAGTGTTCAAGACGTGAGTGTGTAGCCCCCGGATAAACCAGTGAAACCATTCCAAGTTGACTGATCGACGCCAACCGCCTCATGGGCGCCAAATCAAGAATTCGACGTACACGATCAGAAACCGGCACATCCTGCGCCGGTGGAATTCGAACCAGTGATCCGATGCGATGCAGGGCGACAACTTCTGGCAGCATGGAAAAACAGTGAAGCAGGAGGTGGGAAGGAGCCGGCCTTGCCAGCAGATCACGGTTCGGTATCAGGCGTTTGTGGCCAACGTCAAGCCACTGAGTAACGCCAGGATAACCGCCACAATAAAGTACAATCCAGCCAGCGTCAGGCCATTCACAGGCTCCAGATCAAACGTCGCAGCCGAGGCAAGAGCTCCCAAGCCAACCATCACGGCGAAAATGATACCGAACCACAGATAACTCATCTCCACCGGTGAATCCAGTTCCATCACATAGCTGGGTACGAAATAGTACACCAACCACAAAGCGGCCAGAATCACCGATAGAATCAAAACCCGATTTCGCAAATCAGGTCCAACGTACGGTTCCAATTCCGGATCGCGAACAAAAGTGTATCCTGACCAGACCAAAGGCGGAGCAAGAAAAACGGCCCCCATAGCAATGATGTAAATGGGGATCGTTTCCATGCCCAAACGCAGACCGATAGCGGCAGCCACAGCCAGCAAAATTGCCCCGAATGTAATGATCATACCCTTTCGGGTCACATCAGTTTCGGTACGCTGCAGGGGCTTGAGAACACTGACGCCCTGCCGATCTTTGGGAGCACCATCATCGGGTGCGTGAATGACGACTTCTTCGGAAGCGTCAGGTACCTTGATCTGCTTTTTGCAATTTGGACACGGACCGGTCTTGCCAGCGAATTTGTCGCTGACTTGGAACCGCTTCAAACAGTTTGGACAGGTGACTTGAATCGGCATGAATGAACAACAAAGCCCGAGTGAAGAGTCTGAATCCGCAGGTGATGGGACCAACGCTGCGGCACAGAACAGTTTGTCAGGTAAACGCATGCAACCGCAACCCGAGGGTCAACACGCACCCGAAATCCCCAGTGGCCCCCATGATACCCGCGTTGCAAAAGAGGCGTGCAGTCCTGAAACCAAAGAAAACGAACCTTCGGCACACGTGGTGCTCTACCAGCCGGAGATTCCCCAGAATACCGGAAACATTGGACGAACTTGCGTCGCGGTGAACGCAAAATTATGGATTGTCCGCCCTGCAGCCTTCCAATTGGATGATGCCAAGCTGCGACGGGCCGGACTCGACTACTGGGCCCACTTGCAACGTGGAGACGCCGTCAATTGGGACGATCTGGTAACACAACTTCAACCCCGACCGATGTTCTTTTTGTCGAGATTCGCCAAACGAACAATCTGGGAAGCTGACTTTCGTCGCGGCGATGTGCTGGTTTTCGGACGGGAAACCTCCGGGCTACCGGCATCCATTCTTGACCCCGAGGATCCCCGCGCCCTTCGATTACCCACCTCGGAACATGTTCGCAGCCTGAACCTCGCCACCACCGCCGGAATTGTGCTCTATGAGCATCAGCGCCAAACCGGTCGTCATTCCACAAGCCAATAGCGGATATTTCCTGCCTCGTCGTTCCCGAGCTCAGGGGTTAAACTGGGCAGGCATTCCCGTCTTCGAGTCTTGCCATGAATCAATCTTCGTCACAACGCCGACCTCCTCAAATCAGCATCGCTTTCATGTTGATGTTGATGTTGATCTTCGCGTTCATCTCGGCTGGATTTTTTTATGCCTCGCGCGTACCCGCCATTCAAACTGAATTCGCCTTGTTGATGACCGGTAAAGTCCCCGATGCCACTGATGGCGACCCCGGGCGGGTGGCGCAAATCACCTTCTTGATGTTCACCTATACATCACCCTTGCTGCTGGCTGGTGTCATTTCTATCAGCGTAACCGTCCTGCGATGGTATGAACGCCGAGGATGAATCGAGTCAAACCAGAATTTCCGTTAGAACAGATCCACGCTGCTCTCGGCCAGATCCCTTGCCCAGGTTCACTCAGTGAATTCGCCGCAGCCATGGCTCAACCGTGGCGTAACGTGATCCGACACCGTCGTGAAATCAATCCCACCGATCTACCTGTCACCAGCACTCCTGTGGACTGGTACCCACTGGGACGCCGACCCGACAAAGACGCAGGTTCACCCGCCCGCAGTGTGGCCTACGCATGTGGTGACTTTTTCATCCAGGATGCCGGCTCCCTCTTGGCGCTGGCAGTGGCAGGAGCTGACGGAAATGGTCTGCGTGGAAAAACCATATGCGACCTGTGTGCGGCACCCGGTGGAAAAGCCTCAGCACTGGTAGAAGCCGTCGCCCAAAGTAATGCTGAATCTCGCGGATTCGTACTTGCCAATGAAGTCATACGCAATCGAGTTGCCCCCTTGCAACTCAACCTCGCGCGCGCCGGATCCGATTGCTTTGCCATTTCAAGCCTTGATCCTGAAATACTTGCCGAACAGCTGCCCCAAACTTTTGATCTGCTGTTGGTAGACGCGCCCTGCAGTGGACAGGCAATGATGTCACGGGGAAAGCAAAATCAATCTGCCCTGTCAGCCCACCAAATTCAACACAGCGCCTCACGACAGCAACGTATCCTTGAAGCAGCTGTCAAATTGGTTCGCGATGGAGGTCAGTTGGTTTACAGCACCTGTACTTTTGCAGAAGCAGAGAACGAAGCCCAAATACGCTGGCTCATCGAACAAGGCGTAGCCAGGCCCAGACCTGTTGCTGGTTTGCAGGATCATGAAACTGACCCGGGTTGTTATCGATGTTGGCCCCATGTGCATCAGTGTGCTGGCAGTTTTGCCGCTTCGTTGACCATCCAACACTCGGCAACAGCCAAGACAAGAAAAGCAAAAAGAAGAAAACCGGTTCGCCCGCCCATCTCGCTAACAGACTGGTACGAGGAAACACCGTTCCAATCACGCACCTACACTCGTGATTCGGTCATTCTTGAATTCTCACCCTGCGCACCAGACTGGGCAGAACAGATTGCCATAGGGGGGCCAGAAGTTGCCCACCGTGCAGGACAAACCTGGAAACCAGCTCATGCTGGCGCACTACGACGTGCTGCCGCCCAAAAACCGATCAACAAAATCGAAATTGATCGCGACGCATGCAAACAGTTCATGCGTGGTGAACCCATCAAAACGACTGCATCGGGATGGAATGCGATTGAGCTCAACGGTCGACCACTGGGGTGGGTAAAAGCCAACGGCAAGATCGGCAAAAATCATTTGCCGCCAGGGGCGCGAATGTCAGGTGAACTGACGACGTGATTCCTGCTTTTTCACATCACCTCGCCAGACGTCTGCCATTCTTCTATGGCTATGTCATGATCCCGGTAGCGATGCTGCTGCAGATCGCGACAAGCCCTGGCCAGACGTTTGCCGTCAGTGCATTCACACCCTATCTACGTGAATCACTGGCACTCAGTAATAGCCAGCTTTCGCTGGCCTACATGTTGGGTACGTTGCTTGCCGCGCTGCCACTGATGCTGGTTGGACCACTCTCGGATCGTTATGGATTGCGGGGTATCAGTCTGGTCGCGATTGTGATGCTTTCAGCAGCCTGTTATTTCGCTTCAACCGTAACCAATTTCTACTCGCTCTTGGCGGCTTTTTTCCTGCTTCGTTTTCTGGGCCAAGGATCTTTGTCGCTTCTCAGTGGCAATGCGATCTCAATGTGGTATCGCAATCGCATTGGACGAGTATCTGCTGCTATGAGTATCGGCACTGCAATTGCATTTGCATGGATTCCCGAATGGCTCCATGGCTGGATCACGGTAATCGGTTGGCGCGAAACCTTTGAATGGCTAGCAATGATCGTCGCTGCAACCATGTTGCCAATCGTTCTTTTTCTGTTTTGCAATCGACCCGAAGATATTGGGCAGACCGTTGATGGAGATCGGAAAATTATCCCCGGTCAATCACCTGATGAGTCTGAAATCTCTGATCCGTGCCTGACCCTGCGACAAGCCATGCGATGTCGTGCATTCCCCATCCTTGCCGCGACCAACACCGTCTGGGCAATGGCAGGAACCGGAATCGTTTTCTATCTGTTCACTCTTTGTAACGATTTGGGTTTTGAAGCAAACGTCCCCGCCAGCCTCTTCAAAACATTCGGATTGATGATGTTGTTAACCCAACTGTTGGGTGGCGTGTTGGCAGACTTTCTACCGCTGAATCGTCTGCTGACGATAGGAACCATTCTGCTGAGTGTTGGCTTGGGGGCTGCTGCCTTCGGTCAAACCGAACTCGCATTGCACTCATTCGTAGGCGCATTTGGAGCAGGGCAGGGTATGTTGCTGGCCGTGGGCAATGTCATCTGGGTCCGCTACTTCGGCCGAACTCACTTGGGTTCGATTCGTGGCACCGTCTGGTGCTGCACGGTAGCTGGTAGCGGTTGTGGACCATTGCTGATGGGAATTGCCCGCGATCTCTGGGGAAACTTCGACCCGGCCCTCTATCTCTTTTTGGGTTTGATGGCGAGCCTTTCGCTGGTTGCTATCTTCGCTACACCACCGGTCAGCAACGAAAACCGCTAAAGATTTCTTGCCGATTTCATCGGTTTCCTCCCCAACTCACAAGCAAGCGGAGTCCAAAGCGGGTTACTCTAAAGTTTCTCCTGAATGGTGTTCGCTACTGCAACGATTTGTCGCCAACAGGGTTATTCGTGCAAATCCCGGGAAACCTTTTTTTCTCAATCGTTCTTATAGCTGGTTTGTGATGCCATACGCAAAAAAATTATCTCACGGGCGGAGGAAGATCGCCCCCCCCACCAGAGCACTCAGACAACAAGCCAACATCGTGCTTGCGATGGTCTTGCTGCCCGTGGTCGTTGTCCTGCCCTTGGTCTTGGGATGCTCAAAAGAAGAGATGAATCAGGCTCTGGAATCTGCCAAATCCAAGACCAAAGCCATGACAGCATCCGCCGTCGAAGCCGTCGAAGAGAAATTACCTGAATCAGGTGAGATCACGCTGAATCTCAAGCCCGATCCCGTCACCATCTCAAACGTTGATATTGAACTGATTTCCATTGGAGATGGCAGACCCAATGTGGTTCAGATCACCACCTACGACCCCCAAAGTCCATCACGCTCCTATCCAGCTCTCCTACTGCATGGCATCACGAACACATCAACAACATCAACCTTGGCAGGAGAAAAAGTACGGTGCGATGTGTATTACCAGGAGAGTGAAACATCACCCGTGGCGATGACGAAACCCGGTGAGGCAATCACGATCGAGTTCCAACAATACAGCCCGACAGACAATGCGTTGACGGCAACCTTGGGGATGATTGCATTACGCGGATCAGATGACAGTGTGATTCAGATCGAAGGTGGTGATTTGCTAGCCGTGATTCGCGAGGAGACAAAATAGCATGTCCAATTCCAATCAACTCATCATGCCAACCAGTCCATCACGACTGATCATTTTTACGGCGTGTACTGCATTGCTGTTTTTCGCAAGCAAGACCGTGGTGCTCGGTAATCCAACCGGCGAAGATCCATCTCAACCGCTAAAAACCCACGCGACAATCGATGGTGCTGAAGCGTTGGCCAACGAATTGCACCAGACGTATTTGGAAGAACTGGCTGTTGTGAAACGGATGTTTGAAACACGAAATGACCCCACAAGTTTTTCAGACCGACAGATCTCAAAGTCAGCCGCCCGCCTATGGAAAGCTCGACGGGATGCGAAACATCTCGAATTGATGTCCGAACCAATCGGCGCTGATCTGACCCGAAAATTGCTTTTGCTCGCGATACAAATTGACCAGTTTGGATTGTCATACTCGCGAACTCCCCGCGGCAGCCAGATGATGCCCAAGCTCATCACCAAAATGCAACGTGACTCGCCGCGATTCCAGAAATTTCTTCAACAAGCTGGCGCCAGTCTGCAGAAAGGAAGCGACCCGGAAATCTTCACAAAACAAATGGAAGCCAGGGGCATGCAAATGCGTGAATCGCTGGTTTTCTTCCGGCCGCTGGAGCACAAGAAATATCTCTTCAATTTTGAGTCCCTGCTCGTCGCTGGCGATGTACGCCACAACAAGTTGAGGCGCACTCGGTATCTTGCACAAGCCAATGACAAAATTAAAAACGAACTTGCCACTGCTGCTGCTGCCACCGAACAGATGAAACGCATTTGTCAGGAACTGGAAGAAACAGGATCAGCCACTCTTGATGGCAATGTGAAAGGTGATGGAACACAAGCCTTCGCGCAAGTCTGCAAACTATGGGCTCGGGCTTCGGCAAATATAAGCCGTGCGAATGCTCTTGGGTGGATGGTCACCAACAAGACAGACAACTCAAAAACAGGAGAGGTCGCAAATTTAAAGGCCGCTACCCTGATCGTGTTGCCAGCCATCATCAACTCACTGGCTGAAACAACTGCAACGGATCAGATCCAGGGAGTTTATACCGATTTACTTCGTCAAATCAGTCAAGTGGATCGGCGGACTTCAAGTCGAAAGCAGGTTTCCGAAGCATGCACCAGCGCCCTGAATGAACTTGTCAAAAAGAGTCCGGCACTCGCTGAGAGCATCGACGCTTACACTCGAGCTACGTCTGAACCACTCAGTTGGAGGAATCGATTCGCGTCCCAGCAAGCAGGTTATCTATCCACCCAGCAAGCCTCCGTCGAAGTACTCTTGAATTCCAAAGGGCCCGCTGATACCAGCAGCCGACCCAATTTCGCGCGGCGTCCTGGCGGTGAAACATTGATGGTTTCTAAAACATTCAATGAGCCTACCGATTGGATGATCGAAGAAACAGCCAAGCGGCTTGTGGGCAAATCCATCAAGGACAATCACTTACTGAGGCTTGGAGCCAAAAGCCGGACAGGCATCGTTCCTTTCATGAATGGTCACTATGCAAATGTCGCTTTGACCCTCTCACCTGAAGAAGAGATCGCTGATCTGAAGATGGCTTTGCTGATCGATGAACAGCACAGTGCTCTTTCACTGGCAGCCATGGACGCCATTTCATCCGCTGAGATGCAGGATTATGTTTCCATCGGCGGCACGATCCAGCAGGTCCATCTTGAGGCTTTGCTGACTCGCTTCATCGCGTTTCCTGATGCTGCGATTACGCTGGTGCCCCTTGGTGGGCTGCCGCTGGGAAACACCAATCTCGCTCCGCTCGAACAGACATGCTGGCGTCTGGACATCATTGCCCAATGGGCTCATCACCGTTATTTCACAGTCCGCTCGACTGATTCACCACCACTGGAACGCAAGACAGCACAAGCTTCCCACTGAGGCCTCAGCGGGAATGATCACCCGAACTGTCCGTTGTGTAATCCCCACCAACCGAGTGTGCATCACTCGTCGAATCATACTCAATGCGACGCGAACCAGCACGACGTGCGTCTTCTCCGCGCTCATCACCAGCAGCTTTTCCCATTGCATTGACAAGCACCTGCTTCAGTGAAGATCCTCCGGTATCCTCTTCCGACTCGTGATCACCCCAACGTTGGGAGCGTCGAATCTTTTGCCATAGCTTGCGTGCGTCTTCTACGTCTTCGGTGTAGGAAAGCTCTTTCTCGATACTGAGTGAATCCAGAAAATGCGAGCGGGCTGAATCGAAGTGAGCTGCACGAAAACGCTGAATCACTCGGCCCAATTCCTCAATGACATCCTGTTTCTGTTTCTGCAAATGACGACGATAGCGGGTCGCCTCTTCCAGTTCCCCTCGCTCAGACTCAACACCCGAAAGCCGAGCCACAATCTGATCATCCGTCAAATCACCCCTCGTCGCTGCTGCCCGCCTCTTTAAATCGCTCGACTTGAACTTGAGCAGTTGTTTACGGAATATCTCAATGGCTTTTTGATAGTGTGAACCTTGTGGGTCGGCAATGTCACGAAGGAGTTCTTCTGTTTCCTTCACGGATTCGAGAATGAAATCCATGGTTTGGAGGCGTTGATTACGCTCCCTGGTAAGTTTTTCAGTCAGACTGATTTTCGCTGGTAAGTCCAATTCTTTGGCAATATGATCGCGCTTACGCTCCAATTCATCCATCACAATGTTCAGTGATCGGCGATCATCCGCAATGATCTTTCGCATCTGATCTGGCGTCTGTTTCAGAAAATCATAACCCTGTCTGGCTTTTGTGAAGTCGATGTAGCGCGCCAGCCAACGATCAATGCGACGAGTCAATCCCCGGCTACGGTAACCCTTGCCTCCATAACCGCGATCATACAGATATTGGAATAGCGAACTGGATTGATAAGCGGGTAGTTTTCGAGCTGCATCTTGATCAATTTCATGGAGATTCGATTCAGCTCTCTCCAGTGCTACTTCAGCAAAAGCTGCTCGATCTGCCAACTCAACAAACCTGGAGTCGTCCTGCAAACGCCTCTCTACCGCCGATGACACTTCATTCTGCTCTCTAATCGCGGCGTCCAAAACACTGCCCTCTTTCACCAGTGTGTCTTCCGCCATGACCCGGTTCTCATGCAGCTGTTTCAGTTTTTCGTGGAGCAGTCGATCTTCGTCCTCTTTTTGCAACAGGATCGCCGATATTTCTGATTGAACCTCACGCCATGTTGACGAGATAGCATCAGCCGTCAATTCAGGAAGATAATGTTCAGCAAGACTGTTTAGAGCGGCATCACGTTCGGCATCAAGTTGCTCATGCTCTTCATCCACACCATGCATCTTCTGCCGATCTGTCTCCAACTGCTCAGTCAAGCGTTTATATGCATCCATCAATTGTTGATGCACGGTGGGACCAGGAATCGTCATCTAGCAAGTAACCTTGAACGATAGGACATCAGAAAAACAGGAACCAAAGACCACCAAGGACAGTTGTAAGCGCAGCAGTTGCAAGAATCAGGCGACCACGCCAAACCCAACAATGCGCCAGAAGGGATTTCATGCCGGGCTGGGGATCTTGATAGCTGTGAGCAGAATCAAAGAACTGCTCAATCGCCAACTCAATTTCAGCTTCGGTGACATTATCACCAGACATGCGGGCAGTGCGAACCAGCTTATCCCGTAACTGAAGCCTCAGATCATCTCGGCGAAACATCTCCTCGGCGGTTTCCCGCTGGTCCCGCATTTCGCGGGCTACATCCATGACTCGCAACGTCTCTTGAAGAGATAAACTCTCCTCAGGCATTGAGCTCGTTTTCCTACGAGCCAAGCCTGAGGGTCGATAAGATGCTGTTGCTTGGGCCTGAGACTGATTAGCCATGGTCTTTGCGGAGCGGGGTTGGAGGGTCCTGACCAGTGTGTAGTCTATTCAATCGGCACGTTTTCCGCATTCGGGGAGCGTGAAAACCACCAGTTGCCCGGAAATCACCCTTCTCACTGACTGGCTGATTGCAGCCATGCGGTTCACGCGCTAATCTAATATCTGTTGAGATGGATCGGAAATACCGGTTCTCCAACAACTTATTTCCCGGAGAATTTGCCGTCATGTCAGATCAAGCACAACAACCTGCCCCTGAACCAAATGCTTCCAGCGCCAAGGCTCAGGATTCAACATCCATGCGCAAATACCTCGGACGGGCTGTCAACGTCCTCAAGGATTTCGGTGTTGACAGCTCGAATACAGCACCGCAGGAACTCATCAGCCTGCTCGAAAATGTCAAACACCTGGACGAAGCCAAGGTGCTGGCAATCGCCGACGTCATTCAGCATATGAGTGCTTTCAACGCTCTGGTACGCGAAAATGTCGAGGGAATCTCGGTGGGTGACCGGTACATGAATATCACCCAAATGTTTGATTCCGTCCGCGAAGACAGCAAGAGGCTGATCAATCAACTTGATGATGGAAAAATCAGCGGCACGGAAAAAGTGTCAAACTGGTGGATGAAGATGAGACGCGGAACACCAAGTGATCGATTTGAAAAAATCGTCGAACTCTACAGCGAAGTTGCAAAAGATACCAAAGATCAGCTGAAACGCGAAGAAGCGATCATGGAAGGGTACATTGATTTCCGTTTCGCATTGAAGGAAGCAGAAATACTGGCCCGTGATCTCTTCGAAACCCAAGTACCAATTCTCGAACAGGCCAAAGTTGCCTTGAGTGAAACTCAGGAAGCATTGGATTCTTACAGCGGGGATGATGAAGCTGAGAAAAGCAGACTTGAACTGAGCCGGGATGAAGCTCGATACAGTTACGAAAAAGAGGATGCGACCTACCAGTTACTAAAAGACATCGCTGAAAATCTGGAAGTTGGCTACGACGTCGGTGAAACGCTGATTACCAAACTCAAACAAACCCATGACGTCAAGGAACGGGTGTATCGAAGGTCTGTGACATTCTTCACAACCAACGAACATGTATTCACCATTCTCGGTACCGTCTACACCAGCCAACATGGACTCCATGAAGTCACTCAAGCAACAGAGGCGATGAAGACTGGAGTCAACAAAGGACTTGAAGATATCGCTGACTTGGGAAGAGAACTCGAACGCGCGGCACTCAAGGCAGGGTACGGAAGCACCATCAATCCGGAATCCGTACAAAAACTCGTTGATGCCATCAGCGGTTTTCAGGTTGAATCACTTGAAATGATTGCCGACCTGAGAAAAGAGTCCGAAGAGAGTGCCAAGGAAATCCGTAAATCTGTCGAAGAAGGTAAACAGAAATATCAGGACACGCTCGCTCGACACGCGCGTGGCGAAAGTTTGCGATCCTGAACAGCGAATCCGTGATCGCCACTCAGCAACCAATGACTCTTTGGGTCCAATGACTCTTTGCAAACCGATGACTCTTTGCAACCAATGACGAATCGGGCCGAATTTTGAATCACTCTCCAATCATTGCTCGCACCATTTCTGTCGTTGAAGTGCTGAATCGAAACGACCAACCCACACGCTCGGCAAGGCTGTCGCTGTCGCAACACGGCAACTAAACGAAGCCGAACTCACATGATCCTGATCTGATGGCCAACCACTCCGTTTTCTGAGACAATCGGCAGCACAAGAAGAGCCAGGATTGCAACTTGACGAAAGGCGTTTTGATGAAAGTTGGCAGCGGGGGCGGGTTTCGAGCGATACAGTACACCTGGAAAAAAGGCCGGGAAGTGGGTGGACTGTGGAAGCTTTACAAAGCCATGCGTACCCGCAACTCCTGTAAGACTTGTGCTTTGGGGATGGGTGGCCAAAAAGGTGGCATGGTCAATGAAACAGGATCTTTCCCTGAGGTCTGCAAGAAATCACTGCAAGCCATGGTTGCTGACATGCAACCTGCCATTGAACCGACATTCTGGCAACAAAACTCGATCAACGATTTGAAGCAACGTTCGCCCCGTGAATTGGAACATCTGGGTCGACTGGTTCATCCGATCCGGTACCGCAAAGGCGCCACACACTTCGAAACAGTCACGTGGCAAGACGCCTATGCTGCCATTGTTGAAAAACTCCAGCAAATCAAAGCGGATCGCTCCTTCTGGTATTTCAGCGGACGAAGCAGTAATGAAGCGGGCTTTCTGTTGCAACTGATGGCGCGAGTCTACGGTACCAACAACATCAACAATTGCAGTTACTACTGCCACCAAGCGAGTGGCGTGGGACTTCAAACAGCAGTTGGAAGTGGCACAGCCACCGTGGTTCTGGAAGATGTGGACCAGGCCGACTGCGTGTTTGTGATTGGTGGCAACCCGGCAAGTAATCATCCTCGGTTGATGACCAGTTTGATGCATCTACGGCGTCGGGGCGGCAAGGTCATTGTGATCAACCCCGTACGCGAAACCGGGATGTTGAAGTTTCGGGTTCCAAGTGATCCTATTTCCCTGTTGAAAGGATCAAAGATAGCCAGCCATTATGTCCAACCCCACATTGGCGGCGATTTGGCACTGCTGTGGGGACTCGCCAAAGCGGTCAGCAAACTGGACGCGATGGATGAAGAGTACCTCCAAAAACACTGCAATGACGTCGACCAATGGCGACAAGGACTCGAAGAGGTTACTTGGGAAGAGATTGAGACGAAATCAGGTGTGCCACGTAGCGAAATTGAAAACATCGCCAAAGTCTACGCCCAGTCCCAACGTTGCATCTTTGCATGGACGATGGGAATCACTCACCATGCACACGGTGTCCAGAATGTACAGGCCGTTGCAAATCTCGCGCTCTGCCGTGGCATGGTTGGTAAATCCGGATGCGGCCTGATGCCAATTCGAGGACACAGCAATGTGCAGGGAATCGGCAGTGTGGGCGTGACCCCAAAACTGAAGACACAGATTTTTGACGCGTTGCAGGACAAATATCAAGTCAAGCTCCCCACAACGGTGGGAAAAGACACTCTGGAGTGCATGGAAGCAGCCAGCAGATATGAGCTGTCGTTTGGATTTTCGCTTGGTGGCAATCTCTTTGGATCCAACCCGGATTCAAGATTTGCTGCAGAAGCACTTTCACGATTGGACATGAGCGTGATGTTAAGCACGACCATGAATACAGGCCATGTGAATGGACTGGCTGCCGAAACTTACATTCTGCCGGTGCTCGCCCGTGACGAAGAATCGACACCCACCACTCAGGAATCGATGTTCAATTATGTACGTCTGAGTGATGGAGGTCCGCGACGGCTACCGGGACCGCGAAGTGAAGTCGATGTGATTGCCGAACTTGGCAATCGTCTGCTACCTGACGCAACCGGCATTGACTGGAAGACCATGCAGCAAACAAGCACCATTCGGCAATGGATCGCCGATGTGGTCCCCGGATATGACAAGATCGCCGACATCGATCAAACACGAAAAGAATTTCAAATCGGCGGACGAACCTTTCACGAACCAAACTTCGCCACCGCCGATGGTCGGGCAAATCTGCACACACATGCCATTCCTGAACTCAAAGGCCGGAACGATCAGGAATTACGCCTGATGACTGTCCGAAGCGAAGGACAATTCAATACCGTTGTTTACGAGGAAGAAGACCTGTATCGAAATCAGAACCGCCGAGACATCATCTTGATGCACCCCGATGACCTCACGCGGCTGGGACTGGAACACGAAGAACAGGTGGAAGTGATAAGTGACACGGGAAGTCTGGCGAATATTATGGCCAGAAGCTACGAATCGATTCGACCAGGCAACGCCCTGATGTATTTTCCCGAGGCTAACGTCCTCGTTTCTCGACATGCCGACCCGAGCAGCAAAACCCCTGCTTTCAAAGGTGTGGTCGTGCGTGTCGTCCCAGCCTCACATCGCTCCGGCTGAATTCACCAAACGTGTTTCACACAGGTTTGGTGAAACAAGGGCCTGAAATTCACCGTCGACGCGCAAGGACAATTCATGCTATCAGCGTGATTCACACACTGGATACCGCTGCGCGCACGGCGCGAACCCGCGAAGATGGAACATTCAATGATCGAACTGTTTGGTATTTCCGTTCAACTGTTGGGCATGCCTGTATCATCAGCAGCATTGTTTTTGTTGGCCGGTATATTGCTCGGCCACCTGCTTTGGTACCGCGAACGCGGAAAAAAAAATAATGGCGATCCTGATCTGGAATCACGTTACATCAAGGCCCGCAGCTCGCTCAAACAACGCAAAGGCCAGTTAAGGGAGCTTCAAAAACAACATGATTCAACCAGCGAAGATTTAACAATCCTGCAACAGGCTCACTCCACTCTTCGATCAAAAAACAAGCGTCTGGAACAAATCTCCAAGAGTGCACAGGACGAATTGAACCAATTCCGTCATTCCCTCAATGACGCGGAAATTCAACTGGCAAGTGAGGAAAAAAGAAATCAGACGGTCATTGACCAATTGCAGGACCTGATTGAAAACAAGGCAACTCTTGTCAAGGAAAACAAAGCGCATCAGGAAGGATTCGAACAACTGGACCAGCAATATCGGCAATGTGCTTCTGAACTTGAAGAAGCCCACTGTGAACTCGATACGTTGCGATCTCAGCTGGGCACCAATCAATCTCAATTGAATGATCAGCAGACAAGCATTAAAGAGCTGGAACAAAGCACGGCTACCCGGGAACAGACGTTGAGGGAGGCGAATGAATCTTTACAGCAGACACAACAGGATTTAGTGGCAAGATGCAAAGATCTCGATGCAGTTCGCAACGAAAGAGACCAGCTCGCGCAACAATTACAAGCCCGCCAGGAGACGCTCGATCAACTCGAAACTGATCTGACTTTGGCGTCCCAGATTCAAACCGAGCGAGATGAATTCGCCAATGATCTTGCCGCGGCGGCAAGTTCACTTTCAGAACAAAGACAGACGTTGGAGCAGTGTGAGTCAGAGCTTGAGTTGAAAAATATCAGACTCTGTGACTTGGAAGAAAAAATCAACACCACCACCGACCAGCTCACGGAAGAGCACGAACATCGACGCCAACTCGAACAATTCAATCATGGCTGCCAAAACCAGCTTGCTGAACTGGAAACGCAAATCAGCATCAAGTCTGCTGAATGTGAACAGCTCAATCTTGCTCTTGGCATCGCTCGGGGTGAACACGCGCAGTCCCAAGAGCGCTTACCGGCATTGTTGGTTGATCTGGAACACGCCAATGCCAAACAGCTTGCGTTACGAACCAAGCTCACCGATTTGCAACAACTGGTAGAACACCAGGAACAGCAAATCTGCGACCTCTGTGCCATTCGTGAAGAAGCTGCCACTCATGCTCTCGATCTGGCGGAAACCAGAACACAACTGGCCTCAGAAAATGCCAAAGTTGCCGATCTGCAACAACAGACCGAAAAATGGAACGAAACCCAGCTACAGTTGGAAACAGCCCAGAATACCATCCAACAATACCATGAACGAAACGCGGCCCACGAAAGTGTGTCCCTTCAACAGGCTGACCAAATTGCTGCACTGACAGAACAAGCCAACCGCTTACCCGATTTGGAATCGGAGCTGAAGTACAAACAGAGTGAAATCGAACTGCTCTGCAACGATATTGACCAGCACCAGAACACCATCCTCAGCGCTGAACAGATTCATGAGGAGGCGCAGAGTGAACTCGCCCTGACCATCGCAGAAATCCATCTGAAAGATAATCGAATTGAATCAATGTCGGCTGACATTCTTTCACTGACAAGTGACAACGCGCTGCTATCAAAAGCTCATGAGCAATCAGCCGATCAGGCAAACCAACTACAGATCCGATTGGATCAATCACGAGCGAGCCTTCAACAGTTCGAACAAACCAACACTGAGTTGCAGACAGTCCAACAGGAACGCGATCTGCTTATCAATACTCGGGACGGGCTCGAAGCAACGATCAGTCGGTTGGGTAATCAAATCACTACCCAACTCACCGAAACGAAACAGATCAGTGACACGCTATCACTGAAGACGCTTGAGCTTCACAATCTGGAAACAGCTCTGCAAACAGAAAACGAAGCGCGCGACGCAACGATATCTGAATTAAAAGCACTACTAAGTGCCAGATCCCAACAACATGATGCAGTCGTCGATGATCTGGCGATGATGACAGGCAAACGGGATCAGCAGCGACTGGAAATCGAGCAGCTTGTCACTGAACTTGAGCTCACGAGAACTGCAAAGGATGAAAAGGCTAAGCTGAAAACAGACATCGATGAATTGGAAAGGCAATTGCAATCCAAATCAGAAAGACACGATGCACTGCTCAATGATCTCAACGCGAAGAAAAGTCAGCTTGTCGAGCAGAAACACGATATGGAACGCCTCGTGTCAGACTTGAAAACGGCCGAATCCGGGCAAAAAGAGCATGATCTATTGAAACAGGAGGCGACAGAATTGAGATCTCATCTCAGTTGTGTGCGTGAAGAACTCGAAGACAGTCTTGATACCAATGCAAAGGGTCAAGATCGAATTCGGGATCTCGAAAATCAGTTGCACGATCACGTGAAAAAGATCCGGGATCTGCGTCGTGAGCGAAGCTCTTCATCAACGATCAAAACCAGCGATGACGCAACGGAAACCGACTCCGATCGCAAAGCCGCCTAAGAGAATCTGGGTGCTGCAACCGAAGAACGACACGAACGACTGCCCCGGCAGGGGAAATCTGGCTCTCTTGTTCCCGCTGCCAGGATTCTCATGGACTCAGAGTCGAATCAGTCGCTGATTCGGCCCCTGTTTCTACAGACGAGGACGTGGGTGATGCTTGCGAAGAGTTCAGGTTGATCGCAAGCACACGTCGCATATTGACGTTCCAGAAAAGAGCAATCCAGCCACAGCAAACGCTCACATGAACAGTCCACGCCCAATCCACTTTCACCAGCTTCCTCTCTTGGCCGTCAACTTTGCGTCACTGACCTCATCAGGACTGCAGTAGGAATCCTTTTGATCACGATCGAATGGTTCACTCGTTTACCACTCGTTGGATCCTTGACGCCAACTAGGACGAGTCCTTCTCTACCTTTCCGGCTTTCAGACGCAAAAACGCATCAAAAAACCCCTGCAGCTCACTCCCGTCCAGCACACTGTTGAAGTTGCCGACATAGTGACCTGTTCGGGAATCCTTGACTCGTTGGTCAGGATGCAGGAAATAATTACGGATTTGACTTCCAAACCCGGTGCGGGCTTGGGTTTCATATTTCTTTGCTTCCTCCGCTTCACGCCTCTCTTCTTCTATGCGGGCCATTTTGGCTCTCAACATCTTCCATGCCGTCGCTCTGTTCTGATGTTGGCTGCGTTCATTTTGGCACTGAACAACGGTGTTGGTTGGGATGTGCGTGAGTCTGATCGCGCTGTCGGTTTTATTGACATGCTGACCACCCGCTCCTCCCGCACGATAACGATCTTCCCTGACATCTTTCTCTTCAATATCGATTTCTATCGAATCATCAATCTCTGGTGACACACTTATCGCCGCAAAGCTGGTTTGCCGTTTTCCCTCACTATTGAAAGGGCTGATCCTTACCAACCGATGCATGCCCTCTTCACCTTTCAGGTAGCCATAAGCCATTGGTCCACGAACGGCAATCGAAGCATGATTGATGCCGGCTTCTTCATTTTCCTGCCGGTCCAACAAATCGATGCTGTATCCCTCACTGACAGCCCAGGCGGAATACATCCGCAACATCATATCTGCCCAATCGTTGGCATCTGTTCCCCCATCGCGGGCATTGATCGATAGGATAGCGCCGGCGGAATCATTGGGGCCATTGAGAAGAGCTTTGAGTTCAAGTTCCTCGAGGATTTTTTCCAGCCGGACAATCTCACTCGTCACCTCCTCGGCAATCGACTCATCCTCTTCTGCCATTTCAAACAGCGCAGCGAGATCCTCAACCGACGACGTCAGTTCATCCATCGGACCGACAATGGCTTTGAGTGATTTGAGTTCGGATACCGTTTTTTGTGCCGACTCATTGTCGTCCCAAAACCCCGGATCACCCATCTTCACTTCAATTTTCTTGATTTCTTCCTGTTTGGAAGCGTAGTCAAAGAGAGTCTCCAAGCTGTTTCAGGCGCTCGTGAATCTCATTACTGCGGTTAACCAATTCGGCATCCATTCTCGTCACGGTCTCCATGCGTATGATGTGGGGTAGGATTTCGGTAGCGTCGGCATTCGAAATCAGATGAATGGCGACTGCCCCCCCGACTCGGCGTCGACGGGGGCTAAGCATGACCACTCACCGGAGTTGAAATATACATGGCCCGAGTCGTTCTCGCGATGAGTGGAGGCGTTGATTCAAGCGTCGCTGCACACCTGCTATTGGAATCCGGTCACGAAGTGATTGGGGTATTCATGCGGCATGGTGAGGAATCCAGCCAAGCTTGTCGAGTTGAAGATGGAAAACCCAGCCTTCCCGTGCTCGGTGCAATGGCGCAAGGAAGAGCCGATCATAAACAGGGTTGCTGCACAGCTTCCGATGCGGCTGACGCCAGACGCGTTGCCTCGCGAATGAATATTCCCTTCTATGCGCTTGATCTGCAGGAAGATTTTCGCCGAATCGTTGACTACTTCGTGGACGATTACCTGCATGGTCGCACCCCCAATCCCTGCGTGAGATGTAATCAATGGATCAAGTTTGGACGACTTTTCGACTATGCCGATGGCGTTGACGCTGAATTCGTCGCCACAGGGCACTACGCCCGAAAAGTCTCAATTAGCGGGAATTCTGACTCCCACGAACTTCATCGAGGACTCGATTCCGCAAAAGATCAGTCCTATGCGCTCTTTGGCATTCGACCTGACTTGCTTCCCAGAATGCTCCTGCCGGTGGGGGGATTCGAGAAACCCAGGATCCGGGAAATCGCTGAAGAACTGGGGCTGGGAGTTGCGGGTAAAAAAGATAGTCAGGAGATCTGCTTCGTCACCCAAGGCCATCACAGTGATTTCGTTCGAGCCAGGGAACCCGAGAAATCTGCCCACACCAGCGGCGAAATTGTTACCACAGACGGCGAAATTGTCGGCCAACATGCTGGCTATGAAGCTTTCACGATCGGACAACGTAGGGGACTAGGAGTAGCCATGGGTACACCTTTCTTTGTGACCGAAATCAATCCCGAAACCAATCAGGTCGTGATTGGCTCAAAAGAGCAGCTCGCCAAGCCGGGACTCTCGGCCAATGAGGCAAATTGGCTGGTCGAGCCACAGGACCTGCCCCGGCAAGTTTCTGTGCAAATACGCTACAACGCACCACCACAACCTGCTCAAATCGTCGTCAATCCCAACGATCAGACCCGTTTTTCTGCGGAATTTGATGAGCCACAATTCGCTGTTGCTCCCGGGCAAGCAGCCGTTGTTTACGACGAAACACGCGTTCTGGGAGGTGGCTGGATTGAATGAGGCTGGCCCAGAAGCGGCTCCGAAGCAAGCAGCGTCAGTCAAGCCACCCAGCCAGCCCAACCAGCATTTGAAGTCACGGGTGACGTCATAACCCCACCACATGGCACAATTGATTGGACGCATCAACGGAGATCCTGCCGAAAAACGTTTGCCGTCAGCCATTCCCAAGATTACAGTTTGGATGATCGATCAACTCAACTTTTCTGGGCCCACTGCCTGCTGTACTCACGAAACCGTAGTCAGTCTGTCGCCCGCTCTACATCTTTCTGGGGGAGGATGCTTCCGCGATGAAAACATACGCATTGACCATCTTTGCAGTCACATTAGCGGCTCTTGGCAGCTTGAATGCCAATTCCGCGTCGGCGCAAAATCAAACCGCTATCTTGGCCGAAACCTACGGCCAAGGCGTGCACGCCTACAACAGCGGCCGACTTAGTGATGCCCTCAATTTCTTTTCTCTCGCTATCGATAACGGTAGCCGAGATCCACGTGTCTACTACTACCGTGGAATCGTCAACTATGTTTCCGGACGCCCTGAAGAAGCGGAGAAGGACTGGCAGGCCGGTGCTATCATCGAAGCTCTAGGCGGACCAAATCCCTCCATCGGTCGTTCACTTGCCAGATTTCAAGGTAATGGTCGACTCAAGCTGGAGCAAATTCGCCAAACCGCACGGATCAAAGCATTAGCCGAAGCCAACGCAAGATCCATTCAACGTTATGGTGAGATCCGAGCAACGCCTGAAAATTCGGCAGCCGTCAAACCCGCTCCTCGCGTACGACCTCGGCCCGTAGGACCACCACCAAAACCGCCAACTGCAACCAACCCATTTGCTTCAGGCGACCTCGGACAAGGTGAAACCAAGAAAATGGGGAATGATGATGTTCTGGCAGATGCCATGAAAGAACCATTCGCTGACAAACCGACGGCCGCGGCTGGTGGAGCGGCCCCGGGTACTGGTAAGAATCCCTTCGGCGGCGGTGGTGGAGCGGCTCCGGCCGGTGGTGCTGATCCCTTTGGCGGCGGTGGTGGAGCGGCTCCCGCTGGTGGTGCTGATCCCTTTGGCGGTGGTGGTGGAGCGGCTCCCGCTGGTGGTGCTGATCCCTTCGGCGGCGGTGGTGGAGCGGACCCATTTGGAGGTAGCGATCCCTTCGGGAATTGATCTCTCCTTGGCCCAGGCAATCGAGTCAAAAACAGAAATGGACGGCGAGCAGATAAATCTGCTCGCCGTCTTTTTTTATAACCACACACTTGGATTACACTGACAAGTCAATTTACAAATCCGGCTCACTGAAATTAAAACCACACCTCCTAAACAGCACAAACCAGATATGATTCGTTTTTTGTATTTCTGCCTCATCATTTCCTTCGCAACAAACACATGGGCTCAGGACCAAAAAAACAAACCACTCAAAGGGGTCGCCATTGCGAAAAAAGGAACCCCCGTACTCGACGCGAAAATGGATGAGATCTGGAAGTCGTGCCCGAAATACATGGTCAATCAACCCATCACTGAGTCGCTGGAGATTGATTCCAAAGACATGGCGACAGCAACCGTAAGATTGCTTTGGGACGATGGACACCTGTACGCTTTGTGGGTCATCAAAGACTCTGAATTATCAGCAGATGCTGGCGACGATTGGGCTCAGGATTCGGTCGAACTGTTTCTGGATCAAAATCTGGCCAGATCCACAACTTACGAGGCTGATGATGCCCAGTACCGCGTCAATTACGAAGGCAAAATATCGGGTCAGGGCACGGGCTACGACGAAGCGGACATCAAAGCGACAACGCTAAAGAACAAGAAGGGCTACATTGTCGAAATGGCTATTCGTACCCACGCAGCAGACATGAAAGCCGGCACCGTCATGGGCATCGAATTTCAAGTCAATGATGAACATGACCGGGCACAACGTGATGCTATCGCGAAATGGTTCCACACCAAAGATGATTCGTGGCAGGACACCTCTACCTTTGGAAAAGTGCAACTCAAGTGATCAACGGGATCCATTGACCATCCCGCCATCACCTGATCAGGGGGAAACCGCTGGTCCTCCAAGATCTGCGAAGTCCTCCAAAATCTGCAAGTCCCGTCAAAACACACGACACAGGCTGAACGCTGTGAGCAGGATTTGGCAACCGCACGCGCTAATCAAAGAACTTTGCCAGTTTTTCCTCGCTTGGTTTCGCGGTGATCAGCGAAACCACAATCATGGTCACGGTCGAACTTAACATCATGGCAACCACTGGCATGAGCTCATAGCTTTCACCACCAAGCGGGAGTTCCAGCACAAACTTGCTCAGACCTCCCTGCTCAATCGGTACTTTGGTGCCTTGGTAGAACAAAATGCACCAACTGGTGATTGCTGCAAACACGCCGCTAATCGCACCCGCCGCACTCAACCCACGCCAATACAACGCGGCTACAATGATCGGAAATAGCGCGCTGAAACCACTGAAGCACCAGACACCGAGAGCGAAAACGCTACGCACATTGCCAAGACTGAGACAATAGGTCAACGCTACGATTCCAATGATGAACAACCGGGTGAACATCACCTGCTGTCGATCACTGAATCGATCTTTTCCAGCGATATGGGTGACGAAATCGTTATTGAAAATCGTGCCAATGCACAGGAATTGACTATCCAAACTTGACATGATCGCTGCCAAAATACCCGCGGCAAGGAAGCCTCCCAAAACAGGTCCAGTCTGAGTTTTCACCAGGAAGGGCAGAATGGTATTGGGGTTCGCTGGCAAGTGCATGTCTGCAGGAAGACCAGTCGCCCAAATGCCGACCAGTACACAGGGAACCCAGACAATCATGATAAAGAACGGATGACAGACCACAGGCAACTTGAAAGCATGGGAACTCTTTGCCGTCATCCAATGCTGAAATAGATGCGGAAACATCCCGACTGACAGCGGAATGAAAAGGTAAGTAAAGAACTTGGTCTTACTCATTTCGGAACGCGTCACCTTGTCTTCCGGAACCGAATTGGCAAGCGTCCTGAGGTTATCAAGAATGGAATCCTGCCCACCCAACTTGTTTGCAATCACAAAGAAAGTGACAACACCCAGAATCATGAAGATCAACGTCTGAAATGTGTTTGCCCAGGTTGTGCCACGCATGCCACCAAAAAACACATAAGCCAGAACAACCATGCAAATCACCATCGATCCCAACCATGGTGGTATGCCCCCATGCAGAGCCCGATTGATATTACCCTCCGCATCGAGTGACTGAAAAAGTGGCAAGTCAGGTGCCAAGCCTGCAGTCAGGGACTGCACAACAGCACCACCGCTGATCACCCCTATCAATAAGTAGGGAACCACCAGTCCAACCAGAATTGGAAACAGCAGGTAACCCACAAAATCACTATCGAGTCGATCACGAAAGAACTCGATTTGAGTTGTGTACTTGTGACGACGGGCCAACTTCCAAACCTTGACTCCAATCAGGAAAAAACAGAGTGAGTGTAGAATCCCACTGCTGCTGGCAAGCATGCCGTAAACACCCACTCCTTCACGAAATGCCTCGCCACTGCTGCCAACCAGTGCAAACGCCGTCATCGTCGTGCCGAAGATACTCATCAACAGCAAGAAAGGACCGATTGAGTGACTGGCTACCTGATAATCTTCCTTGGTTCCCTTGAATAAACGGCTCGAAAAAAGTCCTAACGCAAGCAGCAAACCGAGGTAGATAAGAATAATGACCAGTTGGGGTAATCCGGGATGATCCATCACGCACCTCCCTCGTGGTCTTCCATTTCATCGGTCAGAGGCCAGGCAATTCGAGTCGCCAGAAACCAGGTTGCTACCGCCGCGAGTGAAATGCAAGCATGCCAGAAAAGAGCGATGGGTATGAAACCAAAGACAAGCGTGGCATCTGTCCAAAACCAATTATCTTGATGCAGGATGAGTAACAGTAGCACGAGACCGGCAATGATTAGCGGCCCCGAAGACTTGAAGGTTTTCATCGATTACGTCATGGGAACAAGGAAATCTGGGAAAGGAAAACGGGCTCAGGGCAATCTAAATGCCTGCGACCAGTTGGCAGCAGTGTAATTCAGAGTGAGGCGGGACAAAATTAGGCTCACGACACCGCGAGCAGCAGTTCGATATCGGACAGGTGTGGATAGGCTGTCAGGGCAGTCAAATTAGCCATAATTATTTAAAGTAAACCGTCGAGAAAACCGTAAAAGGCGTATTTTTGGATACTTGGGAAGCATGGCTGACCATCGCCGTAGCCTGCATATTGCTGGCTGGCTTGGCGCTGCGCTTGGCGGCAACTGATCTTTTGGCCCTGTTTTGTCTCGGAATTCTCGTCTTAATCCAGAACATTACCGGATCAGAAGCACTTCCAACTCCCGAGCAGGCGGTGGCCGGTTTCGGAAATCAGGGCCTGATCACAATCGCGCTTCTGTTTGCTGTCGTTGCTGGCTTGGAATGCACTGGCGGGACGGAGTTGGCCACCGGCTGGTTCCTCAATCAAGCGAAGAACGTGACCGCGGCCCAGACCCGGTTGTTTGTCCCCGTCGCCGTATTGAGTGGCTTTCTCAATAATACGCCGGTCGTCGTCGCGCTCATGCCCGTTGTCAATGATCTGGCTAAACGCATTTCCGCCAGTACCAGCCGGCTGCTGTTACCTCTTAGCTATGCAGCCATTCTGGGTGGCATGTGCACTTTGATCGGTACCAGCACGAACCTGATCATCGCTGACCTGAATACCCAAGCAATAGCCAATGGCAGTATTACTCAACCGCTGAATTTCTTTTCGCCGGCTGCAGTAGGACTACCGGCAACAATCATTGGCTTGATCTACATGAGGGTTGCATCGCGCTGGCTGCTGCCAGAACGGCGTCCTGCGGTCAGTGTCAGTGACGACCCGCGGCAATACACCGTCGAAATGCAAGTCGACCCGACTGGTCCTTTGGTAGGTCGCAGTATCGAAGACGCCGGACTGCGACATTTACCAGGACTTTACATCGCCGAGATCCAACGCGAAGACGGTGTGATTGCGGCTGCAAAGCCGAATGAGCGACTGAGACCCGACGACGTGTTGATCCTGGTCGGAGCACTCGAGAGTGTCGTTGATCTCAGGAAAATCCGGGGTCTGACCATCCCCGACGATCAGGCTCGAAAACTGGAAGTACCTGCCTGGCGACGAACCCTGGTCGAAGCGGTCGTCAGCACGCGGTGCGGTTTGCTCGGCAAAACCATCAGGGAAGGCAAGTTTCGATCACACTACAATGCTGCGGTAGTTGCCGTCGCACGTGGTGATAAACGATTGACCGGAAAACTCGGAGACGTGCGGTTGGAAGTCGGAGATGTGTTACTGCTTGAAGCCTCGCCGTCATTCTTGCACCGCCGCCGCGAATCACGTGATTTCTTTCTCGTCAGTGCTGTTGAACAGGGGACGGTACGACGGCCAGAAAAAGCATGGATCTCTATCACCATCCTGCTGGCCATGATTGTGGCCGCTACCACCACCAGTATTTCGATTCTCACTGCGGCATTACTGGCAGCTGTCGCCATGGTCGCCTTTCGTTGTTGCACGACCGGTGAAGCCAGACGTAGCGTGGACTGGTCAGTCCTGATCGTGATCGGATCAGCGATTGGAATCGGGATGGCGATGGAACAGAGTCAGGCCGCACAGGGGATTGCCACAGGATTACTGGGGATCGCAGGTGAAAATCCGATGTTGGCGTTGGCGGCGGTCTATTTGGCTACCATGCTTTGCACCGAATTAATCACCAACAATGCTTCCGCTGTCCTGATGTTTCCAATCGCCTTGGAGACAGCCGCCGGCCTGGATTGCAATCCCACCTCTTTTGTGATTGCCGTCATGATTGCTGCTTCTGCCAGTTTTATTACTCCATTTGGCTACCAAACCAATCTGATGGTTTACGGTGTTGGTGGATATCGGTTCTTTGACTATGTCCGCTTTGGACTGCCATTGAGCATCATTGTGTTTATGGTAACGATGCTGGTGGTACCTCAGGTTTGGCCACTCTGAGTCTTCCCGATGATCCACGGGCTGCTGCAGGCAGCCGATGACAATCTCCAATGATGATTTCGCTGTTAGCGATCAATACGCTATGAAATTCCGCCCGCAGAGTCCCTCGCTCAATGAGAAAACACCTCAAAAGCAGGTGCCAAACAATCCCGGTTCCGGCAATGACCCAACGCGGTTGGAAACGCGACTGCAGAATGCGATGCGAGTCGATCAGCATCGTTTGAAACGTTTGCAGAAACAACTATCGTCAGACGAATACCAGACGCAACTCAAAAAATCGGTTGATCTGCATGCTACCCGAATGGCTGCGCAACCCAGCATTGAATACTCGGACCAACTGCCGATCAGTCAACATCGAGGTCAGTTGATTGAGCTGATCCACCAACGGCAGGTCATGGTGGTTTGTGGTGAAACAGGGAGCGGAAAAAGCACCCAGTTACCAAAGATCCTTCTGGAATCGGGATTGGGACGGCAAGCGATGATTGGCCACACCCAGCCACGTCGACTAGCCGCTCGAAGCATCGCCACCCGACTTGCCGAAGAACTCCAGACCCCGTTGGGAGAGCTGGTCGGATACCAGGTCCGCTTTGGTGATCAAACTAGCGAACGTTCTTTGGTCAAATCCATGACTGATGGCATTCTGTTGGCAGAAACTCAATCAGATCGGTTTCTCGATGCTTACGATGCAATCATCATTGACGAAGCACACGAACGTTCTTTGAACATTGATTTCCTACTGGGATTTCTGCGTCGACTGCAGGGAAAACGGAGTGATCTGAAAATTATCATCACTTCCGCGACAATCGATGCGGAACGGTTCGCTGAACACTTTTCTGATGAACTCGGACCCGCGCCCATTGTGAATGTCGAGGGCCGTGGGTTCCCTGTGGAAATGGTGTACCTTCCCTGGGAAGAAGTGGCCGAAGATGAAACCCGCAGTCACGATCTTTCTCGACACGTCATCTCCGGAGTCGAAAGAGCGGGGCGGAGCGGAGCAGGGGATATGCTTGTTTTTCTGCCAACAGAACGCGATATCCGTGAAGTATCTCACCGTGTTGGAGCACATTACCACCGCCTGGGCATGGAAAAACAGATCGACCTGCTACCGTTGTACGCTCGCCTTCCACAAGCTGAGCAACAACGAATTTTTCACCCACAAGGTGGCAAGCGACGAATCATCTTTGCAACCAACGTGGCGGAAAGTTCGTTGACGGTGCCAGGGATCAAGTACGTCATCGACTCGGGAACGGCGCGTATCAGTCGATACAGTCCCCGCAGCAAAATGCAGCGTTTGCCGATCGAATCAGTCAGCCGTGCCAGTGCTGACCAGCGAGCAGGACGATGTGGCCGGATTGGACCCGGTGTTTGTATCAGACTTTTTTCGCAAGACGATTACGACGCGAGAGATGAGTTCACAACACCTGAAATCAGACGCACTAATCTTGCCTCGGTCATCCTACAAACAAAAACCTTGAAACTCGGAAAGCTGGAAGAATTCCCATTGCTGGACCCACCCCGACCGGAGGCCATACGTGAGGGAATCCGCACACTATTCGAATTGGGCGCCTTGGATGAAAAACAGCAACTGACTGAAATCGGAAAGCAACTGGGCCGGTTCCCCGTCGATCCACGGGTCGGTCGAATGATCCTTGCCGCGGAAGAAAATGGCGTCCTGCCAGAGGTGCTCCCGATCGCCGCTGCTCTCGAAATTCAGGACCCAAGAGATCGACCGCCAGAACAACAACAGGCTGCAGATGAGGCTCACGCCATGTTCATCGATGGTCGAAGCGACTTTCTGTCCTACCTCAGATTGTGGCGTTATTACGATCAGGCACGCAGCGACCATAGTCGCAATAAATTGACTCGTGTACTGCGAAAACAATTCCTCTCACCTAACCGAATGCGGGAATGGTCGGATGTCTACAGACAACTTCGTGATATGGTCGCATCAACTGGCTCCCAACGAACAGACAACCGTAAACGCCCGATTCCCGCCATTCAATACAGCGATGACAGAACACGAATCGTCGATGATGACCGTTACGAGGCCATCCACCAATCATTGATGGCTGGATTACTATCAAGCATCGCCATGGTCGGAGACAGGAATGAATACAACGGCGCCGGTGGTTTGAAATTGTTCCTCTGGCCGGGGAGTGGCGTCTTCAATACCAAACCAAAGTGGATCATCGCTGGCGAACTTGTCGAAACATCTCGCCAGTTCGCTCGCACGGTCGCCCGAATCGATCCAGCGTGGATTGAAAAAACCGCTGGACATCTACTCAAACGATCACATCAGGATCCGCATTGGAGCAGTAAATCCAGTGGGGCGTTTTGCTTTGAAAATATGTTCCTCTTCGGATTGCCTGTCGTCTCTCGACGACGTGTTCCTTTACCACCATTGGACCCTGTCACTGCTCGAAATTTGCTGATCGACCATGGATTGGTCGAAAGACAATTACAAACGAAAGCCAAATTCATTCGACATAACCAGGCTATCCTCGATGCAATCGAAAAGCTGGCGGCAAAAACGCGGCGGCGTGACCTCGTTGTTGACAGCTATCAAGTCGCAAAGTTTTATCAGGCACAATTACCCGAAAATGTTTGTGACCGGGGACGGCTTGAAAAACTGGATCGCGAAACGAGCGCGCCCGCATGGATTAAAAGTCAAATCGATACCAATTGGATTGCCAAGTGGCTGGAAAATCCTGATGAGTTGGCTGACGCGCCCGGTATTTACATGCGACCAGCTGACATCCTGGACATTCAACTCCAAACCCCTGACCAAAATGAATTCCCTGACATATTAACGCTGGGTAATTCAAAATTGCCTCTCAATTACCACTTTGAACCGGGTTCCCAGCGGGATGGTGTCAGCCTGACCGTACACCAGTCAGCTCTGCCGCAGATCAGTGATGATCGGCTTGGTTGGTTGGTACCAGGACTGCTCCAGCCCAAATTGATCAGCATGATCAAATCCCTGCCCAAACGTATCCGACGAAATCTTGTGCCCGCTGCCGATGTGGCAAAAAAAATCGCTGAAGAATTAGAGCCCGATTTTGGACAGGTTCCATTCATGCAAGCTGTCTGTGCCGCCATGTCCCGCCACGCCGAGATCCCAATCGGCGCCAGTGACTTTCAAACTGAAAAAATGGGACCACAGTTCGAGATGCGGGTGCAAGTTGTTGATGATGCGGGTGAACTGGTCGCTGAAAGCCGACAAGTGAGCGAATTGCAGCAACAATTTGATCATGCCGAACCGACCCCCATGACCACCCAGTCTGAGCCTGCTGATGAATCATGGACCCGGGCGTCACTTACGGACTTTGACATCGAAACCCTACCTGCCGAAGTCATCAGGTTGCGAGGAGGTGTTCAAGTCGCCCAATACCCTGGCCTGAGTATCAAAGAAAATTCCGTAGCGACGGAGTTGTTTCCTGATCAAGCAACTGCTGACGTTGCAATTCGAAATGGAACCACGCGGCTTTACGCCCTCGTTGAACGCAAAGAACTGCGCAATCAAGTCCGCTGGTTGCCGGATCTTCAGGCAATCAAAGTAAAACTCACTGGCTTGATTGCAGCCGACAACCTCGAAAACTCACTCATCGACCTGCTAGCCAGAATTGCCTTCGTCGAAAAACTTCCTGTGGTGCGTACGCGTGATGAGTTCAATGCCCGACGCCAGAACCGGGGCCAGCGAATCGCGATCGCTACTCAAGAAGTCGCAGCATGGCTCAATGGTTTTGCTGAGCATGCGTTCATTGTCCGCCGCGAACTGGAAAATTCTCGCAAAAATACCCGTATCGTAAGCGTCTGCGATGACGTGCAAGCACAACTCGATTGGCTCATTCATCCACGATTTCTTTCCTGTACACCGTGGGAATGGTTGAAACATTACCCTCGTTACATGCAAGGGATTGCTTATCGCCTTGATAAAGTGCAGAGCGGGGCTGGATCCCGTGATAGTGATGCCCTGCAAACGATCGATAATTTGACACAACGCTGGCGTCAGATGATTCCTCAAAAAGAACAAAATCCGGATCAGCAAGCCACGTCGGAATTTCGATGGATGATTGAGGAACTACGTATTAGCATGTTTGCACAGCCGTTGGGGACCTCTATCAAAGTTTCGCCGCAAAGATGCGAGAAGCTGCTACGATAAGTTGTGTTTGTCAGCTCTTACGCTCTCCTGAAAAGCTCGATCTTCTTATGGTCCTTGAAGACCTGGAAAATGACGGTCCACGATCCAAGGCTCATCTGCTACCCGTAGTAATGTCGTTGATACTTCATGCATTATTCGCCTTCATTCTATGGTCGCTGGTGTTTGGCATTGAATCAGTAAGCTCCATTCGGCTCACTGCTTCTCTCAGTGCGCCCAGTAACATCGTGGCATTGAAAATACAGGAAACAGTACAACCCGTGGACCCACTTGCGGTCGATGGTGACGAGCCAGCAAGGTCAACCGATGCCACCATCAAAAATCTGCTGTTGGAAGCTCTGGCAGATAAAGTGGTGGACTTGGTAGAAGAAACAAATCAGGTCGACGAGCAAGAAGATTCTCCAAATTCAACTCCTGTCGTCGACTTCTTCGGGGCTGAAGCAATCGGCAATAAATTTGTATTCGTCGTGGATACTTCCTACAGCATGGATGCTCGGAATATGGAACGATATCGACGGGCCAAAGATGAATTGATTCGATCTGTATCGAACCTGAAACCGGAACAGAGTTATTACGTGTTTCTGTTTTCCTGGCAAACCAGAACGATGCTGTATCAGCAGACGCCCAGCTGGATCCAGGTTGAGAAAAATCACGAGCAAAGACTGGATCGATGGCTCAAAGACGTCAGCTTGAGTTCCGGCACCGATCCAAGATATGCATTGTCATTGGCCAATACCATGAAGCCGGATGCTATTTTTCTTCTCTCTGACGGGCAGTTCAATCACCCCAATACGCCCTTCTCCGAAACAGGGTGGCTGCTTACCGATGGCACTCGCTCACAATTGAGTGTCGTAGAAGGAATCGCCAAGTTAATGTCCTCAATCCCAATCCACACCATCTCGTTCGAGAATCCGTTCACCAAGGATTCCATGCAGAAAATTGCGAAACTCAGTGGCGGATCATTTCGCTACATCAAAACCCAATCACATGTTCCGGTCGACTCTAAACGTTTTCTCGCTGCTGTCCAAAGGATTGAGGAAACCCACCGGGAAGACCTCAAACCAAGTTCAGAATTGCAACGGCGGATGTCCATTGCCCGCGAGTTTATCGCCGATGGAGAATTTGCTTTCGCTGAATACATCGCCCGACCCATTCGTGACGCGGATCCAGCAGATATCAAAAATCCCATTCTGCGTGAGATCCTGCTGAACATCATCGATGAAGAACTGGGTGATGCCCGTTTGGAAGAAATGCAAATCAACTCGGAGGTTGAACAATGGATTCAGAAGCATCAGCCGTAACGCATCAATCGTGACAGCCCATCAACCGATCCAAAGTCGCTGGTTCAGATCGCTAGTGCAGATCGCTAGTGCAGATCGCTGATGCAGATCGCTGATGCAGATCGCTGATGCAGATCGCTGGTGCAGATCGCTGGTGCCTTCAGAACGACATCAATCGGAGCACCCGTCAACGTTGGTGAGCTCGCGATGCATCTTCCAATGACCAATTCCCACTTCCATGAATCGGTCACCTGCGGTCTGATAACCCATTCCTCTATAAAAAGGAACTGCCTGTTCACGGGCATTCAGTTGAATCTTCTTGAAACCCTGTTTGTAAATTGCAATTTCAATTTGCCGTATAAGACTGGATCCAAGACCTTGTCTCTGATGATCCTCATGAACAGCCATCTGGCGGAGTTTGGCTTCCCCGGAAGACATGGGGACGATCACTGCGCACGCCCGGACTTGAACATCATCCACCAGAGCAAAATGCAATTCGGCTGACTCTGCGGCTAAATCCTCGGACGAAAACGTCAGTCCCAAAGGTGCTCGTAATAGACGGTCACGTAATTCGATTTCGAGCCGGTAGAGGTTGCTGTTCCACTCTATTTCTATAAATTCCATCTCTTATCTTCCTGACAGCCAGTTTCCAAACGACAAAATTCCAACCACTGCCACAATATTGATCACTACGCAAACCGCAAATCTGATCCGGAAAGATTGCTTACTGGTCTTATGACGGATGCGACGTCCAGCTATCCAACCTCCTGGCCAACCACCCAGCAAACACCACAACAACAGAGTCCGCTCGGAAATACGAACTCGATCCTGCATCGCCATTCGTTTGTCCCAAACATACAGTCCAGCAGTGATGCAGCTGCTTGCAACACTCTCTATTAGTATGATTTCCAGCATATCAGTCCAGCGTTCCATTGTTGCCACGGTTGCACTTATTATTTCTTTGCCAGTTCATGGCTACCACAATCAGGCTTCGTTTGCATGTCGAATTTTCCCCTCGATCAAAATCCCGACCTTGATCGTTACTTTGACGAACTTGGGCACTGGTTGGAACTGGAGGGCGAGGCGGAACGCGAACGCATGGCCCGACGGCGGCGAGTCCGCTCCCAAACGCATGTTGAAAAAACAGGCGAAACAGTAATCGGGCTCCAAATGCAGGATCATCAGACCGGCTTGGCGGGCCGCTTGCTACTGGACTTCAGTAAACCGGGAGACCAATCACTGCCCATGAACCGACTGAAAGTTGGTTCGCCCGTCGTGGTTTCAGACAATGATAACCCCGCCGACAAAGGTGTCGCGGGCGTTGTCAGCCGACGTAAACACCACAGCATCCAGGTTGCTACCGATACGTGGCCCGAAGGAAAACGCTACCGGATCGATTTGTCGCCCGATGAAACCACAAGACGGCGACAAGCCGCTGCCATGGCCAAAGCTCGACTGGCGACGGGTCGAGCTGCAAAACTCAGGGATGTACTGCTCGGAAAAAGGGAGACGCGATTTGATCAGATCGCTGCCATCCCGCTACGTCTGACGACACTCAACCCGCCACAACTGGATGCTGTTTCCTTTGCTCTTTCAGCAAAAGATGTTGCAATCATCCACGGACCGCCCGGTACCGGAAAAACAACAACCCTCGCTGAGCTGATTTATCAGGCAGTGCAAAGCGGCAATAAAGTCCTCGCTTGCGCCCCAAGCAATACCGCTGTCGACAATCTGCTGGAAAAGCTCGTTGCACTCTTGCCAGCTGTTGTCAGGGTAGGACACCCAGCACGTGTATTTGAATCGTTGCGGGACCACACGCTGGACGAATTGGTCGACAACGATCCATCCACTGACGTCATCCGGGATATGCGCCGCGAAGTCAAGGAATTGATCCGTATCGCGGAAAAAGGATTTCGCTCTCGTGATGGACATCGTCGAAGACGTGAATTATTTGCAGAAGCTGGCCAACTCCGTGGGCAAATCAGATCACTGGAAAGATCCGTGATCCAAAGTGTGATCGATTCGGCCGATGTCGTTTGCACGACCACAACCATCGACGATGACCTGCTGAACGCCCGATCCTTCGATCTGGTGGTGATCGATGAAGCATGCCAATGCACAGTGCCCAGCGTCTGGCAGGCTGTTCTGCGAGCCGAAAAGTTGATCCTTGCAGGCGATCACTGCCAACTACCACCCACCGTCTTGAGTGATCAGGCAGCTGCCCGAGGGATGAAAGATTCCCTGATGCAGCGACTGATCCAACGCGATGGCGAATCCATCTATCGACAACTGACGGTTCAATACCGCATGCATGAATCCATCATGCAGTTTTCTTCCGATACTTTTTATGATGGGAAACTCATTGCCGATGCTTCCATCCGAAAACACAGGCTTTGTGACCTGCCTGATGTCGTCGATATGCCATTGACCAATGCACCTCTGGAATTCATTGACACGGCTGGTGCGGAATTCGATGAACAACTTGAACCTGATGGTGAAAGTAAGCTGAATCCAAAAGAAGCCGATCTTGTGATTCAGCTGATTGGTGATCTGATCGAAGCCGGTGTCTCACCAGCTGAAATGGGAATCATCGCACCCTACGCTGCCCAAGTCCGATTGCTGCGCGGCAAACTCAATGTCATCGGCCTCGAAATTGATACCGTCGATGGTTTTCAGGGACGTGAAAAAGAAGTGATCATCGTCACCATGGTCAGGAGCAATGACAATCGCGAAATAGGCTTTCTGGCCGATACTCGACGAACCAATGTCGCTCTCACAAGAGCCCGACGGAAACTCATCGTCATCGGTGACAGTGCAACTCTCGCATCTCACCAATTCTACGCAAACATGCTTGAGCACTTTGAATCGCTCAATGCCTACCGCTCGGTATGGGAATTTGGAGACGTCTGACAAAAAGTTCTGATCAAGAATCTGCCATCAAGCAATCACTGACAGATGAAAAATGGATTTGCCAACCAAGCAATTCGGCAAATCACCTTGATTTCAAGTCAGATCAAGGCGTAAACAGTGATCCATGGAAGCAAAATACTATGCAACGTGTTTTTGGCCCGGACTGGCCGAACTCTGGTGGCGTGGGCGGTTATCTGCCCTCCCCGCTGCGATCGCGTTCTCCCTGGTTGTGAATCTGATTCTGGTCGCCAGATACCTTTACCCCGGCTGGATCCATAGCGGTCTAGTCTCGCTAGCGTTCTGGGGTGGGCTAGTAGCGTTGTTTTTTTACATCATTCGTACTGCTCGAGAGCTTCCCTCACTGATCAACCCTCGCGAAACCTCCGCTGAACCTGATCAATTTCCGCAAGCAAGAATTGCTTATCTGAGTGGACAATGGGAAGAAGCCGAGGGCTTGCTGACGGATGTGCTAGCAATAGAACCAAGAGATCCTCCTGCTTTGCTGCTTCTAACAGGTGTCTATCGCCATACCGGTCGTTTAGAAGCTGCTGAGCTGTTGCTGCGAGAATTATCTCGACTTGAAGTGGCAGACGCTTGGTTGCTTGAGATCCAAGCCGAGTCCCAACGTTTGAGACGAGCCTTTGGTACAGAAAAGACCTCAGAGCAAACCGACAAAAAAAACCATGTGTCCGAGCTGAATGATGCTGCCTAAATGACAGATCCAGCCGAGGAAATGAGCTGAGCTTGCCGGCGGAAAACAATACACCCTCAGCAAAAAACTTTGAATTTGAGCTGGGAACAGTAGTTTTCGGGAAATCGCAGCTGAAAGCTCCTATCCCCGCTTTTTACCGTAACCGATAGAATCACGCTAAGCTGGCCCGAACACCACTGCTGTGGCTAACTCGGATCCTGTTACAAAAACAGGATACCGTATGCCAATCAAATGGCGTACGGTTTGCTGGTAAGTAGATGAGAAACGAAGAATTCGCCAATTTGACAGCAACCACCCCTGATTTTCATCGCAGAACTGATTGATCGTTTCGGTTAATCCTCTGAGACATTGGTTCGTGGGGTGACAGACCATCGACCTGCCGTGGAGTCACCCACTCCCGATCGAGTCGGATATGACAAGGGTAATAGAGACAACATATGTACGAAAGATTTACAGACCGGGCTCGCAAGGTCATGCAATTGGCCAACCAAGAGGCTCAACGCTTCAACCACGAGTACATCGGCACTGAGCACATTCTGCTTGGGCTTGTAAAGGAAGGGAGCGGAGTTGCTGCAAACGTGCTGAAGAACCTGGAGGTCGATCTGCGAAAGATTCGCCTGGAGGTTGAAAAACTGGTACAGAGCGGACCGGAAATGGTCACTGTGGGAAAATTGCCACAAACTCCTCGAGCAAAGAAGGTCATCGAGTACTCGATGGAGGAAGCTCGAAATCTGAATCACAGCTATGTCGGTACCGAGCATATCCTGCTGGGCTTGCTACGCGAGCAGGAGGGAGTCGCGGCTCAGGTTCTGATGAATTTGGGTCTCAAATTGGAGGATGTTCGCGAAGAGGTGCTGAACCTGCTGGGCCATGGCCTGGAAGGTGCTGAGGTCGGCGAACGTGGTGGCCGTGCTGGGGAAAGCGAGAGCCCTACCAGTTCTGGAAAAAGCGGGAAGAGCAAGACGCCAGCGTTGGACAGCTTTGGCCGTGATCTCACCGAATTGGCCAAGAAAGGGGAACTGGATCCTGTCATCGGTCGCGAGCGGGAAATCGAGCGGGCAATCCAGATTCTCTGTCGAAGAACAAAGAATAACCCTGTTCTGCTGGGTGAAGCAGGTGTCGGTAAAACTGCCATCGTGGAAGGATTCGCGCAACGAGTCATCGAAGGCGAAGTCCCTGAAATTCTTGCTGAAAAAAGAATCGTGGTCCTCGATTTGGCAATGATGGTTGCCGGAACCAAATACCGCGGACAATTCGAAGAACGCATCAAAGCGGTCATGACTGAGGTTCGACGCGTCAAAAACACCATCCTGTTCATCGATGAACTCCACACCTTGGTTGGTGCTGGTGGAGCTGAAGGAGCGATTGATGCTGCAAACGTACTCAAACCAGCACTCGCCCGAGGTGAAATCCAATGCATTGGTGCGACCACCCTGGATGAGTACCGAAAGTACATCGAGAAAGATAATGCTCTGGCTCGTCGTTTCCAGGAAATCATCGTGGAGCCGACGGCAAAAAAAGAAACCATCGAGATCCTGAAAGGACTCAGAGGCCGATACGAGGAGCATCATCGTGTGCAATTCACCGATGATGCTGTCGTAGCGGCGGTCGAAATGAGCGAGAGATACATCACCGCCCGATGCCTTCCCGACAAAGCCATCGATGTGATTGACGAAGCAGGTGCCCGGGTCCGTCTGCGAACCATGACCCGCCCGCCAGATTTGAAAGAAATCGACGAAGAAGTCGAAAAACTCAATAAAGAGAAAGAAGACGCTGTCGCTAATCAAGACTTTGAAAAAGCGGCAAATCTTCGGGATCAAGCAGAAAAACTGCGCAAGAAAAAAGATCAAATTACACAGGAATGGCGAGACAAAAGCCAACAAACCGATGGAGTCGTTGACGAAGAAATCATCGCCGAAGTCGTGAGCAAAATGACTGGTATTCCATTGACGCGACTGTCTACCGAAGACAGCTTGCGCTTGATGCAAATGGAAGAAGAACTTCACAAACGGGTTGTCAGTCAAGAAGCTGCCGTGACCGCCGTTTCCAAGGCTGTCCGACGAAGTCGTAGTGGCTTGAAAGACCCTCGAAGACCCACTGGATCATTCATTTTCGCAGGCCCGACCGGTGTTGGTAAAACATTGCTCGCCAAAGCTTTGGCCGAATACATGTTCGGCGATTCCGATGCACTCGTCCATATCGACATGAGCGAGTACATGGAAAAACATAACGTCAGCCGATTGATCGGTGCGCCTCCCGGATTCGTTGGTTACGAAGAAGGTGGCCAGTTGACTGAAAAAATTCGACGACGACCCTATGCTGTTGTCCTGTTCGATGAAATCGAGAAAGCACATCCCGATGTCTTCAACATGATGCTGCAAGTCATGGAAGAAGGACGACTGACCGACTCTTTCGGCCGAAACGTCGACTTCCGAAATACCATCCTCATCATGACCACCAACGCTGGTGCTGAAGCGATCAAAAATGAATCAGCGTTTGGATTCCAGAAACCAGACGGTGATGCCAGCTACGAATCCATGAAACAGCGAGTGATGGACCAAATCGAGAGAGTTTTCCGACCGGAATTCCTCAACCGACTTGACGATACCATCATCTTCCGGCACCTCACCAAGGAAGATCTCAAGAGCGTCATCGATTACGAACTCGCAAAAGTACGTGAACGTCTACTGGATCGTGGATTGTCCATTGAGTTGACCGAAGAAGCGAAGGAGTTTCTCGTCACAAAGGGAAGCAATCTCGATTACGGTGCTCGCCCACTACGCAGAGCGCTGGAACAACGGATCGAGGACCCACTGAGTGAAGAATTGCTACGTGGTGCTTTCGAGGGTTTTGATACGATTGTGGTTACCGGTATCCTGGAAAACTCCGATGGCGACCGCGTCGAAAGCAAGGATGTCACCACCAATGAAGATGGAAAAATGCTCGACCCTGATGGAAAACGAGTCAAAATCATCCGACTCGAATTCAACGGTGAAACCCGTGGGTTGGCTGATACGGGCGAACCGGTCAGTGCTGGCGTCGCCGATGGTGATGACGCTGAGACAGACAGCAAAAGCTGATTTTAATGCAGTCTGAAACTGATTCATGTGAGCGGCGGATTATCTTCCGCCGCTTTTTTTGCGCTCGTTGGATAAATAAATATCCTGGTTACTGCCACAACAGAAATACCTGATCGATATCCTGCTGTCAGACGACTACAAGACCTATGCTGGTTCTCGCAGGAGAATCGCCGTGGTCACGCTTGATGCCTCAAACATGGCCATCCTAGCGGTCTCGAGCCATCGGCATGATGACGTATCCATAACCATCATCCGTTGTCAGCAACGCTGGTGCTGAGCCTGATTCTATTTCCAGAATGAAATTCACTTCGTTGTCCAACACTTTGCAGAAATCAGCCAGATAACGATGATCCATTGTCATCGTGATCGACTCGCCTTCATAAGCAATCGGTATTTCTATCTGCGATTCACCTATCTCCGCTGTGCTGGCCTCCAATTTCAACGTTCCGTCAGCAAAGGTAAAATCAATTCCCCGACTTTCATGGTCTGTCACAATCGCTGCCTGCCGTAACGCGGCAAATAAAGGACCAACACTGACGTCCAATTGAATTGCGTTCTCACGAGTTGGAAAAACCTGTCGCCAATTGGGATACCGTCCCTCCACCAAACGGGAGTAGATGACTGCCTGAGGTGTGCGAACCATCAAGTCATTATTTCTTGCTGCGACATCAACCGTTTCATCTTTGTCATTCAAAGCTCGTTCGATCAACTGAATCGCACGAGTCGGCACTATCGTACTGGCGCCAGTCGTCTGGTGACCACCAATCGATTCCCCAGTTCCCTCCATGCGTGCCAACCGTCGTCCGTCGGTTCCCACCGCTGTGACCCGAGCTTCCTCCATTTCCAGAAGAACTCCACCCAACGCAAACCGGCTACTGTCAGAGTCTGTCGCAAATACCGTCCGCTTCACCATCTCTCGGAATAACCGTGTGGGGAGAACGTGATATTTATCCTCTTCAAAACCAGCAACACTCGGAAACTCATCCGGGTTGCTACCTGGCAGTTTGAACTTACTGCGTTTTCCCTTGACACGAATCCCTGACTCATCTGTCTCGAATTCCAACACCTCATCGTTGTTCTCGCGCAGGATTGCCATCGTTCGCTGAACTGGAAGCAAGGCTGTGCCCTCCGTCTCGACGGTGACGCCCTCTTCCAGGTCGAGCCGAATCCCAACCTCCATGTCAGTTGCCGTTAAGGTGATTTTGCCACCAGCAGCTGTCACCTTCACATTCTGCAGGATCTCTTTCGGAGATCGAGCGGGTGCGATGCTGGCCGCGAGTGCAAATGCGTTTGTCAGTGATTCTCGTTGGCAGGTGATCTTCATGGAAATGCAAACCGATACCGTGGAAGTTCTCTATCAATCAGTTTGCATGTTGTACCCCGTTGCTGCTTCCCTTGCATGGGGACAGGTGAGGTTCATGATTGGCTGATGTGCTCTTGCTTTCCTTTTAAGTTAATTTTATCTACCGTCTTCATCGTAATAAGAAGCTGTAGGGTGTTGAGAAATGCAGAAAAGTGAATCTAAACTGATACTGGCTATTGGTTTATGAAAACACAATGACGGTGGAAAACATGTTGTTTTTCCGTTGAGTTGATGTCGCTAAGGGGTTCGACCTTGAACAGTTGGCAACATGATGGTGGATCAGTAATGCTAGCAAACACTAAAAAACAATCACGAGTTCAACTCAGAATCAACACTTTATTCACAGCCTAAAAAGTCATGCTTCGCTGAATTTTTCTCTGACTTCTTCCGCTGCACGTTGCAGTTCAGTATCAGATTCGAGCAGCATTTCTGTTTTACGGATGGCGTGCAGGACGGTGGTGTGATCGCGTCCTCCAAAGTATTCACCGATCTGGTGCATACTTTTGGAAGTCATTTGTCTGGCAATGAACATGGCAAGCGATCGAGCTCGCACCAGATTTTGTTTCCGAGAGCTACTACGAATATCGGCAACTTTGAGGCGGAAATATCTGGCGACGGTTGTTCCAATCGCTGCCAGTGATACCTCTTCCCGCTCACCAATGACCGCCACAGCCGAAGCAATGGCATCTTCGTTCGGCTCAGCATCATGCATTCGGCACCACAGTGATACCTGTTTCAGGGCCGCTTCGAGTGCACGGGTTGGAAGACGGGGTTCGAGTTTGCGGTCGAGCAGATCGAACAGAGATGCCTCAATCGAGAGATCCAGGTGGACGGCCAGTTCTCGCAGTAGTTGGCACCTGGCGGCAGCAACGGGCATCTCCAGCGGTACGGTCAGGCCTGGTAGCACTCGGCTGACCAGCAGTGGTCGCATGCCCCTGATTTCCGAGGGAAGTCGTTTGCACGTCAAAAGGGTAGGTAATCCGCGGGTCACGCGTTCTTCGATTCTTGCTGCTAATTCATCTTGCGCCGCCAATTTGTCATTCATCAAATGAAGATCATCGATTACCAAAATTGGGGCATCATTGATTTCCTGACGAAGCGGTGGAAGATCATCTGCCCCAACAGCTTCAGCGTAAAGTCGGGCGAAATCAATCGCGGGATAATAAAGGACCGGGGTGGGTTCGCCCGTTTGAGAGCGGCTTGATTCTCTTGCCGCAAGATGCAGAGCAATGGCAGTTTTGCCGCTGCCACTGGGACCGATCAGCAGCAGGGGGTTTCCTAAATCAAAGATTGAGGTTGGGGAGCATGCTACAAAGTGCACCATGCGGTTTTCTTCGCCAGCAATGAAATACGGCAGACTGCCACTTTGAATGGGCGCAGCCCGTTTGCGTACGCGGGCGATTGGACGCTCAAGCGGAAAGGAATGAACCTGATCGGCAGGGGGAGTCGCGGTCGACATGAAGGCTGGTCAAGGACAGGGCAACGGCATCGTCGTACGGGGACGATCAACCCATTCTACGAGCCGGGCAGCGAAAAGCGAGCGAAATAATGCTAGTTATCCACACAAGTTTTTTTACGTAACTTGTTATATGCATTGGATATAGAGTCAATGCTCTTATCAATTTCTTCAATAGTGGAAAACTTTGAGACACCAAAGCGAAGGGTCGATTCAATCTCATCCAAACTGCAGTTCATGGCAGTCAGGACATGACTGGGGGGACTACTGCCACTGCTGCATGCCGAGCCACTGCTGCAAGCGATGCCCACCATATCCAGCGCCATCAGCATCGATTGCCGATCAGTCTTTAGGAAAGAAATCGAGCTGGTTCCGGGTAATCGATCATGGACTTTGCCTTGTATGACCAAATCCGGGTGACGCTCAATCAACCCATTTTCCAGACGATCACGTAGCATTCGGCAGTGTTCAGTGGATTGATCCATTTCATCCACTGCCCATTTCAGGGCTTCAGACATGCCCACAACCAGTGCGACTGGTTCAGTGCCTGGACGCGTTTCCAGTTGTTGTTCACCACCATGAAAGACAGGTTCCACTTTCATCTCAGGCGCCAGCCAAAGTCCGCCAACACCGGCCGGTCCGTGAAATTTATGCGCTGTGAAGGTAAGTGCCGAGATTCCGGATTCAGACAGGTTTAACGGCAATTTTCCCACCGTCTGGGTAGCGTCGACGTGCAAAGGAACGCCAGCTGTCTGACAGATTTTGGCAGCGTTGATGATTGGCTGGATGACACCCGTTTCATTATTGGCGGCCATGATCGAAACAAGAGCTATTTCGTGACCATCAGTGGCAACCAGAGTTTGCAATTGATCCAGATCAACCAAGCCATCTTGGTCGACATTCAGCCACCTTAGCGAGCGTCCCTGTTGTTCAAGCCATTTTGCGGTGGCGATAACACTGGGATGCTCGATTCGGCTGAGGGCAATCGATCCTTGATGACCTAATCCTGTCAACGCCTGGTGGTTTGATTCGGTGCCCCCGCTGGTAATGATCAGCCGGGCACCCTTGGGTTGGTCCAGTCTGGTCCCCAGACAGGAGCCAATGGCTTCCACAGCGGCATCCAGATTGGAGCGGGATCGTCTTCCGTAGGCGTGTTGGCTGGAGGCATTGGTTGGCCCGTCCAGCAACTGAGCCAGCATGACGTTGGCAACACGCGGATCGATCGCTGTGGTGGCATTATTATCCAAGTAGACCGTGGTCACACCATTTTCCTCCTGATCTCGCTCGGATTCCCGCATTCGCCGTCGCCATCATTCATTTTTTGAGAGGCGTTGAATCACAGGTTGGTTCGGGTAATCAATGAGTGCTTCGTTGAGCAACTTGGCAGCGATATTCGGCTTTCCGGCTTCTCGCATGTCTGTGATCAGACTGGCATACTCTTGTGACAATTGCTGATCGATCAGTTTCTGGAATTCAGCAGGATTTTGAATCCCAGAATCAGCCGTGGAAAATACCATTGGCATCAGGATGTAAAGCTCCCGTTTGGATAATCGATGAATGATGGGCCACAGGATGGCGGCATGTTTCGGGTTTTTTTGACTCCAATCTCGCCAGTGAAACTGTTGTCCGTTCACGAGCTCGAGTTGTGCCAACAGAAAACTTGCATCGGCTTTGGTTTCTTGAGAGAGCCCTCGGGTGAGGGATACCAGATGCCAGGAAGTGGGCGGTCCTTTGGGCAACGTGTTGAGGATCTTTGTTTTCACAAAAGTGGCGACAGGGGGTGTGCTGTCCTGCCGACGGATTGGCGTGATTTGCCAATGAAAAAGAGGAATTTCGTAGAAACTGAATCTTCTTTGTACAAAGTGACTTGGTGCGAATTCGTTACCGCTGACGTAGCCTTGAATCCGGATCACAAGCCCAAGAACAATACAGATTATAATTGCAGCAGAAATTGTGACCCAATTCTTGATCACGCGATTTTTCTTCGCGTGAGACGTTCCAGGCTGAACAGATGATGAAACCGAGGTGGACACGGGAGCGTTGTTGGGACATGTTCGGGTAGTGAATGGAGCAAGTACTCAACAGTCTACTGTAAGCAATGATGCGTTCGAAAACCCCTACTGTTGGCTGGAACTCTGGTGAATCAGGCAATTCGATTGCATCACCGAGGCCTGCTGGTTCGATTCAGGCGACCGTTTCTGCGGCGAGAATCTTGCTCTGGAGACCTTATAGAGTAACCCAAGAGCCCGATCCGACCGATACTCCTTACCTGCAGGTTCAGCCAGACCAGCAACAGGAAGAAACTGACCCGCGACTTTCCCGGATGCGATTGGAGGCTGTGCTGCTGCTGGCAAAGATGCCGCTGAGCCTCAGGAAATTGTGTCAAATGGCTCACTTGGCGGACGCTACTGAGGCTCGTACACTGATTCGCCAGTTGAATCAGAAATTTGAGGAATATGGGCGAGCGATTCGCGTTGAGCAGGTCGCTGGCGGGTATCGCTTGATGACGAGGTCGGCATTGTCACCTTGGCTTGCCCGGCTAGGGCACTTGCCGGCACCCGTACGATTATCGACACCCATGATGGAAACCCTGGCGGTCGTCGCGTATCGTCAGCCTGTCTCACGTGCCGACGTGGAGGCGGTGCGGGGGGTCGGTTGTGGTGAATTATTGCGTCAAACGATGGAGCGGGATTTAGTTCGAATTGTCGGTCGTAGCGAGGAGTTAGGCCGTCCCTATCTTTACGGAACCACCAAACGTTTCTTACAACTTTTCGGACTTTCAAACACTGATGCATTGCCGACAATCCAGTGGCAAGCAATGCAAGATGATCCCCTACCAGAAGATTCCACCTACGATGAATTATCGACACCAAAGAAGGAGCTCGTTGTGAGTACCACAGTCGTTCCAATGTTTTCAGAGTCCGAGCAGGTTGTGAGCGTCCCCGCCGCAACGGTCCTCGATCAGTCTGATCCCATTTCAACCAACGATCCGGCCAAAGCTGTGGCCGAGGACGAAAAGGATGACTACTTCGAAGACGGTGACGAAGACGGTGACGACGATGGTGATGACGACGACGATTGGGATGACCAGGACTGGGACGATGACCAGGACTCCGATTCCGACGATGAGGAACTCGATGAGGGCGATGACGACCCTGACTCCGACTCCGATGATGGGGAACTCGACGACGACTCCGATGATGGGGAACTCGACGACGACGACGACTCCGACGATCCCGACTCCGGCGACGACGACGATGACGATGATGACGACGACGACGACGACGATGACGACGATGACGACGACGGCGGATGGGAAGAGGTCGATGATGAGGCCGGCGATGAAGAGTTCGACGACGACGAGGATGAAGAAGAAGACTGGGAAGAGCAGGAAGATGATGACGAAGACTGGACTGAATGATCATTCCTGACCGCACAGCTTCGTGCAGGTGACTCGTCAAAGCTAACTTGATCTCTCCAACGGCCCTGTGATCCTGATTCGCCTTGTGGGTGGCCACAAGGCTGTTTCACAGCGTTCATTCACCCAGGTTGAAAAGATGCCGCAAAGCCTCGAGCAGGCCGCGTCGGTGTCCCTCTGCTGCGTCATCGCGTAACGAAGCGAGCGGTGGATGCAGCAGCTTGTTGATCAGACGGTCAAATGACTTTTCAATCTCTTTACGAGTTGTTGGATCGAGGTCTTCTAGGCGAAGTTTGTTGATCAATCGTTCCAGTTCATCGTTCTTGAGATCTTGGGCCTGTTCGCGAAGCCGTTGAATGACAGGTCCCGTTGCCTTGTGATTGAACGCCTGCATGAAGCGTTGCGTTTCTTCTGAAATCACCTGCTTGGCCTTTGGCCATTCTTTTTGCCGTTCGCGACGATTTCGGTCACAGGCCGACTGCAAATCATCGATTCCGTACAGATAGACGTTCGGTAATTCACCAATCGATGGCTCAAAATCTCGAGGGACCGCCAAGTCCAGAATCAGCAATAGCCGGTTCTTGCGTTTGGAATGCAGTGGCAGGAACGTTGCTTCGTCCAGAATCGGTTCTGTTGCCGAGGTTGTGCCGATCAATAAATCAGCACCTACAATCTGCTCCTGAAGGTCTTGCCACAATGCGGACTCCGCACTGAATGTGTTGGCCAGAGCCACAGCGCGATCGTAACTTCGATTAACGATGCAGATATCACTCGCCCCGGCCTGTTTCAGGTATCGAAGCGTTTCTTCACCCATTTCACCAGCACCGCACAGCACCACCCGCTTGTTGTGAAGTGTATCGAAGACTTCGGTTGCGACCTCGCCAACCGCCACGCTGGGCACACTGACCCGTCGCCGGTGAATGGATGTTTCCTGCTGCACCCGCTTTGCCGCCCGATTTGCTGCCTGAAATACCGAGTGCGTGAGAGGACCTGCCGATCCAGTGTTACAGGCCGTGTCGTATGCCTGTTTGACTTGTGAAAGAATTTGAGCTTCTCCCACTACCATGCTATCGAGACTGGCAGCCACCGTAAAAAGATGTTCAACGGCATCTGAACCAGCACGATAAATCATCTGATCAACGACCTCGTCAGCATTCAGTTGGTGCTGATCTGCCAAAAATTCGGCAACATCATCTCGATCAAGTTCGTTGTTGTCGCCCGCAGTGGCGTACAGTTCTACGCGGTTGCATGTGCTGATCAACACGATTTCCGAGGAAGGAAAACGTTGGCGAAAAGCATTCAATGCCTGACCAATCTGGTCGCTGGTGAAAGATATCTTCTCTCTGAATTCAACGGCGGCATCATGATGACTGCAACCAATCATCTGCAATTTCATTGAATGTCCTCCGTTGAGGTGGACCATTCAATTTGTGCCGAAGCTGATCGATCACTGTTTTCAAGCGAAGACGGGTCTTGCTCGGATTGCCCATGGGAGGTGGTGAGGACACCGATCATTGCCAGAACAAGAAAGCCCCCACTCGCTATTGTCAGGTATACAGCTTTCCTTCCGCGACTTGCGGGAGCGTAGCAATATTCAATTCCTGTCGCGACCAACAGCCAGACCAGAAGCAACGTACTGAGAAGGACTCCCTGATCCGTCCAACCAACGCTTCCCCACCGATTCAGGTTCATCACAACGCCGGCGATCAATCCAATCCCGACCGCGATCGTGCTCCCCACCAGACATCGCCGATTCAATCTGCCAAGTGACTCGAGTGTTGGAAGCCGGAAAGAGGATCCAGCCCGCTTCTGTTTCAATCTTCGGGATTGCACCAGATACATGATTCCTGCAAGAAATCCGATGAGCACGGCGATTGAACCAGCCATCATCGCGATCGCGTGCACAGACCGCCACACTTCGATCGCTTCGGTGCGACTGAAGGGAGGTCGGTTGCCCAGAGCGATGGCTAATCCCAACAGACCCATCACCGCTGGCAGGAAAAAGAAACTGATGATCGTGTCAGGCCGCCTTAGGTACAACACAAAAAATGCGATTGCCAACCCAAACGCCAACAACAGCGACCAATCCGACCAGCTTGCCAACAGGCCCACTTCCTGATTTCCTCCCTCAGCACCTTCCGACGCTGTCGCCCGTAACATCAGGTAACAGATATGGGTGAAGAGACCCACCGACATCATGCCAATGACAAACAGGCCTCGACCAGGGATTCGACCGAACAGGCGTAACAACTCCAGGACCAGCACTACAAAGTAGCTGGCCAAGACGCAGGTGATCGAAATCTCGCTGAGAAATGCGAGCATGGAACAGGCGGTGGGATTGAGGGAACGTGTCTGTATTGTAGCCAACGATCAATCCTACACGTTCTGCGATCGTTGTCAGGCCGCAGGCCTGTTTTTCATGCCACTTTGGTGCCGTATTGTTGCCTTACCAACCCGCACAATTCCATTCTTGAACACGAACCTTACCTTGTTTACCGATTTGAACACGAATTGCACCCGCATTCGCCGTGACATGAACCTCCGAACCATGCACCGAAAGCATCTCCTGTACCTCCGGTTTACTGGCCCGTGCGCCACCACTGACAATGGTTTCCTGGGGTCGTGCCCATTCCAGAACAGAGGCTGCGTCCATTCGCAAGCTGCCATGGTGCGGCGCCATCAAAATACCACCCGCTTTGGGACGGGGTAGATTCACCACCATCGCTGTGCCAGGCGGTTCAAGATCGCCAGGCAGAATCATGCTTCTGCCACCCCATCGCAAGTGCAACACAAGGCTGTTTGCGTTATCGCTTCCCGGTACGCGGTTGAGGAGTGGATGCAGCACCTCAACTGATGCTGGAAATGTCACACCCAAAGATTCCAAACTTGCGATTCCATGCCGATCATGATCGTGGTGCACTTCCCGCACATCAATACCGTAATGCCGGATTGATTTTTGAATCGGAAGCAATGCCGATTCAGGCTCGCTGAGCATCCCCGGCGGTGTGATCACACAACGCACTTGGAATCGTTTCAAAATTCCGGGCAGTGCATTGAAGTGATCAGCATCAGCATGGGAAAGAATGATTCCTTCCAGGCGAGTGATTCCCATCGACCAAAGTGCACGATCGATACCGGCACTGCTATACGATTCATTTCCAAGTCGACCACAGTCGTACATCCAGACTTCGTTCGATGGCATCCGCAAAACCACACACGTGCCATGACCCACATCAAGAAAGGTTGCTTCCAAGGTGCCCTCGGGAACGGGTCGCCCATGAATTGCCAATAGATAGGCCACCGGTATCCAGATGGCGATCCAGATATGACGGCCATGACGATGCCAATTGTCGTTCCACGGAATGAAAAATGTTGCCACCAGCAAGACGTAAAACGTGGTGACCCAATAACCAGGCGGTGCTGGCAACCAGACATGACCCAGTGGGATGTCGGCTGCGACCGACATCACACCCTGCATCCATTCCAGCGTCCTGCTGCAAATCCAACCGGGAATGATCGCAAGTGAGTCATGTATCAAACCGCTTGCGATTACCAACAGACCCGAGACCAAAGCCACCAACAGACAAGGTGCCAATAAAAGATTGACAACCACGCTAATCGGTGAGACGACGTGAAAGTGGTACCAGACCAAGGGCATGCAGACTGTGGTTACACAACCACTCAACCAGAACACTCTGTAAATTTTTCCCATCAGTTTTTCTGCTGATACACGCAGACGATTTCTGCCGGTATCAATCAGATCATCCAGTCGCTTCTGCTTTGCGTCACCCTCATGACTGACAGGTTCAGAAGCCACTCTGCGTGCACATACAATCAATGTCAGAACCGCCAAAAATGAAAGATGGACACCCACGTTCAATGCATTTCCCGGATTCAAGAAAATTAAAACCAATGCGGCTACCGATAACGTATTGATAGGTTGATTCATGCGTCGCAACCAAACTGATAGCAGAAAGATTCCCACCAGAACCGCAGCACGAATGACAGGTGGTCGGCCTCCCGTAAGTGATGTGTAGAACAAACAGAACAAAAGAATGCAGATGATCCTCAGCCGGATCGGCAAGCGAGCCAGTGTTGCAAGAAAGTTTGCCAAGACGACCAGGATCGCCAAGTGCATGCCACTGACCGATAGCAGATGGGCAGTGCCAGTCACCAGCAGTAAATCACTGGTCGCATGATCGATGTAGTCACGTTGCCCCAGTACCATGGCAACGGCAAGTGGACCGGAATCATTTGACGTGTGTTGCAGCAGTTCATCACGACCCCTCGCAGCAAAACTGGCAATCCAGCGGTGAATGGCTTTTCGCCAACTCAGGGTGCCAGGCGTGCGGATGATTTGACGGGGATCAGTGACTCTGAACCTCGCCTGCAAGTTGCGATATCGATAGAGAGGTCGAAGATCCCGTTGTCCGGGATTGCCGGGTGTATCGAAACGGCACAGGTCGCCATAAGCTTCGATTGTATCACCCGGCAATAAGTCGGTGCACTTTCCTTCAATCATGATCAAGACTCGACCATCCGAAGGTCTGAAAAATTGTCCCACTCTCAATTCCGTGACCCGGACTTCGATCTGCGTTTGCCAAGGTGAACGATGGTGCCCGCTGATAACGTGTTGCGATTTGCGATTACACAAGCTTGGCGGACGATCGACGATCCCGCGGATGACGGTGGGCTGCTCAGTCAAACGCAAATACTTCCCAAGCGGGCAGTGCTGATGCAAATCAGTTTGGTGGTGGTGCAGCCAACCACCCAATGGCACAAAGATCAGCACCGCGACTATCCGACGCACTGAAGGTCTCGCCCGGATCAGCAGCAGCAGACACAGAGCAACGGAAACCCACCAAACGTACCCCAATGTCAATCGGAGCCAGGATGTCGTACGGAACGAGGCCTGTTGATCCAGTGGATAGCAGGTATCCAGCAGGATGCCAAAAATAGTGGCCAGTGAAATCAACAACATGGGTTGCCGATTGATCTTGGATCTCCGTGACCCGCTCCAAGCTGCAATCACCCAAGAACAGGAATTTTGTGCCCCAGACAAAGCGTCCATCTCCTCCCAACTCGGTTATCTTGGGGGGCACGCGGTTCGAATTACCGCGTCCAAGATTCCGAGCTTTTTCTGATAAGGATTTTCGAGTGAATTTACACCGTTTCCGTTGTCTGGTGTCACTTTTTATTTTTTACACCCTCACTTCTGCAGCTTTGCAAGCTCAGGAAAATTCAAGCCATGCTAGCGCAAGCAAAATGAAGTATCCAAAAACCAAGACAGTTGACGTCATGGACGATTATCACGGCAGGAAGGTCTCTGACCCGTATCGTTGGTTGGAAGATACCGAAAGTGAGCAAACCGCCGAGTGGATTGCGGCAGAAAATAAAATCACGCAACAGTATTTGCAGTCAATTCCGGAACGGAAGGTCATGCAACAGCGGCTCAAAAAACTATGGAACTACGAGAGATTCGGAATGCCAAGCCATCGGGGCAAGACCTACTTCTACACCCACAATGATGGACTGCAAAATCAAAGTGTCTATTACAAGGCAACCTCCCTGGACGCACCACGAAACGTGTTGCTGAATCCGAATACCTTGAGCAAAGATGGGACGGTGGCCTTGGCGGGCGCAGTAGCAAGCAAAGATGGGAAATTGCTTGCTTATGGGCTGGCCGATGGTGGCAGTGATTGGCGAACCTGGAAGGTCCGCGATGTCGAGTCAGGAAAAGATCTTGATGATCTGGTTCAGTGGGTCAAGTTCAGCAGCATTGCGTGGATGCCCGACGGCAGCGGATTCTTTTACGGTCGCTACGCAGAACCACAAGAGGGACAAGAACTTACCGGCACGAACGAAAATCAGCGGATGTTTTTCCACAAGATTGGAGATCCGCAAAGCAAAGATCAGCTGATCTTGGAACGACCAGATCATCCGAAGTGGGGATTTTCACCCGCTGTGACCGACGATGGACAGTATCTGATCATTCAGAATTGGAAAGGTAGCGAACCGAAGTCACAGATATTCATCAAGGATCTGCAACAGTTGGATTCCAAAGTGGAACCGCTGATCACAGGCTTTGATGCTGAATATGAGTGGATCGCATCAGATGGTGAGACGTTGTTTTTCATGACCGATCATGAAGCACCTAAACGACGGTTGATCGCCGTTTCTGCGAAACAACCCGAGCGCAGCGCTTGGCGAGAAGTCATTCCGCAGACCGATGATGTGCTGGAAGGAGCCAATCTGTTCGGATCGGTATTTTATGCCAGTTGGCTCAAAGATGCGCGTGGCAAGGTGACCCGACATGATCTGGATGGTTCACTGCTGGGTGAAATGGATTTACCGGGCGTTGGTACCGTCAGTGGGTTTGGGGGCAAACGTGATGCGAAAGAAACTTTCTTCTCTTTCACCAATTATGTCACACCCGCGTCGATCTATCGTGTGAGTTTGCCAGATGGAAAAATCACTTTGTGGCGGCAGCCTGAAGTTGATTTTAATGTGGATGAGTTTGTGACCGAGCAACTGTTTTGCAAAAGCAAAGATGGTACAACCGTGCCCATCATTGTGACTCGCCGAAAAGATTCAAAACTGGATGGGTCCAATCGGACTTTGTTGTACGGGTATGGTGGATTCAATATCTCCATCACACCTTCTTTTTCACCGGCTACTGTCGGTTGGGTCGAAAGCGGTGGCATTTATGCTGTTGCCAATCTGCGTGGTGGTGGTGAGTATGGCCGCCAATGGCACGAAGATGGAATGCGACTCAAAAAACAGAATGTGTTCAACGACTGTATCGCTTCAGCGGAACACCTTGTAGCAGAAGGCTATACACAACCCAATCGGCTGGCCTTGCAAGGCCGCAGTAACGGCGGGTTACTGGTCGGAGCGGTCATGACGCAACGTCCAGACCTGTTCGGGGCGTGTCTGCCAGGAGTAGGTGTCATGGATATGTTGCGCTACCACAAGTTCACCATTGGATGGGCGTGGGCCACCGAGTATGGAAGTAGCGATGAAGAAGACCAGATCGATAATCTGCTTTCCTATTCTCCACTTCACAATTTGAAGCCTGGCACATGTTACCCGGCAACGCTGGTCACAACAGCTGAACGGGATGATCGAGTCGTTCCCGGGCACAGTTTCAAATTTGCTGCTGCTCTGCAGGCGGCACAGGGTTGTGATCGACCTGCGTTGATTAGAATCGAAACCCGGGCTGGTCACGGAGCGGGAACTCCCATCAGCAAACGAATTGATGAGTATGCGGACTTGTGGGCTTTTCTGATAGCGAATCTGAAGTAGGCGTGGATCCACAACGCATTGCAATCAGGTTGACAACCGCAAAAGAATGGTTGCGGAGAGTCTGAAGACCCGGTTTTCGTACGGCCTCCCCGTATGGCTTCCCCGTATGGCGGAGGGAAGGGGCTCAACAACCGGTGTATGGATCGCCGATTCATTCGAAAGCAGAAAAACAGCTAGACTGCTTTTCTTCGGCTTCTGTTCCTTTTTGACACTTCGAGTTTCAGCCACAATATGTTTTTGCAAGAACCTGCTCAGTCGCCTTACGATTTGCGATTCAATCTGTTGGGGATACCCATTCGGGTGTCTTGGACCTTCTGGATAGCGGCCTTTGTGTTTGGATACAGCCTGTCGCAATTGATGGACCAATTGCTGGGACCTAACAGCCTCGGTTTGTTGCCGACGTTACTTGTCTGGTCGGCTTGCCTACTCGTATCCATTGTCATTCACGAACTGGGACATTCTCTTGCCTTTCGCCGATATGGAATCGAATCGTCGATTGTTCTTTATCATTTCGGTGGGATGGCGATTCCAGGAAGGTCGCGGACAACAGACCACTCGTTTGGTGGGCTGACACCCAATCAGAATATCTGGATTTCACTGGCCGGGCCGTTGGCTCAGCTTGGATCCGGAATTTTGGTCATCGTCGCAGTGAAATTGGCTGGCTACCAACTATTTGTCTTCGAGATCATGCCACAGGTTTTCAAACGGATCCCGTCGCTTGTTGAAGGCAACGCTATCGATAGCCCCGGACTGTTAGTACTGGTTACTTTCTATATCTATCCGAGCATCTTATGGGCTTTGTTGAATCTCTTGCCCGTCATGCCATTGGATGGTGGTCAAGTGATGAGATCCGTTGTGCAGTTGTCTGGTGGCAACATGATTCAAGCACTGTGGGTCAGTGTGATTGTTGCAGGTGCGGTTGGTTTTTATGGATTTACAAACGGTCAAACTTATTTAGCGATACTTTTTTTGATGCTTGGTTGGACAAATTTTCAAGCGATTCAACAAAGCCAACGAATGGGTTATTGAAACGCGCGTTGATTGCGTTTCTTTCGTTACTGACGTTCGTTTTGCACGTTCCTGTGCGCATCAAAGCGCACAATTAAGTGGAAAGAGAGCTTTCACGTAACAATTTTTTTTTGTCACGCAACCACTTTTTTTAAAAAAACATGTTGCGGAATTTGTAGAAGCGCGTAAAGTTACGCCCAGTTTTAAACGGTTGGAAGGATGAGCCGGAACGATGTTGGACATCAAGGCTCAGAGATTCAACCACACATGACGGTT
>PKCN01000406.1 GCA_002862205.1 Planctomycetaceae bacterium | reverse complement strand
AAAGAGTACACCCGGAGGGATTCGAACCCCCAACCCTCGGTTCCGAAGACCGATGCTCTATCCAGTTGAGCTACGGATGCGTGTTGGATGCTTAAGATTCTACTTAGTTTCGCCTGAAGCACTAGACCGCCAAAGCTGATCATCTGGGGTGATAGCCAAACGATGGGGAATTCTGACCAGAAACAGGTCGTCAAGATCGCAGAAGAGGTCACGCAGCCGGTGTATTTTGTGCGTCGTGTCGCATGACGCGGCGAGCACGCCAGCGTAACAACAAACCATGTTTTGAACCCAGGAACATACTGAACACAAGGAAAAATGCCGCTGCCACCACGATGATCGCCCCGGTACTCAGCTTTGGTACCAACGCACTTGCAATGCCACCGGTGGTTGCTGAAACTGCGCCAAAGATGGCGGAAAGAAATATATTGGGACCGATGGAGTCACTCCAGAATCGCGCTGATGTCGGCGGGATGATCAATAAAGCGACAATCAACAACAGCCCGACCGCCTGCATTCCCGCAACGCACACGGCGACCACCAGGGCCATCAAGAGAAAGTCCAAGGTGCGTACGGGATATCCCAGAACGCCAGCCAGGCCCTCATCAAAACACATCAAAGCCCATTCCTTCATCAATAAATTACTGATCACAATGGTCCCGATCGTGATGGTCGCCAGCAGGGTCACGTCGCTGATGCGTATGGCCGCAGCTTGCCCGAATATGAAGTCTCTCAATCCCGCTTGCGCTCCGGTGGGCGAGGCTTGCACGACTGAGAGCAGGACGACGCCCATACCAAAAAATGTGCTCAGTACGATCGCCATGACAGCATCTTCCGGGAGCCGGCCTACGTTGCGCAGCCAAAGTGCCGCAAGCATCCCCAACGCACTGGCAATGCCACCACCCAGCAGCATCACAGGCAGGCTCTTCCCCGCGTCAGGTGCGATTGCAGCGTAAATCAGGAACGAAATCGCAACGCCCGGTAATGCAGCATGCCCAATCACATCTCCTGCCAGCGAACGCCGCCGCAGCATCAGAAAGGTGCCGGTGATTCCAGCAGCAATCCCCAACAGCATCGTTCCAGCCAGAACGACGAGTGTGTTGTACGCAAAGATGACTTCAAAATGATTCAAGGCGCTGTGGACTGGAAAAAAACTAGGTCAGAATAAGCAGTTTGCCACCGTAGGCCTGTTTCAGATGTTCCGGGGTCATCACCTCTTCGGATGAACCCTCTGCAATGATGTGCTGATTGAGTAACAGTACCCGGTCAAAGTACTCACTGACCGTGTCCAGATCATGATGGACCACCATCGCTGTGCGTCCCTGATCGCGTAAGCGATGCAGTGTATTGATAATCGTTTTTTCTGTTGCAACATCGACACCAGCAAGTGGTTCGTCCATGAGAAATAGCTCGGCATCCTGAACTAATGCTCTGGCTAGAAATACACGCTGTTGCTGGCCTCCTGAAAGCTGGCTGATCTGACGCTTGGCGTAGTCTTGCATTCCAACCTCGGCCAAAGCTTCCATCGCCCGCTTGCGGTGACGCGCGCGAACTGGGCGGAACCACCCGATTTTCCGGTAAAGGCCCATGCAAACCACATCCAACGCCGTGACCGGGAAATCCCAGTCCACGCTGGTTCGCTGTGGGACATAGCTGACTCGTCCGTCGACTTCACGGAACGATTGACCGAAAAATTCAAAATGCCCTGTCAGGGGTTGGACGAGCCCAAGGGCGGTTTTGATGAGCGTGCTCTTGCCCGCTCCGTTGGGTCCGACAATGGCAGTCAATGTGCCTGCAGGGACTTCAAAATTCAAGTCGGTAAGAACGGGTGTGTTGCGGTAAGCAACCGTCACCTGAAAGGCTGCAAGAGGAGGAACCCCGATGGATCCTTTCGAGTTCAATTGACGCCTCCATCGACGGCCTGGCCCACGGCATCGGTGTCAACCGTATCGGTTCCTTCGTTGATGGTGGTCGCTGATTCATCATCCTGATCTGCGTCGTCATCATCCTGATCTGCATCGTCATCATCCTGATCTGCATCGTCATCATCCTGATCTGCGTCGTCATCATTTTCTGCGGCCGCATCTGGCTCGGTGACTTGGCCACCCAAAGCTACGGCGATCGTTTCGAAATTGTGGCGCATCATGCCGACATAGGTACCCTCAGGTGTTCCATCTGCACCCATGCTGTCACTGAGCAGGGTTGAGTCACTGGAGACATCCAAGCCACGTTGTTGCGCGCCTTCGACAATCGCTTTGACTTGCCGTGGTGAAACACTTGATTCAAAAAAGACTGCAGGCACCTTGCGGTCGACAATCAGGTCAACCAGTCGATTCACATCACTGATCGCAGCATCGCTGATGGTTGATACACCCTGTACGCCATACACTTCCACACCATAACGCTTGCCAAAATATTGAAAGGCATCGTGCGCGGTGACAAGCACCCGCTGCGACTCAGGGATCGATTCAATCGTTGCTTCTCCCCACTGGTCAAGTTCATCCAATTCAATATCCAACTCGTCCGCCCTTTCAAGAATTGAGTCGGCATGGTCGGGCATGAGGTCTGCCAAGGCACTGGCGACGTTGATTGCCGCATCTCGCCACAACGAAACATTCATCCAGATGTGCGGATCGTAGAGACCAGCATCGGCATCAAGAAGTTCCTCTTCGTCCAGCATTTCGCCCACTGCTATGGACGCGGCATCGGAGTCAGAACGTGTCTCCAAAACCTCGCCCAATCGACCCTCCAGATGAAGGCCGTTGTAGACAACGATGTCAGCTTCCAACAACTTAACCGAGTCACCCCGTGATGGTTGATAAAGATGCGGGTCCACACCCGGGCCCATGATCGCCGTCACCTCGGCATCGGGACCCACCAGCGTTTGCACCATGTCCCGTATCATTCCCGTCGTGGTGACGATTTTTGGCTTCGAACTGCCCGCCTGTGCTTGTGGTCCGGATGAACGATTGCATCCAGTGGTGACCGCCAACCAAAGCAGAACGACGGTGGGAATCAAGACTGAGATCAGACGGAAGGCAGGGTTGGCTTGTTTCAGGGCGATTTTCAACGCAGGAAACCCATCAGTGGAGGATGTGGACGTAAAAAACAGGAACGAATTGAGGCAAATCAAATATAATTCTTTGGCTGCCCAAAAAAAAGCCGTTAGCCCATGAGTTTTGGCAATTGAATCGGCTTTGGACCCCTGATCCTGCTTGTTATTCAGATCATGAGGGCGTTGCCTGGGTTTAGGCAAGTTGCGACAGGTTTTTCACCTCTGTTTGAGGCGTGGAGGCAGTCATTTGCACGACATCAGGCTGGTTCGAGCGAAGGCGAGGAACAAAACTAAATGTATCGAAATCGTGGGCAATTCCAGCCGTGTGCTAAACTATAGAAAGACAATTACTCGCTGGTGGCCGGCATGGGACTGACTTATTTCAAACGCTTCCGAATGGAGTACGACCTGACTCATGGCGTACCCCAGTCCATTCCGCTGCCATTGGGGTATGATCTGGTACCCTATTCTGCTGATCTGATTCGTGATCACGCAACTGCCAAGTTTCATAGTTTTCGCTGCGAACTGGACGCCAATGTGTTCCCCTGTTTGGGTCGACGCGATGGTTGTCTGAGGTTGATGCGGGAGATCACATCACGAGCTGGCTTCGTCCCGGAAGCGACTTGGTTATGTCGGTATCGCGATTCTGATTCGGGTACGATGCAGCCGATCGGAACGATTCAGGGTTTGCAATTCGAGGGGTGGGGCGCGGTACAGAACTTGGGGATTGATCCTGGTCACCGCAGTCTCGGCTTGGGATCCGTTTTACTACGACGTGCGGCGAATGGGTTTCGTGAGGCTGGGCTGCAACGTATGCACTTGGAAGTGACGACCGATAACACGGCTGCTATCCGCCTTTACGAGAGACTCGGTTTCAAGCGGGCCAAAGTGGTCTTCAAGGCGGCTGAGGTAGCAGGCGTTTGATTGAGTCGCAGTCGCTTGGTTGGCAGTCGCTTGGTTGGCAGGTGAGGTAACTCAGAGTATCCGTTTGCTGTAGGAAAGTTGTTCTTCGTGGATGAAAACAATCCCCTGACTGGTCCCGATCAATGGGAAACGGATCTTGAGCGGCGATATCCGTTGTCCCAACAGGATGAGCCGTCAGCTTCGGAGTTCAGGAACTATCAAGCAGAAGTTCGGCCGACGGTCAAAGCGTTTTATCGTCTGAACCATCAGCACCAGACGTTCGATTTTGTGAAGCAAAAGCGAAAGCAGTTTCTTTCTCTGGAACGCCGACGGATGGGTGTTTGGGAAGCGATGGAGTTTCTCAATACTCTGGTTGATGAAAGTGATCCAGATACTGAATTGTCGCAGATCGAGCACCTCTTGCAGGCCGCAGAAGCGATTCGTGCCGATCGGCATCCTCGCTGGTTCATCCTTGTCGGTTTGATTCACGATCTGGGCAAGATTTTATGTTTGTTTGGCGAGCCCCAATGGGCAGTGGTCGGCGACACCTTTCCGGTGGGTTGTGCCTATTCATCAAGCATTGTCTATCACGAATTCTTTCGCATGAATTCCGATTGGGGTCATCCGGTTTATTCAACGAAGTGTGGGATTTATGCGTCTCAAACCGGATTGGACAATGTCATGATGTCGTGGGGTCACGATGAATACCTGTATCACGTGACAAAAGCCCATTTGCCAATCGAAGCCCAGTACATGATCCGTTACCATTCGTTTTACCCGGGGCATCGTGAAAACGCTTATCAGCATCTATTCAGCGAGCGGGATCAGCAACTCTTTGAATGGGTCCGCAAGTTCAATCCTTACGATCTGTATTCCAAAAGTGATGAGCGACCGGATGTAGAGAGTTTGAAGCCGTTTTATCAGGACCTGATTGCTGAGTTCTTCCCTCCGGAATTGGCTTGGTAGCAGGCAACAGGGTAAGTGTCAGCCTGGCCTGCGAAGCTTGCTTGCCGGTACATGCACGGATCCGTTCTGATGGTCTACGTTTTCTTATTGCGATATTCCCGTCGGTTGGTCGCGTAGGTATCTGGGTCAGGAAGCAAATCGGGATCTGTGTCCGGTTGCTCCATCAGGCGTTTCAAGAACGGTCTGCACCATCCACAACCGGTCCCGGCACCAAAGCACTCCGACAGTTGGCTGGGCACCCGAGGTTGATTGACACGGATGAATTGCATCACCTTGCGTTTGGTGACGTGAAAGCAGAGACAAAGTTCATCATCATCCTTCATTGCCTGCACCTTCGGTGATCAGCCATGTCGCAATTTTGCAGGCATCCAGATAATCAGCGATGACCAGTCGTTCATCAGCAGTGTGGATATTACGTTGCCCACAGCCCAGCGTGACAGCTTCGATTCCGAGCCGGAACAGCCAGTTGGCGTCCAGCCCGCCATCGGAAATTTCTGGAAAGGGTTCCCGGCCCACAACGCGAACGGCATCACTTGCTGCCGCGATTGAGGGGTGATCTTGTGCGAGAGCGAAGGACTCGTAATCTACGTTTGAGGAGAACTCGACTGATCCAGCAGCGCCCTCGTGGTTGGTGACTTCGGCAGCGGCACGTTCAAACGCCTGCCTGATTTCGCTGACAATGCGAGTTCTCATTTCTGCACTATGGCTTCGAGCTTCGGCACGCAGATTGACTTCGGGAGTGATAACATTGGTTGCTTCGCCACCTTGGAAGACCCCCACGTTGGAAGTTCCTGCTTGATCTCCTTGCTGAACTTTTCCGAGCCACCCGCGGGCGTGCAGATCGGCGATGGCTCGTGACGCCATCACAATCGCGCTGGCACCCTCTTGAGGTGCAACACCGGCATGGGCAGGAATGCCAGTGACTTTGATGGTCATCCGTTCGCCACCGATGGCACCAATGGTCAGCTTTTCGACCGTTCCACCGTCAAAATTGAAGGCACGATCGACCTGTCCCACTTTTGCGATATCGAGGTTTCGGGCACCCTCAAGTCCGATCTCTTCCTGAACCAGAAAACTGACAACGGCGGGTGGAAAATTTTCATCACCTTGTTTCAAGCGTTCAACAATTGCTGTCAGGATGGCGCCGCAGCCCGCCCTGTCATCCGCTCCCAGTCCGGTGGGGGCGCTACTGTGGACTTCATCGCCTTCCACCACGGGCTGGCTGCCAATACAGATCGGGACGGTATCCATATGTGCCGACAGCAGTGTTCTGGCGCCATTTCCGTTGCCAGGCAGCGAAACGATCAAATTGCCACAATTTCCGTCAAGTCTTGTGCGTGTTTCAGCGCCATCAAATTCGATTTGTGAATCCGTGACACCGGCTTCGCGGAGAAACTCGACGATCTTGGCTGCAACCGCAGCTTCGTCGCCACTTCGGCCCGGAATGGCGGTAATGGTCAGATACCGGTCAAGGGCATTGTCAACGTTGACTTCGTTATTTGTCATGGGCAGGTTACACTCAGCAGCAGAGGGAACGGTCACGAACGCTCACATAAATTAAGGCATCGGTCGGCTGTTGCCGAGTCGCCTGAGCGACGAGTTGGTCCGAGATCATTGCTCGGACCTCGAAAATATCCAAGGTTTCTCTACTCTTTACCCGTGTCAACTGACAGTGAATCTACCCGTTATTGATTCCACAAATGCATCGGCGGCAGCCTCATCCGGGGATAATCGCAGGCATTTGCTCGATCTCAGTCAAGAGGATCTCAAGCAGTGGCTGGTCGATCACGGACAGCCCGGCTTTCGCGCCAAGCAGATTATCCACTGGGTCTTTCAGCGTCGTGTTTCTGATTTTCAGGAAATGAGTGACCTGCCCAAAGCCTTGAGATCACAGTTGGCTGCCTCGTTTCGCATCTTTGTGACGTCCCAGGCGGCCGTGGTGCAATCCCGCGATGGGACGGACAAAGTGTTGGTCGGTCTGCCCGACGGGGGTGAGGTCGAGTGTGTCCTGCTGAGGGATGGATCGCGAAGAAGTATCTGCGTGAGCAGCCAGGTTGGCTGTGCGATGGGGTGCGTCTTCTGTGCAAGTGGCCTCGATGGGGTGGATCGAAATCTCACAACTGGCGAAATTCTCGAGCAAATGCTGTTGTTGCAGGCCCGGCTTGAAGAGACGGAACGATTGAGCCACATCGTGATGATGGGGATGGGGGAACCACTTGCCAATCTGGATCGTGTGCTGGGAGCATTGAATGTGGCTCGCAGTGCAGACGGGTTGGGGATCAGTCCCAGACGTATCACGATCAGTACTGTCGGTTTGCCACCGGCAATCGATCGACTCGCAAGCAATGGAACCCCCTACAACCTGGCTGTCAGTCTGCATGCGCCCAATGATCAGCTGCGAAGTGAACTTGTTCCCGTCAATCAGAAGATAGGGATCGACAAGGTTCTCGACGCGGCCGATCGCTATTTTGAAAAATCAGGTCGTCGTCTGACTTTTGAGTATGTTTTGCTTGGTGGTGTCAACGATTCACCGGATCACGGCCGACAGCTTGCCAAGCTGTTGAGGCATCGCACAGTCTTGCTCAATGTGATTCCCTATAATCCCGTCGAGGGTCTGCCCTATGTGACGCCTCCGAAAGCGTCCATCGCCGAATTTCGGCAGACTCTCGAAAGCGGTGGCGTGAATGTCAAGTTCCGTCAACGTAAGGGAGATGACATCGATGCTGCTTGCGGGCAGTTGCGTCGCAATCGAGGAACGACCACTGATCCGGCCCCCGGTGTGCAGGGTTGAAATTCCCTGATGAAGACTTGTCTGCAGGTTTGCATGGTCCGGGGTGGCAGGATCGGGCAGCTGGGTGTCTGACTGTGAAAATACAGAATCAAAACGAATTGAAATTTCCGGAGGGAAACGAAACTCCGGTAGGTGTCAGATGAATTTTCGTAATCGGGTGTTGGACTTTCGCCCGTGCAGATGTTTTGTTTTTAGGAAAGGGAGAAAATCATGAGGTACTGTTGCTGCTTGATGCTTCTGACTCTGGCATCTGTTGCCCATGGTCAATGGAAGGTCTCTCCCGGCACGATGATGACCCGCTGGGGCAAACAAGTGACTCCCCAAAATGCATGGCAGGAGTATCCTCGGCCTCAGTTTCGTCGTGAAGAAAACTGGAAGAATTTGAACGGTCTTTGGCAGTATGGGATCAATCAAAAGAGTCAGATTCCCCAAGTTTATCAGGGAGATATCCTTGTCCCCTTTCCCGTCGAATCAGCACTCAGCGGTGTGCAGCGACTGTTGATGCCAGATGAGACTTTGTGGTACCGACGAGTCTTCCAACATCAGACTCCCATGGCGCATCGCACTCACTTGCATTTTGAGGCAGTCGACTATGAATGTACTGTTTACCTCAATGGAATCAGGATCGGATCACATCGAGGTAGCAGCGATCCATTCAAGTTCGACATCACGGATGCATTGCAATCGGGTGAAAATGAGTTGGTTGTCAGTGTGATGGACCCAACAGCGCCGTCGCAAACTCTGGGCAAGCAATCGTTGAAGCCAAAAGGAATCTATTACACCCGTGTTTCAGGAATTTGGCAGACTGTCTGGTTGGAAGACGTTCCTGCGCGGCATTTTAGAATGGTGAAAATGAAGCCCCGGATTGCCGAGGGAACGTTGCGGGTGTTGCCAACGCTTGAGGGTGAACCGTTAAAGCAAGAGCGTGTCGTCATTACAGTACGAGATGGTGAGCGTGTGGTTGGAACTGCTGATGCTGCTTTGAGTGTACGGATACCCAATGCGAAATTGTGGTCCCCCAAAAAACCCAATTTGTACGACATCACCATGGAGTTGTTTGATGGTGAGACGTTGGTTGATCGCGTTGAGTCTTACGCAGCGATGCGGGAAATAGGCGCAGTTCGTGGACCAGCGGGTCAGATCCGAATGACACTTAACGGGAAAGTGGTGTTCCACTACGGTCCCCTGGATCAGGGTTGGTGGCCAGACGGACTGTTGACGCCTCCCAGTGACGCAGCGATGCGATTTGATGTTGATTACCTTAAGAAGGCAGGTTTCAACATGATCCGGAAGCACATCAAAGTGGAGCCACGGCGGTTTTACGCTCACTGTGATCGAGTTGGGATGATGGTCTGGCAGGATATGCCAAGCACAGGGGGAAGACCGTTTTGGAGCAAGCTAGCTCCCAATCCGGTTGAGGATCAATGGCCTGCCGAGCAGCATGAACAGTTTGTCAGCGAGTTGAAGTCGATGGTAAGCAGTCTGCGGAATCATCCCTCGATCGTGATGTGGGTGCCGTTCAATGAGCGATGGGGTCAACACGAGACGATTCGTATTGGGCAGTTGATGGAAAATCTTGATGTGACACGATTATTGAACATTGCCAGCGGAGGAAACTTCTTTCCAGTGGGTGATGTTGTTGATCGACACAATTATCCTGAACCGATGTTTCCATTGGAGGACCGACGGTTCAATGATTATGTCAAGGTTGTGGGTGAATTTGGTGGCCACGGTTTTGTGGTTGCTGGCCACCAGTGGAATCCTGAGATACGGAATTGGGGATATGGCGATCTGCCTGCAACGAGAGAGCAATACAGGCAGCGGTATCGCCGATCCTTTGAGCAACTGATGAAGCTTCGCCGCAGAGGCGTGGCTGCTGGCGTTTATACGCAGACAACAGATGTTGAGGGCGAGGTCAACGGATTGATGACCTATGATCGCGAAGTGCAAAAAATGACGGCACAGGAACTCCTTGAATTGCATCAGCCAGCTGGCTTCTGATCCCCCATGCTTGAATGCCCAAACACGGGGCCTGCATGTTCCATCCTTCAGTTCAAGTTGATTCTCGTTCTACGCCAAGCCCCACTGCCGTCGCAAAAACCATTCGGATGACAGGGCACCGGCAAAAATGCCAAATAGCAACCAGGCAGTGAATGGTCCGTCCCCCAGACGAAACTTTTCGACGACAGGGGTTTCAGCCAGGGTTCGCCGTTCTTTGATCTTTGTGATCAGTTCATCAATGTTTTCCGGGAGAAAAGCCGCGCCTCCATGATCGGTGGTCAAGTCCGCCAATTGCCCTAGATAAGCTGGGTCCGCAAGCGGTTGAGCTAACTCTCGACTTTCGTCAATGACCTGAAAGGCAAGCTCTTCGGGCGGCATCATTTGGTCTGGTGATTCCACTCGTACTCGCAATCGGTAAAAGCCAACTGCCAGCTTGGGAATACGACCGCGGATCGCCTGAGTGATGCGGCTGGATTGAGTACTGCTGTTTTCGGTATTGATATTCAAAGGTACCGTGACACCGTTGGAATCCACGATTTCCGCAACCAGGGGAAGCGGCTCAATCGGTTCGCTGAGTGATTGTACCTGGGCTCGAAATTCAGGTGACTGGTCGGTTGCAAATCTTCGGGTATCCATGGTGATGACCAGTTGACTGTCTGCGTTGTTTTCCCGTGACAGAAGCCACAATGCCAACTGCCGCCAAAAGCGGCGATGCACTTCACTACGACCGTTTTTCCACCATCGCCATGTCGAATCGAATGCGATCGCTGCTGTTCGACCGCTGCCATATTCTCCGACAACCATCAAGGGGTCACCCGTTTCTGTTTCCAGTAATACCTGAACGCCGGGTGCCACCTTGGGCCCGATTAGCTGATTGGCGCCCAACAAGGGAGGCAATTGTTTCCAAACGCTGGCCGGTGATTCGCCCCCAAGGTCAGTGATGGGATGTGAACGGACCAGTTTCGGTAGCAAGGGTGTATCGATTTGGCTGCCAGCGACTGGGTTACTGGTGCCACCAGCAGACCGGGCACGACGCGGATCCATGCGCACCGGCAAGACTGAAGCCAGCGGCGAATCCGCATAACCACCACCACCATAGGCGTAAGAACCACCGAGTGTTACCAGCCCGGCACCTTTCCCAACGGTATCGGCAAGTTGTTGCAATTGTTCTTCGCCAAGAGCATCTGCGTGCAGATCACCAAGGATATAAATGTCATAGCGTCCAGGCTCAAAGGCACCGTCCAGATCCACAGGCCAACGGCCAACCGTGTCGGTTGGAATCCATTGATAATCCAGTGCAAGGTCGGGGAAACGTCGCAGTGATCGTCGCAAAAAACTCTGCTCGAGTCGGGGGTTTCCCTCCAGATAAAGAATCCTTCCTCCCCCTTCACGAACCTCCACAAAAGCGATCTGAGCGTTATTGGTGGTGATCAATTCATTGTCCACTGCAACCGCCTCTGCCTTGAGCCGGTATGTTCCGGGTTGCGGAGTCAAAATGGGGATGCTGACCGGGGTGACATCCGTTGCGTTAGCGGGAACGATTTGTCGATTGGCAATTTCAGTACTTTGTCCATTCGCGTCGATCCAGGTCAGTCGCACGGGAACATCAATTCCCGCCATGCCTCGTGTCGCCAATTGAAACTTGACGTCCAATCTGTTGCCCGCGAATAGCTGGTAACTTTCTGGCAGGGTTTCGATTGCGGCATCACGTGACGCGGATGCTCCTCCCGATGGACCCACGGGAACCGTCCATAAGGGAACACCGAGCGAGTTCAGGGTCTCAGCAACACGCTGGGCTCCCGAACCTCGTTGGTCCGATGTTTGGGTGCCATCACCGACCAATACGATCCCAGCGATGGGTTGGCCTTGTGCTGCTTGCATGGCCCCCAATGCGGCTGCAGAGATGTCGGTCGACTTGCCAGATGGTTGGACTGAATCCAGTGAAGTAGGAGAGGGAGTAGCGACCGTTCTGGTTTCAGAATCATAGGCCAGAAGTCGTACATCCAATTGGCGGTCGAGCTCAAGGATATTGTCCGCAAGACGTTTCCATACCTCTATCTGGGTCTTCCATCGTGTATTTCCATCTCCATCCGGAAGGGTCATGCTACGAGAGGTATCAACTGCAATGACAAGGGCAGCTTCTGCCAGTTGATTATCGGTACGGAAGAGTGCCGGTCGAAAAGCAGCCAGTATCAGCGTGGTCGCTGCCAACAGGCGAAGCGTGATCAGCCAACGCCGCTGTTTCGGGTCCTCGGTTGGAGGCGTGACAGCTAAAATCACTCCAACAGTCACCGCCGCAACTGCCATTGTGAGTAGCAGTGAGCCATAAATCGGTTCGAACGCGAAGGAAGTCATCTGTGATTTCTGGCCATCGGGTTCATGCGGTCAGTAGTGATGAAAGGTGTCTAGTTGGTTTCCGGCACATGCCCTGAGACGATCAGGACAGGATGCGGACTTCTGCGGATGCGATCCTGTACGAATCCCTGTCCGAAGCGGTCGTCGACTTCCAGAGGCAGCACCAGTAACAGTTTCCTGGTTTGATCCAGGGAATTTGGTGGCGCGACTTCACCCGCAATTGGATGCAACTCGTAGCTCATACCGAGCGTTGAGGCCGTTTTTGCCATCGCACCATGCAGTGCGTGATGTGTTTTAGTCAGGGCGGCGCTGAACTGTTCCACATCGAGCTGTGCATCTGGTTGGAGCGCTTCAACAATTGAGCGGATGTTTTCGAATTGTTCTTTTTCCAGGACCAGGTTCAGGGTGACCTTGGCGGAGCCTGCAGCCAAGCCAAAGCTCCATGCCGCTGCTCTTGATTCGACCTCACACTCACTGCCAACCACCATTTCGATACGGTGGACGCAGTCGCGAAGTTGTTGGTCATCACGTCGCATCACAATCATGGGGACAGGGCAACGTGACAACAGGACGTCCATGACGGTTCCGGCACTATCGGTGCCCACATTTTCGAATGATCGACCAAATGGGCTGGGCAGGATGAGCAGGTCGACCGAAAGCTCTTTCAGTGCTGCAAGAATCGCATCGTAGGAATCACCATCCTGGCGCCGAATCGGCCTCGCCCCTGATACTTGCGTTGCACGTGTGACAGCGAGATCCTCGTCTTGGTCGCTTTTGCCGTCTCGCGCGTCCAGTACCAATGTTTCCGTATCAAACTGCTCCCTGAGATACGCTGCCGAGGCGAGAGAGTTGTCATCCTGGGATGAACCATCCAGGACGACGAGAATACGCGAAGGTTTGATGGGGCTCAGTGAGGCCGCAGGCCCAACCTGCGCCTTCTCAAATATCCGCATCGATGCATCGACTTCGCGATCCAGTTCATTCGCTTCTGAACCTGTGCTCATGTTTTCCGCTTTCAAATTTCCGGCGTAAGACAGGATGAGTGGTGACCTGCCTGATTTTAACCCAACCATGCGTGTTTGCGTGGATTGGCGTAAAAGTGTCTGCTCGCCATGTGTTTCCATGGCCTGGTGCTCTTGTCGCTGTTTTATTTCAACGACTGGATTCAATCGAATTGTCAGTGTGCAGTCAGGGGCGGAATCCAACCTTCGTGATAAATGAAGCTGACATAAATGATCGCTCCGATCACCTGTAGCAACATGATCATGCCACCAAGCTTCAGAAACATTCCCCATCCCACCGTCTCGCCCGCCTCCCGTTTCAAGGCATAAATGGCAATCACGCATGAGATGGATCCGATGGGTGTTCCATTGCCACCCAGATTGCAGCAGATGATCAACGTCCACCAGAGTGGCTCGGCGGGTACCCCATTTCCCGAGATGTCACGCACGATCGGAATCAGCGTCGCTGCCACCGGAATGTTATCGACAATGGAGCTGGCAACCGCAGCAAAAATTCCCAACAAAGGCAGCAGCAATGACATTTCATTGTCGGACAATGCAATGACTTGCTGGGCGACCCATGCCAGCGCGCCGGTTTGTTTAACGCAACCGATAATGATGAACAGACCCATGAAAAACATGATCACGGTCCAGTTCACTTTTTGAATTGCATCTTCGACACCTTTGCCAGCGAACAACAACGCTGCAGTCGCGCCGACCATGGCGACAAAGTCCATGCCAACGCCCAATTGTTGAGCGAATACGAAACCCAATACCGTCGCCATCAGAATCACAGCACTGCGTAATAGCACCTTGCGATTTTCCACCATCGCCCAAGGATCAAACGTTTCGATCTGTTCGCGGAGTCGTGCCTGCTCTTCCGCGGTTTGTTTCCATGGAAGGTCCTTGCGAAAGAACATTCGCAGACCGGCAACAGCAATGACCAGGCTGATCAATGCATACGGCAGAGAAACCTGAAGAAATTGGGCGTAGGGTATGTTGGCGGCGGTGCCAATCATGATGTTTGGAAGGCCGCTGGCAAAGGTGGCAATCGCGCCACTGTTGGCACAGATCGCGACGCTCAACAGTAATGGTACAGGTTTGTAGTTCAATGAACGGCAGATCACTAACACCAACGAACTGAGGATCAGCATGGCGGGAACAATCGTCAGTACCGCGACGAAGAGAAACGTGACCCCACAAAGCGTCAAAAAAAGCGCCGATGCCCTGCCACCAGTGAACCGCACAATCCACATGCTGAGAAAGTGAAACAGACCACTCTTGCCGATGACGTCCACCAGAATCCCCGTTCCGATGATGACACCAAAGATATTGAGGTCTTCCTCAAGGATGTCATAGATCTTTTCGTATTCAAACAGCCCCAGCGCAAGTGATAATCCGATCAGGACCACGGCTCCGCATAACGCAGCAACGGTCTTGTGCATCGGTTCGATGGCCACTCCGATATAAGTGGCCAACATGATGGCTGCAAATAGCAGCATGATCCATGGTGATGACGGAGTGATGGGCGCTGCTTCAGCACTGGAAGCGAGCAACGGAAGAGACCCAAGGCACGGGTGCAGACTCAAGGCGGACATCAAAGGCCTTCAAACGCTTGGTAGGACGAATTCGATGCTTCACGAGCCACCAAGGCTAGCGCGTCTGCCGGAATTCAACAACCCTGTCCCGAAATTGTTCGCCAGCTCAGCTGGCCTCAAGCTGTTTTCGTGCAGCAATCGCATTATGATCAAGCCCGGTCATGATTGGCAATGCTTGCAATGATACAGACGCCGGGCCCCGACTTCGACAGATGAGATCGGTGTGCAACATCTCCGGCATTCGGTTTGACCGTATACCCTGAATCTCTGATCCTCCGGGACTTTCGCCAGCGGCATTCCTGCTTCACTCGCCGTCACAGCGATGATTTTCCCGTACTTCAGGCCCACGGTCATCATCCGTTTGAGTGACTTCCACAATTGGTCAAAAGATTCCTGCGATAAAGAAGAACCCGGGATCTGGGGGTCCAAGCCGGCCTCGAACAGAATTTCAGCTCGGAAAATATTGCCAACACCAGCGACGACCGACTGGTCCAGCAGTAGTGCCCCAATTGGCTGACCGCTTTGGGTTATGTTCTTCCATACATCCAATTTCCTGCCCCCTGCCAAGGGGTCAGGTCCCAACCGATTCACCACTTCCTGTTGGATTTCAGCGTCGATCACCCGGCATGTCGTCGGGCCAGTTAAGTCGATGCTGGCCGCCGGTCCGATCATTCGCATCCGGATTTGTCCGACAGGCTTGGGCGGTGGAGATGGGTGTTGACGAAATTTACCGTATCTGCCCAGGTGAACATGCACGATAGCGCCACCCTCAAACTCATAGAACAAATGCTTGCCTGATGCGCTTACCGAATCAAGGTATCGGCGACTGACCTTCCGCGCTTCGGTGCGAAACCTGCCCTGCGGGCTGGTCACTTTGACGCCTTCTCCGGCCAGTAATTCGTGATGGGCACGGGCCAAAAAGTGTGTTTTGTGTCCTTCAGGCATCTTGTCTGGTTCAATTGAGTCTGGGTGGCATTTGATTCAGTCGATTATCTGCGTCAGTCAACTGTTCAGATGTTTCATGCAATTGAGGCATCTGGTGTGAATCAGGTGTGCGCCGGCCTGATGCTGTTTGCGGCCTGATGCTGTTTGCGGCCTGATGCTGTTTGCGGCCTGATGATGTTTGCGGCCTGATGATGTTTGCCATGTTGCCAGAAGTCGCTTACGAAAGCTCGGATTGGTAGCGACCGCAAGAGAATCCATCAGTCGCCAGCCAAGGTTGGGGGGGACTTGATGGGTTCACTGCATGGACCGGTGTGACTGCCCAGTTGTGCCGGTGAGCGCACCGAGCGTGCAGATCAAACGCTGGTGGATACGGCACGAGGCGGTAGCGCGTGAGTCAGAATTGGACTGGGCGTTACGTTCGAAGGACTGGGCGTTGCCGTGGAGGGAAATCGATCAGTCTTTCTCGGCTTGGCCTGATCTTTCCGGGGGATTCATCTTGTTTGATGGATCATCCGTGCTAGTCGCTGCTGCAGCTCACTCCGAAGTGGTTCTGCTGCAATGGAGATCGCAAGACGATAATTGGCTCTTGCCATGCGTTTATTCCCCGAAGCTTCTGCCTGTTCTGCGCGTTGCAGATATTGCGCCAGCTTGCCCTGGTATCTTTTGGCTTGAGCTTGACGGAGATTCGAGATTTGATGTTGGCTGGTTTCCATTACCGTTTGCCGTGATTGAGCCAAAGGGGCTGTGGCAGCGGCGTAGTTTCCAACTACCGGAAAGTAGCCAGTTACAAACGGCTGAAGTACACCCGAGGAAATACTTCCCGGGTAGCCATTCATCGTTGTCAGGGAGGGTGTTGTGCTGCTGAAAGATCGGCTGCTTCCCTGCGAAAAATTGAAGCCGAGGCTGCCACGAACACCGCCCCCAGCAAACCCAAAGCCGCCAGAAAGTCCGCCCGCAACAGCAGCTCCGCCAGCCATTCCACCAAAAGGTGGTAAAGGCGCTCCGCCCGAATTTGCAAACCAGTTCTTGCCTCGTAGCGACCAGTTGATGCTGTTGTTTTCAAAAAAACTGCTGCTACTGGTGTTGTAGGGCACTGATGTGGTCACCATTTGCCCACTGCAATCGTTGGTTGCTGATGCGTAGACAAATGCGATGATCAAAGTGAAGACGATCCGGGCCATTTCAGTTCCTCCTTCAAGAACTCGTCTCATTGTAGGGATTTCTGATCGCTGGGGCCAATAGAATCGCTGGCGGCGAAATCGCTGGCAGCAGAATCGTTGGTAGCAGAATCGTTGGTAGCAGAATCGTTGGTAGCAGAATCGTTGGTAGCGACAGCCCGCATCGGGAGGATGGAGCTGGCGGTGTTCTGATTGTTCTTCACGGATTAAGTTGAACAGCGGTCGGGAAGCGGGTGCCAGAACCCGTTTGCCCGTTTAGCTTCCCTCGCCCAAATCGTTGTCCCAAACTCACTCACCGTCACGAAGTCACCTCCATGAAGCAAGTCAGTCTCTACACCGATGGTGCCTGTAGCGGCAATCCTGGTCCCGGGGGATGGGCCTTCATCTTGCGATGCAACAAGACAGAAAAAGAGCTTGAGCGAAGCGATGGTGAGCCGGAATCCACCAACAATAAGATGGAATTGACGGCAGTGATTCGGGGTTTGGAGGCATTGAACGAACCCTGTGAAGTCACCCTTTTCGCAGACAGCAGCTATGTGCTTCAGGGGATGAGCAGTTGGATGGCAGGCTGGAAAAAGAGGGGCTGGAAACGCAAAGATGGTTCCAAGTTGGTGCCAGTCAAAAATGTCGAATTGTGGCAGCAGTTGGATGCTCTGATGGGCCAGCACACGGTCCATTATCAGCATGTCAAAGGTCATGCCGGGCACCTTGAGAACGAGCGTTGCGATGAGTTGGCGGTGGCTGCTTACCAGAAGTATCTGGAAAAGCGATAAATCACCTGTTTTATCCATCTTTTGTAGGCGTGTTTGGCTTGATCCCCAATCGCGGGAAGCCGTAAGAAACGCTAGAATTTGGGGCTCGCACGACGGTGTGCGGATACTCTCACTCAACCTCTTCTCTGCAGGTCTTCATGAGCGACGCTCCTGAATCGAGTTCTCCCTCCAACGAAACTCCCGCTTCTACTGCTCCCGCCGCCAACTCGAATTACACAGATGCGGATTTGCAGCATCTGTCTGACCTCGAGCATGTGCGCGAGAGGCCTGGTATGTACATCGGTGATACGGCCACTCGCGGTCTGCATCATTTGGTCTATGAGGTGGTTGATAATTCCATCGACGAGGCCATGGCTGATTTCGCCAAGATGGTGTCTGTCACGGTGCACACCGACGGCAGTGTGACGGTTGAGGATGATGGACGCGGGATCCCAGTTACCAGGCACGAGCAGCTGTCTGAAGAATTGGATCGCGAGGTCAGCACGCTCGAAGGAGTGATGACGGTTCTTAAGTTTGGTGGCAAGTTTGAAAAGGGTGCCTATCAAACTTCCGGTGGTTTGCACGGCGTCGGCGTCACCGTTGTGAACTTTTTGAGCCAGTGGGCTGAGACTGAAGTGAGTCGTGATGGTTTCACGTGGACACAGGAATATGAGCGTGGTGTTCCCACGGGTCCGGTACGTAAGGGACGGGCGACCAAGAAGACAGGTACGAAAACGACATTCAAAGCTGACAACAAAATTTTCAGTGTCACCAAGTACAACTTTGACACTCTCTACAAACGCTTGCAGGAACTCGCTTTCCTCAATAGCGGTGTCCACATCAAATACCATGATGAACGAAATGGAGAAGGTGGAGACTTTCAATACGAGCGCGGCTTGGTCGAATTCGTCGAACACCTCAACCGTGCGAGTGATACGCTGCATGGTGATGTGATTCAAATTTCCGGTGAAAAGGACGGTACGCAATTCGACATCGCAATGCAGTACAGCACTGAGTTCACCGAGAATGTGCAGTCTTATGTGAATAACATTCACACGATCGAAGGCGGAACCCATGTCTCCGGTTTTCGAAGTGCATTGACGCGTACCCTGAACAATTACGGCAAGAAAGAAAATCTCTTCAAAGGCGTTTCACCAGGCGGTGATGATTTTCGTGAGGGGATCACAGCAGTCATCAGTGTTCGAGTGGCACATCCACAGTTCGAGGGTCAGACCAAGACCAAATTGGGCAACAGTGAAGTTGACGGAATCATCAGTGGTGGCGTATCAGAACAACTGGCGAAGTATTTTGAAGAGAACCCCAGAGTAGCGCAGACGATTGTTCGGAAGGGTCTTTTAGCCGCAGAAGCTCGCGAGGCTGCACGGAAGGCAAAGGACTTGCTGAGGAAACGAAAAGATGCCTTGGGCGGCGGTGGATTGCCCGGCAAGTTGCGAGATTGCATCAGCAAGAATCGGGAGGAGTGTGAGCTTTACCTGGTCGAGGGTGATTCGGCCGGTGGTTCAGCCGAAGGTGGGCGGATGCGGGATTTTCAGGCGATCCTGCCGCTGCGAGGTAAAATCATCAACGCGTACAAGAGCCGTGAAGCTAAGGTTCTTGAGAATCAGGAAGTCCAATCGATGATTCAGGCAATTGGCACTGGGATCGGTGCCGATCAGGATCTGACCAAACGTCGATATGAAAAAATCATCATCATGACTGACGCCGATGTCGATGGCAGTCACATCCGGACGCTGTTGCTCTGCTTTTTCTATCGGCAGATGTATGAACTGGTTGCTCGCGGGCACGTCTACGTTGCTCAGCCACCGCTATTCCGTGTTCAGCAGGGAAAGAAACGGTACTACATTCAGTCTGATGGCGAGATGAAGTCACAGTTGCTCGAACGCGGGCTCAGTGACACCATTTTCGAAGCAGAGGATGGTCGGCGAGTCGAAGGAGATTCGATGCGGGCTCTCTGTACCACTCTGGCCTCGATGGAAGAATCGATCTTGGCGCTTGAACAGCATGGGTACAGTCTTCGAGCACATGCCATGCGTCTTGATCCAACTACCAACAAATTACCGTCGTTACTCATCACGCATGGAAACGAAGAGCATTGGTTCCACTCTCAGGACCAAGTGGAGAGTTATCTCAATGAACAGGGGTTGACACTGGATACCGAACTGGACGATGAGCCAGAGGTTGACGAGCCAGAGGTTAACGAGGCTGAAGGCAACGAGGCTGAAGGCAACGAGGCTGAAGGCAACGCAGAGGATGCTGCTGGCAGTGAAGCCGCGAGCACTTCGGAAGAGACGACGGCCGAGCCAGAAGTTGAGATCCCGATGGCCCATCTCACGGAATTGCATGAAGTCCGAACCATCAATAGTGGATTGAAGGAATTGACTCCACTGGGATTCAGTGTTGACGATTTGATTCCTGCGGAGCGGACGGGTTCAACCACAGCAAGGTTTGAATTGGTTCGAGGCGAAGATGTTCGCCGTGCTTTGAACGATCTTCGCGACTTGTTGTCCGAGGTGAGGGCGGCTGGTGAGAAAGGTTTGCAGGTCACACGTTTCAAAGGATTGGGTGAGATGAACGCCGAGGAACTGCGTGAAACTACACTTGATCCTGCCAATCGTACGCTATTGCAAGTCAATCTGACGGATGCGGGTGCTGCTGACGAAATGTTCCGATTACTCATGGGTGACAAAGTCGAGCCCAGGCGTGAGTTCATCGAAAAACATGCATTGGACGTTCGTAATCTGGACATCTGATCTTTCGTCGAAGGCCTGTAAATTGAATCGACTTGCCAACTCTCTCAGTCCCTATCTGCTGCAGCACAAGAACAACCCAGTGGATTGGTATCCATGGGGAGACGAGGCTTTTGAACGCGCAGTGCGAGAAGACAAGCCCATCTTTCTTTCAGTAGGTTATGCGGCTTGCCATTGGTGTCATGTGATGGAGCATGAAAGTTTTGAAGATGCTGCCATCGCTGATCTTCTGAATCAGAATTTTGTGTCAATCAAAGTTGATCGCGAAGAACGACCTGATATTGATCAGGTTTATATGAACGCTGTGCAAGTCATGACAGGCCGTGGTGGATGGCCCATGAGCGTGTTTCTGGACCACAAAAGACAGCCTTTTTTCGCTGGCACTTATTGGCCACCAAAGCAAAAATTCGGGATGCCGGGATTTGCCCAGGTGCTGGAGTCATTGTCCGAAGCTTGGGTCAATCGTCGCGAAGAAGTAGTGAGTCATGCAAACCAGATTACAGCCGCACTGCAACAGTTGGCTGATGGGACTGAAGGACAATCCGATGCCGCCTCTGCCTCGACGACATCTGCGAGCGCAACTCCGGGCAGTGAACTGGTTGCGGCAGCTTGCGAACACCTGCTTGAGGTGCTGGATCGAAAATGGGGTGGCTTTGGTGGTGCTCCCAAGTTTCCTCATGCTACCGATCTCGATTTGCTGCTCCGAATGGGGCAAGTGAATGGCGATGGAACGATGTTAGCAGCCGCGGAGTTGACGCTGGATCGTATGGCGACGGGTGGAATCCGTGATCATATTGGAGGTGGATTTTCACGTTACAGTGTCGACGGACAGTGGCTTGTGCCGCACTTCGAAAAAATGTTGTACGACAACGCCCTGTTGGCAGAGGTTTATGTCCGTGCATTTCAGGTCACTGGACATCAACGCCATGCGGAAGTCGCTCGTGAGACACTCGATTATGTGTGTCGTGAGCTGATTGACTCCGCTGGGGGATTTCACTGCAGCGAGGATGCGGATAGCGAAGGCATCGAAGGTAAATATTACGTTTGGAATCCTGAGCAAGTGGAGCAGGTGCTGGGAACAGAATCTGCGAGAGACTTCTGTACTGTTTATGACATCAGCGAGAAGGGTAACTTTGAGGGCAAAAGTATCCCCAATTTACCGCAGAGTATTTCGGCTTGGGCTGAAGAAATGTCAGTGAATGAAGGTGAACTCTCCGCTGTGCTGGCTGGTTATCGTGAGCAGCTACGTGTTGCCAGGGAGCACCGAGTACATCCGGGGCGTGATGATAAGGTGGTGACTGCCTGGAACGCCTTGATGATCAAGTCACTTGCGATCGCTGGTGCCGTCTTGAATCAGCCTTCCTATCTGACGGTGGCTGAGACTGCAGCAGATTTTCTTCTGAATCATATGACGCGTGATGATGGACGACTGCTGCATGCGTTCAGGGGCGGCAAGGCCCACGTTGATGCCTACGTTGATGATTATGCTTTCACAATCGAGGCCTTCATTGCCCTGTTCGAGGCCACTGGGCGAGCCAGATGGATCGGGCGTGCGGTGAAGTTGGCTGATTGTATGCTCGAGCATTTTGAGGATGGTGAATGCGGTGGATTCTTTTACACCGCCGATGATGCCGAATCTTTGATTGCACGCAACAAGGATTGGCACGATGGAAGTCTGGTGAGTGGGAATGCATCGGCGGCCAGCGGCTTGTTGAAGTTATCACAGTTGTGCGAGCGACAGGATTTTCGTGACGCGGCAGAACGCACCCTGGTTGCCGGGACCACCGTGATGACGAATCAGTCTGGTGCCTGTGCTGCTCTGCTTGCTGTTCTGGATCACTTTCACCATGGCAATCAGCAATTAGTACTCGCGGTGCCTGACAATGAAGAATTGGTTCGAATTCGGCCCGCGTTCTGTGCGGCCTATCGGCCTCACGCGGCTCTTTCGTGGGTCGTGGGACAGGCACCTGAATCTGGTCCCGTCGTAGCTCTCAATCGCGGAAGGGATGCCATTGAAGGAGCAACAACTCTGTATCGTTGCGAGAACTTTGCCTGTGATCAACCGCTTCGTAACGAAGAGGTCGAACAATGGCTCAGTGACAACCGATCAAGCTGACAGGTTGGAACCCACATCCGTGCGATAGGCCGCCCAAGCCGGAAGCAGAGCAGCGATCAACGCCAAGACCAGGACCAATGGCAGAACCAGAATTTCAGAGTTGCTGGTGGTAAAGAAACTCACCTGAACTCCTGTTTGATCCTCGATTTGGCTAGAGTACATCACGATGGCAGCATGGGCGAGCAGCCAGCCTGCGATGGTTCCTATCAAGGCGACCTGGAAACTCTCAAAGACAATGATGCTTGTCACGGTTGAACGACGAGCGCCCAGAGCTCGCATGATCGCAATGTCCCGGCGGCGATCATTCATCGAGTTGTAGATGGAAACAAGGATTCCCACGGCCGCTACGATGCAGGTGATGACGGTGATCACCAACAAGGCAGTCATGAGAGGTCCGACGATAAAAGTCATTAGCTTGTTGATTTCTCCAATAGGTGCCGCTGCCTGTGAGCGTATTCCCTCATTGATGGCATTCTGCATGCCCGGCGCGAACATGATGTTTCCGTTGCGAATAAGAATCGACGTGACTTCGCGTTCGGGGATGGACAAGAGACGATATTCGTCCGCACTCCTCGCATCCGTGGAGTTGGCAGTGGAATCCGATGCTGCATCATTTGTCCCCGCTTCAGTCGGCCCCTGGCTTGCACCCTTGGTTGCAGGAGTGTTGTTATTGAGAGCTGTATCCGTTGTGGGTTGGGTCTCGTTTGACTCCTCGGCGTCAATGGCTTCATCAAGGATGTTTTCGTCGTCAGTCTCCGATTGCTCAGTTGCTTCAACAGGTTTGGCGTGGCCATCCATCAGGTAGAATCCCTCGAGATTCACAAAGGCCGCCCGGTCGTTGGGCGTACCGGTTGGATCAAGGATTCCCACGACGGTAAAACCCAGTTCATGCCCGTGTCCGGAGGGGTCTCCGTGAGTCGGGTAAAACTTGTCACCAAGATTAACCTTCATTTCTTTTGCAACACGGGCTCCAACAACAGCCTCAAAATAACTGTGTTCTGGCGAAAAATCCTGAAAGGCCCGGCCCTCGCGGAAGGTGAAATCTTCATTCACATCAGGACCATGTTTTAATTCGGTAAAAAAGTCAGGCGTGGTGCCCACGACCCTGAATTCGCCGAAGTAATCACCCAGCGCCAGCGGAATTGCAAATCCACCAGCAATGTAAGGAGCGTAACGTCCATCGCGTTTCGCAAGTTCTGGGTCACCGCCAAATTGGCTCACCATGGCCGCCCGCTCGTCTTGGGGCAGGAATTCCATGTATTCCGTGTAAGGCAGGTTTTCGATCGGTTGGCTGAGATAGAAAACGCTATTCAAAGTGAGTTGCAGGGGGCTGCCCTTGGGGCCAACCACAAGGTTGTAACCCACGGAGGCATTTCGAGTGAACGCTTCACTGATCACCCCATAGATGGAAAGAACCAGTACAACCAGGCCGACGCCCAAAGCCAGAGAGAAGGTTGTCAGAAAGCTTGAGAGAGCTCGATGGCAGAAGTTTCGCCAGGCGATGTGAATGAGAGACATGGTTGGATGCTTGATTCAGTGCCGATTGTGTGAACAGTTTTAAGTGATGAAAGCTGTGCCAGGATCACGCAGAGGATGCAGGGGTGTGATCCACCTGGTTGATTTCATCCAGTTTTTCGATGCGATCAAAACTTGATGCGATTTGCATATCATGAGTGACTGTGAGCAAAGAAACGTCTTCTTCGCGACAGGTATCACGTATCAGCAGCAGTACACTGTCTGCGCTGCTGGGATCCACATTGGCGGTAGGCTCGTCAGCCAGCAGTAGTTGTGGACGCCCTGCCAGCGAACGTGCGATCGCAACTCGCTGTTGCTGTCCCACGGACAGTTGGCTGGGGCGGTAATTGAACCGATCTTTCAATCCGACACGATCCAGCAAATCAGCAGCTCGTGCATTTTGATGCTTGCCGGAACCAAAAGCCATGCCGAGACGGACATTCTCGATCGCCGTGAACGCTGGGAGCAGGTTGAAAGTCTGAAAAACATAACCGATGGTTTCCGCTCGAAAGCGGTCACGACCCTGTTCACTGAGACCGGTGATTTCATGGCCGGCAATTCGGATTGATCCTTGATCGGGTGACAGCAGACCGGCGATCAGATGTAGCAGCGTGGTTTTTCCACCTCCACTTTGGCCAATCAATGCGACTTGCTCACCTTTGTCGATCTGAAATTCCGGAATGTCCAGAACGACCAACCGTCCGCCCTCGGGCTGTCTAAAACTCTTTTTTAACTGGTTGATGTCGAGTAGTTTTGTCATCTTCGCCTCATGGCTCTTTGTAGCCCGCGGTCAGTGTCACGTTTCTTGAGTGTTTCACGTTTGTCGTGCAATTTCTTCCCTTTGACCAGCCCCATGACACATTTTGCGATTCCGCGTTCATTGAAATAGACACGCAGAGGCACCAGCGTCAGGCTTCGTTCATGGGCACGCCCGGCGAATTTTTCAAATTCCCGCGCATGAACCAACAGTTTACGGGGACGCCTTGGATCATGATTCCACATGCCAGCATTTCTGTAATGGGCAATGTCGGCACCAATCAGCCACAATTCCTGACCTTTGACACGAATGTAAGCCTCGTCCAGTGACAACTTGTTATCACGCATCGACTTGACTTCGCTGCCCATCATCATCATCCCGCATTCGACGGAATCGAGGATTTCATAGCGGTGTCGGGCTTTCCGGTTCTCAGCAACCATCGTCAGCGTTGGCTCGGTTTTTTTCCCACCAGCCTTTTTCTTCCCGCTGGAAGCTTTCGATTTGGTTTTCTTCTTTCCCATAACTTAGCGGATTGTACGCTTCAGAGGCCGTTCGCCGTAGTCGGGCTCTGATTTCAAACGTTGATTTTCGGCCTTTCAGGGCGATCCAATGCGGATTTTCTCGGTCGCCATCTCCTTTCGCCCCCTCTGTCCTCTGCTGTCTTCTGCTGTCTTTGCGGACGAGATGTGCTTCCGCCATGGCCGGGACTGAACTTCCCACTACAATATGTGGCGTCTCAGGCTTTGGTTCGTCCTTTTCACCTTGGTTTTTTGCTGAATGGCTTTTCGACTTCCGGTAGTTGCAGATCCTGAAATTCCTGATGGCGCAGAGGTCTCGGCCTCGGGAAGGCTTCCCCGTTGGCTGAAAAGGCCGATTCCTGCTGGGAATGCAAACCATATGACCCAGGGTTTGTTGGATGAATTGCGGTTGGAAACAGTTTGCGATAACGCCAAATGCCCCAACCGAATGGAATGTTACAGCCAGCAGACTGCAACCTTCATGATCCTTGGCAACGTTTGCACCCGCCCCTGCGGATTTTGCGCGGTGCATCGCGGGCGCCCGCCGGAATTGCCAGAGTCAGATGAGCCTGCACGTGTGGCCGAAGCGGCTTATCGCCTGGGCCTGAAGCATGTGGTGATCACCAGTGTGACACGCGATGATTTACCCGATGGGGGGGCTGACCACTTTTACCGCTGCGTTATTGCTGTTCGGGAAAAGACCGGTGCAACCACTGAAGTGCTCACCCCTGATTTTGTTCACTGCAAACCATCGCTGGAGCGAGTGATCGAGGCCCGGCCCGATGTTTTCAATCACAACATGGAAACCGTGCCGCGACTGTATCGACGCGTTCGCGGACCCAAGAGTGACTACTCGTGGACTTTGGCCATGATGAAGCAGGTCAAGGCTTACAATCCCGAGGTTAAAACCAAGAGTGGTTTGATGTTGGGTTTGGGTGAAGAGCGAGGTGAATTGCTCGAAGCACTCGCTGATCTGCGTGACCACGATGTCGACTTTCTTACGCTGGGACAGTACCTGCAACCCGGTGAAAAGTACTTGCCTGTGGTTCGCTTCGTGCCTCCAGAGGAGTTCGATGAACTGGGTGAAATAGCCAAGCAGATGGGCTTTAGAAAAGTTGCCAGTGGGCCCTTTGTCCGCAGTAGTTATCATGCCCGTGACATGGCCGAAACAGATTGCGACTGATCATGCCCAAGTACGAGTGCCGAGTAAGGTTCATCGTGTCCCGGGATTCGCCGGCTAGCCACTGTGTGCGAACTGCCCATCGGTTTCGCCTAGCCAGAAGCGTGTGGCGAAACGATCGTTCAGGGCGGTGATGAACCTGTTGTTGTCAGCCAGCGTTGGCTGTTTCTCTCAGCAGTGATGCTACCTCGGCAACCGGCTCATCCCACGCTCCCAGTTTGCTTTGACGGAACAATCGCATGTGGGGATACCAAGGCGTGCTGGAGCCGCTTTGGAGCCAACGCCAATCAGGGACTTTGCCGAGCAACAAGTGCGTTTTGGTGCCCACAGCACCTGCGAGATGGGCCACAGATGTATCCGTGGTCACAACCACATCCAGATTACTGAGAATCGCTGCTGTATCGGTGAATGCGCCGCCATCGCTATCGACGTGAGCTGGGAATTGCACGATCGCATGGCTGAGCTGGCTTTGAGTCAACTGCTCGCTGCCAAAGCCAAATTGAAGGCTGAACAGTTCGACGTTCTCGATGGTTGCCAGCGGGGCAAGCATTTCCAGGGGCATGCTGCGATAGATATCGGCATGATGATCCGGATTGCCCTGCCAGTTGATTCCCACTCTCAATCGCTTCCTTCCTGCCGCAGCGTCTGCCACTGCAGGTGGAACAGCTAAGCCAGAGCGTTGGGTAAACCACTGACGCCAGTAATCGACCAAGGCGTCAGAAACTCTCAGGTATCCAGGAAGATTTGCAAACAGGTCTGACCCCCAGGCAATCTCTCCAGTCGTTTGATAAAGATAATCGATCACTTCGATGAAAGAAGCGTGGTAGTCAAAACGTGGCAGCGGTTGATCACGATTCAACAGTTGATCAATGCCCGGCGCCGAGCAAAACAGAGCTTCCAGGCGGTTGCCGATCTGAACGTAGACTCTGGCACCTTGTTTTGTGAGTTCGTTTGCGACACGGATGAATTGGATCGCGTCACCGAGGCCTTGCTCCGGGTAAATCAGAATGGTCCTGTTCTCCAGTGGTTCACCTTTCCAAGTGGGTGCATCAGTCTCAGGGCGGTACATCCCCGGAAACTTCCAACGCCAGCGATACTCGGACCATCCGATTTCATAGTTACCCAGCAGGAGGTGAATGACGCCCAGATTGCGGTGAAGTTCGACTTCATCCGGGTGATGTTTCAGACCTTCCTGATACCATTTCAAGCCCTTCTCAATTTCCCCTGCCCATATCCACAGGGTGCCACGATTCTTGAATGCGGAGAGGTAATTGGGTTGCTGCGAGAGTGCCTCAATGAAGCATTTTTCTGCCTCATCAACGCTTCCCAGCATGCGGAGCGAATTGCCGAGGTTGTTCCATGCGATCGGATAATGATCTTTCAGCTTCAATGCTCTGCGGTAGGAATCAGTCGACGATTCGAATTGTCGCTGATCAAACTGCAGGATTCCCATGAACACCCAGGCATCAGGATTTTGGGGATCAGCAGCGATCACCTGCTGGTATTTGTGTTGCGCCTGATCCAGATTGCCCGTTTGGTGTTGTTGCCATCCCTGTTTCAGCAGAAGTTGATGGTTGGACATGGTTCGCCCTTTTCCTTGGACCAAAAAAGGCGACACGTTGAATAACGTGTCGCCTTTGCGTTTTTGATTGATGCATGCTGAGATTCACAGCATGGTGAGCGATTAATCGAGGAAACCAACCAAGTCCTGACTACGGCTTGGCTGCTGCAGTTTACGGACTGCTTTTGCTTCGATCTGTCGAATCCTCTCTCGCGTCACCTTGAAGATGTGTCCCACTTCTTCGAGCGTGTAGCTGTATCCATCACCGAGCCCGTAACGAAGCTTGATGATTTCCCGCTCACGGTAGGAAAGTGATTTCAGCACGTTGCTGATCCGATCTCGCAGCATTTCCTGAGTGGCACCGATTTGTGGACTTTCGGCAGTGCCGTCAGGCAGAAGATCACCAAACTGGCTATCTTCACTGTTGCCGACAGGCCGGTCGAGTGAAATCGGGAATCGGCTCATGGTCAGTACGCGACGAGCTTCTTCAACCGTCACATCGGCGCGACGCGCGGTCTCTTCAATCGTAGGTTCGCGTCCGAGTTCCTGAAGCAGTTGTCGAGCAACATTGCGAACCCGGCTCATGGTTTCGACCATGTGCACAGGGATACGAATGGTTCGACTCTGATCAGCTACAGCGCGAGTGATTGCCTGACGAATCCACCATGTGGCGTACGTGCAAAACTTGAATCCGCGACGGTATTCGAACTTGTCGACCGCACGCATCAGTCCTGCATTTCCTTCCTGAATCAGATCGAGGAATGAAAGACCCCGGTTCCTGTACTTCTTGGCAATCGAAACGACCAATCGGAGATTTCCTTCGCTGAGCTCACGCTTGGCCTGTTGGTATTCGGCGTAAACCGAATTCAGCATTTTCACGCGATTGCGAAGCGATGTCGGTGTCTCCTGACAGGCAGTCAGGATTTGACGACGCTCGTGCAGCAATTCCTCACGGACTTCGCGTCCATGCTTGGTACGCTTTTGAGCTGCGATTTCACGATCAATTTCACCGAGCCGAACGGAGAACTTTTCCAGCAGATCGATGCGTGTTTCGATTCTCTGAGTTCGCAAACCAAGTTCTTCGATGAGACGAACTGCGCGACGGCGACGACGAGCCAGTGAACGCCAAGCCTCAGCGCGTCGACGCTGGGAAGCACTCTTGCTGAGTGATACTTTCCAGTCGTGCCGGTTGCGGCGAAGCAGGGTTTGCAGGGTTCGGAGATTGTGAGGCAGACGTCCAATGATCTGCTCTTTCTCGAGCCGGTCAGTGACCGACACTTGAACCGTTCGGTCGAAGGGAAGTTGACTGCGATAGACCTTCTTGAGAGTTTTGTAGGCTTCGACAAGAACGAAATGGTTTTCCAGAAGTTTGGTCCGGAAACGTCGCCGAGTCTCTTCAATCCGTTTGGCCAGTTCAATTTCCTGCCTTCGAGTCAGAAGAGGAATCTCTCCCATCTGCGTGAGGTACATTCGGACAGGATCATCTGACCATGATTCGCTTTCATCGACAGCAAGCAGTTCGTCAGGACTGTCCAGCTGCACTTGACCGTCGGCCTGCTCTGCAATGGCCACAGCAACGTTGTTGTCTTCGTTGTCGTCGATAGGCAACTTACGGAAGCCACTGGTCATGGCCTCCGTGCTCTGTGCTGCGACGGCTTCAAATTCATCCAGTAAGGTATCGAACAAAGGAGGAACTCCTCGCGCGGATGCGGTAGTTTTCGGGTGTGGTATTATTGGTCACGCGACTCGCTGATTTTGATCGTGATTGCTGTGAGTCATGGCCGCTTGATGTGTTCCTTTCCCAGGAGATCAAGGTCGGCATGGAAGTGAAATCAATGATCAGCGAGTGTGTTGTTTGATGAAACGCGTGCTTTCCAATAACGGATAGTGAATTCTTTGCGGGCGGTGGGCCCTGTAACAGTTGGCACTCAGTCAGATTTTTCGTTCATGAGTGATGATTGGGCGGAATGGGTCAGAAGGAAAGGGGGAGGTCGGTTTGATTGGTGCTCTCTCTAGAATAATTACGGGTGCACATCTTGCACCGTTCATTCATCCCATTTTTAAGCATGCTTTTCGGAATTCCAAAGCGAACGACCTGATCGGTGGAAGTTTGCCCAATCGAAATTGGCAAATCCCACTTCACGGACGTCTGGCGACCGTGAGATGAGAACCAAACAACTCTAGCACTCGATGTCCTCGGAGTTCCTGCACCCTCTGTAAATGGAAAAACTTTAGGATTGGGGCATCCTTTCACCTCGGAGCGATTGTGAGCATGGCGTTCTGGATCCCAGATCGCGGCTATTCACTTCTCACCAAGTTGCTAGATACCATTTCCTTTCCCGAAGAAGGATTAAATCGAACTGATCGTGAGAACGAGATGAATCCTCCTACGAATTCCCCGTAGTCGTTGTCACCCGTGTTTCCGACCGCCTTTGCGTATTCCCGCGAACTTTCGTCGGCACGCAGACGTATCGAGAGGTTCCCCCCGGAACGTTCGTTTCAAACCTTTCGGCTTTGCCTTCCTGGCCGCAATCGGCAAAGTTGACCACCTGGGTTGTGACTCGACTCATTCGGTCACAGGGACGAACAAAACAGTTCGCTGTTATATTGCCTCGTATCGCCGTTAAACGTTCGGGCGGGTGTGGCGATTGGTGCCTTTTGCTGTTACGAATTTTAGTCACCAAGAACGCTCGGTCTAGTCGGGACTCCTTCAAATCTTCATCTATTATGCATCTTTTGCCTTGCCCAAACTGTCAATCTGACCTACCCGTCACCCCCTCACAGGCGGGCGACAAAGTGACATGTTCCAAATGTCAAATGGAAGTTTCGATTCCAAAGTTGGGAGTCTTGCGACAGTTACCGCTTGCTGAGACTCCGTCGGAAGCTGATTCTGAGAAGCAAATGCGGCGTGAGAGCGGGGTTTCTGTCCCCTTCGTTGCCCTCGGTTTGATTACCGTTGCTGGTTTCATGGTGGCGGCTTTTTGTGGGATTCGTTGGAGTTTAATGCCCAATTTTAATACCACCGATCAGCATGTCGCAGATCTTCGGGCAGATTATGAGACCAGATCCTCCGCCGAATTGATCCGGGAATACGAGCAGATGGTGGGCGATGGAATCGAGCTCGGAAAGCCGTTTACCTACAAACGGATTGCTGACGAAAAGCAGCGTTGGGGCCGAATTGCTCTCATTTCCACCGCTGTGGGGTTGTTGGCGGCTCTCATCGCTTTCGGCTTTGCGGCACTTGGCCGCAGACCAGCCACGTCCTGACTTCGGACACTTGGGGCAAAATGTGTGTCAAGCTTGTGTTCGTCGTAACACATAAACCACATCTTCGGTGGCCGCATCGACCTCAATGGGGTCGTCCAAGTCGTACGAAAAATTGTAGGTCGCGATGCTTTCCCAGCAGCCCGACGAAGCGATCAGTCGGTCCATCTGCTTGGGACGATAGCTTCGAAGCACAAGCTCATCCAGAATTCGAAAACTTTTGGTTGGATTGTGTACGTCGAATTGAATCCCGAATTTTTCGATTCGACTTCCCTTTTTCCGTTCTTTGGTCCACATGTGAGTATTGATGGACAGGTGTCCCCTGCGGGCCGACCAGGACTCAGTTTCGCTGGGAGCAACTTCGGTGGGTGTCAGGTGGACACCTAAGAGATAAATACCCCCAACGCGTATCGCCTGACCCATGCATTCGAGGTGCGATCGCGCTGCCTTTTCCGTTTGAAGATGTCGAAAACTGTTGATTGTATTGAACGCTATGTCATGCCGCTGTGGGACCTGAAAGTCGGACATGTCTGCCACAAAGGCATTCGCTTCGATGCCGTGACGCTTGAAACGTGCATTGCAGAAGTCGACAGCTTTGGGGTTCAGATCCAAACCCGTGACAGCGTGCCCTCGCTTGGCCAGTGAGTAAAGAAGCCGCCCTGTGCCGCAGGCAGGTTCGAAAAACTTCTTCGCAGGACGCTCCATGTATTGGTCACTACAACCAAGGATGAACTTTATCTCGGCCGCACAATCAGCACCAAATACAAGATCGTAGTATTTTGGGTGATCATAGATCGATTCATTGATCGTCTCGATCGAGTCGTTCTCTGGATTTGAATTCAACTTGCAGATCTCTTTCTAGCTATAGGATGCATGTTGTGGGGAACTGCACGTTGTCAGAAACCAGACGTCGTGAGAAGGATGGCGTCAGCAGTTGCGCCGCGGCAGCCAAGCGGATAGGTCAAGCGGACGGGTCAAGCGGACGGGTTAACGAACGGGTTCCAGCCCGAGAGCCCGCCTCAACAGGCCAATTTGCCCGATATGTGTGTGCTCATGAATTGGACAAAACATGATCGCGCCCAATTTGTTCGGATATGCCGCGTAGGGCATGTCCACCGGTTCCAGAAGAGTTTCGGGTGCGATTGTCTTCAATTCTGTCAATGAACGTTCGTAAACAATCCCCATCCGTTCACGCAGTTCGCTTACCGTTGGTTGTCGGGAAATATCGGATGAGGGTTTGGAACTTCGACTGTACGCCTTGCGAAAACGACTTGGAATCAAATCCAGATCGTCCGGGCTGCGTCCACGAATTCGAAACATCAATAGCCCGTATTGGCTGACTGTTAAATGACCCACCTGCCAGGCAATGTGAGTCGGCAGACCGGCTGGCATCTCGAACCAAGCCTCATCAGGTGTGTGATCCAGTAGCTCCAGACAATATTCTCTGGCGAATTTAATTTGCCCAACGGCAGCCTCCAGCATCGTCATGGCTGGATCTGCTTGAGTGGCGGGGGTTTGTTCTGAGGCGTTCATGACGCGGATAATATCAAAGATCGAGCCTTTGTGATGCCGGGCAGGTAAATCAATCACACGCATTCAACCCAGCACAAATAGAGACTCACCCTCAGCGGTGGTGGCAAGGGAAATCAAGTTGCAGAAATCAGGTTGCAGGGTGAAACAACGCAAACGGGGCCCCTATCAATTTCTTGAGTCGTACCCAGACCCGAGCACGGACAACCCCAGCACGGACAGACCCCAGCACGGACAGACCCCAGCACGGACAGACCCCAGCACGTTGACGTCATTTAGGCAGCTTGTTGCTCGGCAACGCGCTGTCGTCGGGATCGACGCTTGGGGCGTTCGCGATATCCCTCATCAGGATCGTGCTTCTTTTCCAACTCGTCCAACGCCACTTCTATGCGTCCAGTCAGATCGTTCAGTGACTCCCCACGCTTGGGGTAAATCAAGTCGCTGAAGTAATAATCGATGGTGCAGAATGGTTTTGGAATTTGTAATCGATCCCAAGTGTTGGACAGAATCCAGCGTCGCGTTGGGATCGCCAGCACACCCACAATCGGTGTTTTTGTCTTGCGAGCCAGTAGGCTGATCCCCTTGTGGGCTTTGCCCCGCGGACCCCGCGGACCATCAACCGTGAGCATCACTGGCTTTCCGCTCTGAACATACTCCCGCAATATTTGTAGAGCTGCCAAACCACCCTTATCTGAAGATCCACTGCTGCCCCGCAGTGGAACGTGTCCAATCAACTTCAAGCCCGGCACGACCAGGTCACCATCCTTGGATCGTGAAACCATCGTCCCAACACCGGGTTCGGCTCCCAGCACACCCGCAATTTGGACTGCGTGATAGCCTGCAACCAGATGGTTGATGCCGTCACGATTCAGTAATTGTCGTGGGTCATTGTTGTAGCGAAATCGGCAGGTGAGTCGAAGCGTTAAGACAAAGAATCCTGCCAGCCAGGGAGTCAGTTTTTTCATTCCAGCAGTATCCAGAGGCCGAGGCACTACCCATTCTCGGGTTTCGACCATGTATAGACGGATAGGCTTCTGCAGTGAACATCAAAAGATGCTGAACCCCAGGAGACAAGAGAGCCGGGTTGCTAGCATTTCGGTTGCCAGCCAATCCGAAATCCGTGGCAGTCGTGGTTGCGTGGACTCAGGGTATCGCGTGGACTCAGGGCGTCGCGTGGACTCAGGGCGTCGCGTGGACTCAGGGCGTGGGGATCGCCGGTTGAGGAGTACGCCACTGGAGAGATGGCTGATCGAAAAGCCGAGTAGTTTGCAGATTCAGGCTCATCGTGGCTGATCAACCGATGCCTGATGTCTTTAGGGAAGGCGGCCTCGATACTGACCTGGTGTTTGCCCGATTTCGCGTTTGAACACCACACTGAAATATTCGGAATGTTTGAATCCTGTCAGGCTCGCGACCTGTGACAGAGGCAATTTTGTTTCTCGTAGTAACTGTTGCGCCCTCTTCATTTGGACGCTTCTGATTTCTGCTTGTGGTGAGCGTCCGACGAATTGCTTGAACCGGCGCTCGAGTGAACTGCGAGCGATAGGGATTTCCTCCAGAATCTCGCGGACTGAGAGACCATTGCAGGCCCGTTCACGGATGATTTTCAATGCGGAGACGACTTCAACGTCATCAATTGCCATCACATCGGTGGATTGTCTGGCTGCGATTCCGAGGGGAGCGATTTTGACATGACGCTCCATCGGTTCCTCGTTTCGCATCAATTGGTCCAGCATGCGTGCAGCTTCAAAGCCGATTCGATCGGCTGCTGGAATAACACTCGACAGCGAGGGCTGGCACAAATCACAGATGACTTGATCATTATCGACCCCGATCACGGCAACCTGATCGGGAACCGAGATTTGTGCCACACGGCAGGCTTCGAGAACATGTTGACCTCGAAAGTCGTTGCATGCCATCACTCCGATTGGCTTGGGAAGATCCAGCAACCATTGCACCATGTTGGCTTGTTGTGTTTCCCATCCAGTGCGTCTGGCTTGTGCCCAATCAGAACTGTGAAAAAGGACATCGATGTCATGGGGCCCCAGATGATTGTCAAATCCACGATGTCTTGCTTGGGACCATTGATGGTTGGTGAAACCACAGAATGCAAAACGTTTCAAACCTCTTTGCAGCAGGTGTTCGGCAGCGAGTTGACCGATGGCCTCATGGTCATTCCAGATCGAAGGAAGCCCTTGTTCACCGTAAATATCGGTGAGATTCACGGTTGGAATACCTGATTTCACGATCAGCTCGGTCATTTCCGGTGTGGTTGATCGAGTGATGATGCCATCCCCATCCCAGTTTTCGAGCCAAGCGGGTGGTGTGACCAACAGTTCCCGCAGGTCGAGTTGGACGGACCATGGTGGATTTTCGACCAGATACTGACTGATCCCTTCCAGTACGCCGCGTCCAAATGACATGGCAGTCTCAACGATCAACAACACATGCGGTCGTTGTCGATTTCCGCGAGGTTGGAGGTGAAATTTCCTGCCTGCTTTGCGGTTCACCATGACAGATGGCGCTTTCTGATAGTGACAGGAGGCTTGTCGGAATCGATACCAAATCGGGCGAGATCAGATCTCTCGAACCTAGTCTAGACGATGATTCTCAATAACGAGGGTTTTCGTTTGAGGAAATCCGCAATCCTGTGTTTTGTCATAAAGTTGGGAATTTATTGACTTATTGCTCTATAATTGACCGTCATGAAGCCAGTGGATGATGCGGAACAGTTCTCAATTGGAAGTACGCTGGTTCTCATTGGCAGCACGTCGCAGACCAGTCACAATGATCCCTCCCATGGATCACGAAGGTTTTCCTTTGATTCCGTGGTTTGCCCTGCCTTCGACAGCAAGTATCCCTCCGTTGCAAGATTCAAATGACGCCTTCGCTCTCAAACATGCTCTCGACTCATCGATTGGTCATGCTCCTCGTCTCGGTGGGGCTGGTTTCCCTGGGCAGTCTGCCCTGTTCAGCACAGACGGACGGAAAGACAAACGAAGTTGATTTTGCCAAACAGATACAGCCCATCCTTGCGAAACGTTGCTTCGCATGCCACGGTCCCGATGAAGCCGAGGGTGGACTTCGGTTCACGAGTCAGAAAGAGGCCTTTGTGGAGGCGGATTCGGGTGAGCACGCTATCGTGCCCGGAGACTCACAGGCCAGTGCTCTGCTGGCTCGAGTCACATCTGATGTAGAAGACGAGCAGATGCCGCCGGAGGGTAAGCGGTTATCGCCGGAAGAAGTCGATTTGTTGAAGCGTTGGATTGAGCAGGGAGCGAAATGGCAGCAGCACTGGGCCTTCAAGCCGATGCAGAATCCCGAGCCACCTGCGGTGCAGGACGCTCAGTGGAACAAGAATCCGATTGACAGGTTCATTTACGCAACTGTTTCCGAGGCGGGCTTGAAACCCAATCCGTTGGCTGGACGCACTGACCTGATTCGGCGAGCCTACTTTGATTTGACGGGCTTGCCTCCTTCTGCCGACGAAGTGAAGCGGTTTGTTGATGATCCTGATCCGAAAGCCTTTGAGAAAGTGGTTGATCGGCTGCTTGAATCACCGCACTACGGCGAACGTTGGGGACGCCATTGGTTGGATCTGGTTCGCTTTGCTGAAACGAATTCCTACGAGCGCGATGGTGCCAAACCGAACGCTTGGAAATATCGCGACTATGTCATCAAGGCGTTCAATGATGACAAGCCATATGATCAATTCCTCACCGAACAGCTGGCTGGAGACGAACTGGATGAAGTGACGACAGAGTCATTGACTGCCACGGGATACTACCGGCTTGGAATTTGGGATGATGAGCCGGCAGACCCATTGCTGGCACGGTTTGACGACATGGACGACATCATCATGACGACAGGACAGGCAATGCTCGGTTTGACTTTGAACTGTGCACGGTGTCACGATCACAAGATTGATCCCATTTCACAGAAGGACTATTACAGCTTTCTTGCCATGATGGGAGATGTGACACGCTGGGGCCGCCGGGGTGATCAGCGTTCCAATAACCAGATTGATGTCTCATCTGAGGAACTGAACCAGAAATACCGCAACAACGACGAAACCAAACGCCGCCTGGAAACAGAAATACGGAACGTCGAGCAGTCCGGTATCGTCAAAATGTCTGCGCCCGACCAGCGGGCCACCGAGGGACCCAAGCGGGATCGAAATCGTGTCCTGAAAGAGAAACTTCGGGATAACCTCAGCGAGGATGATTGGAAAAAATACAAAGACTTGCAGAAGCAACTTGCTGATACGATCAAGGAAGGCAAGTCGCTGCCGCAGCGTGAAATGGTGATGGGATTGGGGAAGTGTACCCCAAAGCCTGAGCAGACGTTTGTTCTGTTTCGTGGCAATCCACACTCACCCTCGGACCCTGTTGAACCTGACTTTCCAGCCATCTTTGAGACGCCTGCACCGGATGCATCTGCCTTCAAAGGCAACGAGAAGAGCGCGGGGCGTCGACGCGTGTTGGCAGACTGGATCACCAGTGATGAGAACCGTTTGACGGCCAGAGTGATGGCCAACCGCGTCTGGCAGTTTCACTTTGGACGCGGTATTGTCCGAAGTAGTAACAACTTTGGAAAACTGGGGGTTCCGCCGACACACCCTGCCCTGCTTGATTGGCTTGCCCAGCAGCTGATTTCCGGCGACTGGAAACTCAAGGATTTTCATCGCCTGATCATGTCGAGTCGTGCCTATCAGATGTCATCTGCTGGGCAAACCGACGGTCTGGCAACCGACCCCGGCAACGATTTGCTATGGCGTTTCGATCCGCGAAGGCTCAGCGCTGAAGAGGTACGTGACACCATTCTTGCGATCAACGGATCTCTTAATCGTCAAACCTATGGACCAAGTTTCTACCCAACGCTGTCGCGTGAGGTGCTGGCGGGGCAGTCACGACCTGGTGCTGGCTGGGGTAACTCATCCGAGCAGGACAAAAATCGCCGGTCGGTCTACATTCACGTGAAACGATCCCTGTTGACGCCTCTCCTGACTGCCTTTGATTTCCCTGATCCTGACCTGACTTGCGAGGACAGGTTTGTCACGTTGCAACCGGGTCAGGCGCTGGCGTTGCTCAATAGCAAATTCGTTCACGAGCAGGCAAAACGGTTGACTGAGTCGGTTGGCGGTGCTGAGCTCGAAAACAAGGATTTGGTCCAGCGGGTGATCGCCAACGTATTGTCACGAGAGGCTACCGAGGACGAAATTGCCAGTGGCAGTGAATTGATCACAACATTGCAGACGACTGATAAATTATCACGACAGCGTGCGGTCGAATTGTATTGTCTGACCGTCATGAATTGGAATGAATTCCTGTTCATCGACTAGGCACGTCACAACATCGACCAGGCAAGTCACAACATCGACCAGGCAAGTCACAAGGGTCAGCCACTCGAACGTCTGACCCGTCTCAAAATCATTGCTCTCCCTGACAGCTGTAAAACAACAAGAGAACGATCATGGCAAACCAAAAGAAACGCATCCGAGATTTTTGCGGACGAACCCGTCGTGAATTTCTTTGGCAAACAGGTGGTGGATTCGGCGCCGCTGCAATGACATCAATGCTCTCCAAAGACGGCTTCTTTGATGGATCCGTCAATGCGGCTGAAGCCTCCTACGCCAATCCACTCGCCGCCAAACCGCCACACTTTGCTCCCAAAGCAAAGTCGGTGATCTTCCTGTTCATGTATGGTGGCCCCAGTCACATCGATACCTTTGATCAGAAGCCGGCCATGAAGGGCATGGATGGAAAAACGGTCGATGTAAAAACGTTTGGACGCGGCGGACACCGCACCGGGGGACGCATCGTTGAGCCCAGATGGGACTTTGACAACTACGGTGAGTGTGGAAAGTCGGTCAGTACGTTGTTTCCAAATGTCGCGAAGCATGTGGATGACATTGCATTCCTGCACTCCATGACTGCTGACTCACCGATCCATGGTTCAGCCATGTTGATGATGAACAGCGGAAAAGTGCTTTCAGGAAGTCCTGCGCTGGGTTCCTGGGTGAATTATGGATTGGGCAGTGTGAATGAGAACCTGCCTGGATTCGTCGTAATGTTGGATCCTTCAGGAGGCCCGATTAGTGGGGCGAAGAACTGGAGCAGCGGGTACATGCCGGCCACCTACCAAGGCACCGTCTTTCGAAGCAAGGGAGCACCGATTCTTGACTTGGCAAGACCCGAAGACATGAGTGTGGATGTGCAACGACGTTTGCTCGATTCCATTCAGAATGCAAATTCGCAACATCTCGCACAGCGTCAGGGTAACAGTGATTTATCTTCGCGGATTGCCAGTTATGAGTTGGCCTACAAGATGCAGAGTACAGCACCCGAAGCGGTCGATTTGGCTACAGAGGATGCTGCAACTCTCGAGATGTATGGGATCAACAATGATCGAACCCGTGATTTCGGTACCCGCTGTCTGATGGCTCGACGTCTTGTGCAACGCGGCGTACGGTTCATCCAGTTGTACAGTGGTGGGTCACACAATGATGCCAACTGGGACGCACACGGTGACTTGGAAGTCAATCACAACAAACACGCAGGGAACACTGATCTTCCCATCGCTGCACTGCTGGCTGATCTGAAGCAGCAAGGGATGTTGGACGAAACACTCGTCGTTTGGGGAGGTGAGTTTGGTCGGCAGCCCACAGCAGAATACGCCAAGGGTACCGGACGTGATCACAATTCCTACGGCTTCACCATGTGGATGGCCGGAGGCGGAATCAAAGGTGGGATGAGTTACGGCACAACGGATGAATTGGGTTCACGAGCTGTCGAGAATCCACTGCATGTGAAAAATCTGCACGCCACAGTGCTTCACCAGATGGGACTCGACCCCAATCATCTTTCATTCTTCTATAGCGGTCTGGATCAGAAACTGGTTGGGGTCGAAGAAGTCGAGCCAATTCACGACATCATTGCCTGAGTGGTTTCACTGGAATCCAAAATCAGACAGTGCACTTTTTCGGTTTGCTCTGCACAATCTTGAAGATCACTATGTTTCGTTTATCGTTGACTGCCTGGTCCTTGATGGCAGTGGGCGCGATCGCGAATGCGGTTGCTGCTGAACCGGTTGCTGCTGAACCGGTGGCTACCGACTATTGTTCGCGTTTGCAGCAGGAGGTCCAAGGTAAAAAGCATGGTTTCCTTGCCGGCAATCTGACTTACTATGTGGGTGGTTTTCACGCCAGTTGGAATCTTCGTGAGCATGAGACGATTGGCTTGACTCATCCGTTCTTTCACGACCTACGCAGTCGTGGTGTTGGCCTCGCCGACAGTGGCGGTCGCGGGGATGAGAACACCGGGCTGGGCAACGATCTCTCAGGCTGGGAATTCTATAAAGATACCCAAGTGATGTACGGCACCGTGATCGTCGGTGACAAAGTTTACCGTCATCCAGTGCCTGATCGAATGTATTGGCGACCAGACCGCATGGTTTGTGAGTATGAGCTTGATGGTATTCATTTGCATGAAGAGAAATTCATTGCCGGCAATGATGTTGCCTGTTCCGTGATCACGTCGTCAGAACCTGTGACGCTGCGAATTGCGGGACAGAGTTATTTTGGTCGACACAGTCAGACCAGCACGGCTTTGATCGATTTTGATCGAGTGCGAAACGCGATTCATATCACGGAGGGTGGCACAACAAAATGCAAGCCGGAAACGGATCGTGCGGAAAAGATTGCTCCCATCATGTATCAGGGCATGAGCACTGTCTTGACCGCTTCCCAGAGACTCCACGACGCGCATCAATTCATTGATGGGCCGCATGGTGAAAAACAGTACTCTTTTGATCTCAAGTGTGATCAGGCGGGAGTTACCCTGGTCTGGGCCATGCATGATGAATACGAGGTGGCGGCTAGAAATGCCCAGGCGGTTGTGAATGCTCCCAACGACTGGAAGACCGACAAGACACAGGAGATGAACCGCCAACTCAACCAGGAAATACCATGGTTTCGTTGTTCAGATCCCAAGTTTGAGGAGATCTATTACTATCTCTGGTCGCTTTATCTGATGTACTACATCGATGTGCAAAGTGGGTGGGAGCAGGAACCCCATACGCAGACGGCTGTGAACAATTTTCTTGGCATGCATCGATATGATGCCACGTTTCAAATCAAAGTTGGGGCATGGACTGGCAGCAAGAGAAAGTATGCCTACGGTAACGTTCTTACATGGAAGCATCTGATTACCAGCGGAAACTATCGCAAGTCACCTAATGGCATCGTTGCGTTTGCTGATAACAAAGGTACGACCTGGCATTCCGGTGTGTATGGGGTTGAACATTCTGAGCACGTTCTGGGTGCATGGCAGATCTATCAGCACACCGGGGACATTGGATTTCTGCGTGACTGTTACCAAGGCTATTTTCGCGAAGTTTTCTGGGACGGTATTCCCTCGTTCTTTGGGAATCATTTCACGGTCTGTGAGGTACTCAGTGAAATGGCTCGTCTGGTCGGTTCGTCAGAGGATGTGACACACTGGCAACAGTTGGTTCGTAATTCTTCCAAAGATCGGAAAATCTACTTTGAGCAACGTTGGGAAGCCAACGGACACAGGCATTTCTTTTCGGGACCCAAAAATGGGATGCTGATGACGACTGGTTTGTGGCATCTGCGTTCAAAGTATTTTCCGAGGGATTACGCCCAGAAGACGGTGAACTCATGGGCCCTGGATACCCATGATGGTTTTCGGGGAAAAATCTTTCCCAGAGCGATGTCCGGTCAGGCAATGAAGAAGTTTGCCAGCGCGGTTGATCACTCATTTGGTTACACGCCTGATACTGCCTATTTCACTCTGGACGGAATGTTCCGGCAGGGACTGGGTGATCCAGCATGGAGACTCACTTTACAGCACCTGGAGAAGTACAACTTTCACCCTGAGTGGAACGTGCCTGTCGCACCGGAAGCCTACACTCGTTCGTTGGAACTATTTGGTGATCAGTACTCGAACTTTAACGCCGGCAAAATTCTTCTTTTCATTGAGGGTCTAGCTGGGTTGGGATATTCTTTACCTGAGCATCAGCTGTCGGTGCGTGACACGATGCCGACTGACTGGGACTGGATGGAATTTCGTCTGCCGATCGAATTACCATCACGAAAAAATCCACAACAACTGCAGAAGCACTGGCCCACGATTCGCTTTGACAGAACACAACGCGGTGGCGAGACGACGAAGACAGTTCGTGTCACTGATTGTCCGCTTGGAGTCACGATTGAACCGTGGTCTGAGGGGAAACCGGTCGTCGCTGCAACAAGGCAACCCGAGGAAGGATCTGATGCTGTCGATTCCAGATTTCCTGATTACAGGGGTTTTCGTTTTGAGGATGGCAGTTCGGCGCAGGTTGAGTTGCGTTTGCTTTCACCTTGATCCGTACCTTCCCCTGCCATGGAACCTCAATGAAAAGTATTGCTAAAACGCTTGTGTTGTGGCTGACCGCTGGTCTGTGTTCCCAGTCCCTATTCGCGAATGAATCACCCAATGTGCTGTTCATCGCTGTGGACGATTTGCGTGATTGGGTCGGCCATCTGGATGGCCATCCGCAAGCAAAGACGCCAAATATTGATCGTCTTGCCAAGCGTGGTGTTTCCTTTGGGAACGCGCACTGTTCGGCACCCTTGTGCAATCCTTCCCGTATCAGTTTGCTGACAGGAATTGCTCCAGCAAACTCGGGTGTTTATGGGAATGGTGAGAAGTTGCGCGATAAACTTCCGGACGCGATCACGCTGATGCAACACTTTCGTGCATCAGGTTATGTCGTGCGCGGGAGTGGGAAGATATTTCATGGGACAAATCCCTATGATAAGGAATCATGGGACGATTATTTCGTCCCGGGACGAACGAAAGGCGGTGCTGGTCGGCAACGTGATATGCGTTTACCCAAGAACGCTTGGACGCCTTGGGGAAAAGTCGACCTGAAAGATGAAGAGATGTTCGATGGCAGGGTTGCCAGCTGGGCAGTGTCAGAATTGGACAAGCCAAGCAGCGAACCTTTCTTTCTGGCGTGCGGATTCACGAAGCCTCATTTGCCGTGGGTCGTTCCCCGCAAGTATTTTGATCTGTATCCACTTGAGAGTATCGCACTTCCTCCCAGTGTGGTTGGCGATCTGGCAGATGTTCCGGCGTTTGGAAAACGGCTTGCCCGTGAGGTCTACGATCCTTCCGGCGAAAAGAACTTTGCGACAGCTGGGGGAGATCATGCCAATGTCGTTTCGAACGGGCAGTGGCACATTGCTGTCCAGGCGTATTTAGCGACGATTAGCTTTGTTGATGCCCAGATTGGGCGCGTCCTGGATGCCTTGAATGACAGTCCGCATGCGAACAACACAATCATCGTACTGTGGGGAGATCACGGATGGCATCTGGGTGAGAAGGAGCATTGGAGAAAACACGCGCTGTGGAATGTTTCAACGCGAACTCCGCTCATCTTTGCAGGGCCATTTGGGTCCGAAACAACCGCTGGCGTAGCGGAAAATCAAGTTTGTGAACGCCCCGTGAGCCTGATCGATATTTACCCCACGCTGATCGATCTCTGTGGCTTGCCTCCGCGTGATGGACTGGATGGTCGCAGTCTGCAAAGCCTTTTGAAAAATCCTGGGCAAACATGGGATCATCCCGTCGTGACGACCTTTGGATTCAATAATCATGCGATTCAGACCCCCCGTTGGCGATACATCCGTTACGGAGATGGCGGAGAAGAATTGTATGACCACGCCCGTGATCCTAACGAGTGGAAAAATCTGGCCTCACGCCCACAATACCAAGCTACAATCCTTGAATTGAAGACCCATCTGCCAAAGAGAAATAAGCGATGAAAAACAGGCGACACTGGAAGATGCTTTTGCTGGCTCTCACGTTATTGATGCTGGTTGGTGGAGAGGTAAAAGCGAAGCAACCATTAAACGTCGTTTTCTTCCTTGTGGACGATCTTGGACAGAGGGATGTAGCGTGCTATGGCAGCCAGTTTTATGAGACGCCATTCATCGACGCGCTTGCCAAAGAAGGCATTCTGTTTGAAAACGCCTACTCGACATGTCATGTCTGCTCACCAAGTCGGGCAAGTATTTTGACTGGGAAATATCCGGCCCGTACCAATTTGACGGAATGGCTGGGAGGACGTCCTGAGAGATCCTACGAAAAGCTGCACCATGGTGAAAAGCTGACCGCACTACCCGACGAGGAACAGACTCTGGCGGAGACATTGCATGAGCATGGTTACGCCACTGCCAACTACGGTAAGGCTCACCTGAGTAAAGATCCAAAGACCTATGGATTCGATGAAGCCGTCACAGGTTGGGTCCGCTCCTATTATCATCCGTTTTCGCCTGCTTATGAGAAAACACTGGCTTCCAAGCCGGGTGACTATTACACCGATAAGTTGACAGATGCAGCGATAGATTTTATCGAGAGAAATAAATCCAAACCATTCTTTGTGCACTTGGAGCATTTTTCTGTTCACGATCCCATTCAGGGACGTAAAGATCTGGTCCAGAAGTACCAAAAGAAGCTGGCGACGATGCCTCCCCAGAAAGGTCCCGATTACATTCTGGAATCCAATCCGGATGGACCAAATTTGTCGAGTCAGCAAGTGAAAGGTCTCGAAAAACTTGATGACAGTGCAACACACCAGAATGAGCGTGTCTGGTGGGTCAAGCAAAAACAGGATAACGTCGAGTTTGCGGGGATGGTCGAGGCGACAGATGAAAGTCTGGGGCGAATTCGAGCCAAGCTCAAGGAATTGGGGCTGGAAGAAAACACGATCATTATCTTCACTGCCGACAACGGAGGCATGGCAGCTTCGAATCAGTATCGTGGAATCAATCATTCACGGGAGATGTTGAATTCACGTTTCGCAAGCTCCAATCTTCCGCTTCGCGGTGCCAAGGGCTGGAATTATGAGGGTGGGATTCGAGTTCCGCTGATCGTGCATTGGCCAGGGAAAATCAAATCCAATTCCACGTCCCAGGCAATTGTCACGGGAACAGACTTCTATCCAACACTGCTCGAAATGTTGGACCTCCCGGCACTGCCAGACCAGCACGTGGATGGTCAGAGTTTTGTTCCGGCGCTGAAAGCTCAAGCGTATGATCGAGGACCGATTTACTGGCATTTTCCGCACTACAGTAACCATGGTTTCCAAAGTCCTGGTGGCGCCATTCGGCTCGGTCGATACAAGTTGCTCGAGTACTATGAAAACGGAACGTTACAGTTGTTCGACCTGGAAAATGATATTGGTGAGCGTCATGATTTGGTGGAGTCCCAACCTGAACTCGCACAGCGGCTGAAAAAAATGCTCCATGACTGGCGTGAGGAAGTCGACGCCAAGATGCCCTATCCCAAAACAGCAACTTCAAAACCCGCGCCGGGCGCTCGGGTTGCCAAGCCCGACAAGGTTTCAAACGCTGCCGGGAACCTCCTGCCAGCTGATGTTGAGAAGTTCGCCTCGGGATGGAAGGTAAAAAACTGGGGTGGACCGGGGATGAGACCGGGTTTGCGTAGAAAATCGTTGGGCCGCAGTAATGTGTTGCTGACACACCCTGAAAGCGAGGATGTTCCCTGCCTCTTATCTCGCAATCTGAAAGTCCCGGCAGGGAAAAAAAGTACACTCCGGTTCGCGGTCAATAATCACGCCCAAGGAGATTGGACGCTGGTTGTTCGGATTGATGGTGAGGAAGTTCTGAAAGAATCCATCGAAGATTCCAAATGGCAGGACTTCAGCTTTGATCTGACCAAGCACGCCGGAACAACGATCAACATTGAATTGGAAAACCGAGCCAGCGACTGGTCGTTTGAGGCAGCTTACTGGCACCAGATTGAGCTGATTGAGGAATAGCGGGATGGGAACGCTTGTTTTTCGTCGAGGCTCAGTCGTTTCTTGGGCTTGATCTCGAGGTCATGGGGACCTCTCGGTTCCATGAATGTTCCTCGTAAGATTCATGTTCCGCAAAACGTTTGGTATTCGGTTGTGAATTCTGTGGGAGCCGGCATCGCGTAGCGGGTGCATTCAGGCTTCTCATCGAAAGGCTGCTGCACGACTTCCAGTAGGCTTTCAAACGGTGCTAGATCGGCATTCTCGGAAGCCGCAGCGAGTGCTTCTTCAACAAGATGGTTGCGGGGAATGTAGAGCGGGTTTGCTGCGCGTATTGCAGAAGCGATCTGGGATGCTGGAATGCCGTTGTGCAATCTCCTCCATCGTTCTAACCAGGCGTTGAGTTGATCATGCTCTCTAAACAGAGGTGCAAGCTTGCTCACGGTTCCATCCGCTGCTTCTGCCAGTTGGCGCCATGCAAGGGTGTAGTCGACCTCGTTCGTTGTTAGCAGGCCAAGCCAGTCATCAACCAACTCGTGTTCTGAATCACTGACACTTTCAGGTTCGTTGGGATTGGCCAATCCCAGTTTGGCTTTTGCGCCGATGTACCAATGTCGCTGGAATGCCGGCATGAATGTTTCAAGAACTGCGGTCGCTTCGGCCAAGGTGTCGTCGCTATCTTCCTCGCTCAGTAGTGGCAAAAGTGTTTCCGCGAATCTTGCGAGGTTCCAGAGCGCGACGGATGGTTGGTTGATGTAGGCGTAGCGTCCGGCGTGATCAATCGAACTGAAGACCGTCTCGGGATGATATGATTCCATGAATGCACATGGCCCATAGTCGATCGTCTCACCTGAGATTGCCATATTGTCGGTATTCATGACGCCATGAATGAATCCAACCAGCATCCAACGTGCAACCAACGCGGCCTGACGATCAGCCACACCCTGCAGCAGCGCAAGGTATGGATTTTCGGATTCAGAAGCTTTGGGGTAGTGCCGCTGAATGACGTAGTCTGCCAATTTTCGAAGATGCTCAACTTGACGGCGAGCAGCAAAGTACTGAAATGTGCCAACGCGGACATGGCTGGCAGCTACACGAGTGAGAACTGCGCCCGGGAGTGGACGTTCTCGCATGACGCGTTCGCCAGTTGCGACTGCAGCGAGCGCACGGGTTGTGGGTATCCCCAGAGCGTGCATCGCTTCGCCGATCAAGTACTCCCGTAACACAGGGCCCACGGCGGCCTTACCATCACCACCGCGTGAAAATGGTGTTCGCCCTGATCCCTTCAAGGCAATATCGCGCCGATTCCCTTGCTGATCGATCAATTCACCGAGCAGAAGTGCCCGACCGTCTCCCAATTGTGGTACGAAATTACCGAACTGGTGACCCGCATACACCTGTGCGATCGGTTGGGCATCGCGGGGCAATTCATTTCCGGAGAAGACATGTGACAGAACCTCCGGTGTAAGTTCTTGTTGATCGAGACCAAGTTCGCAGGCCAGTGTTTTGTTGAATTGCAACAAGCTTGGTTTGGGAGCCGGCGCCGGCGAAACGGAGGCAAAAAAATCCGCCAACTGATCGGCGTAGCTATGCTCGAGGTTCAGCGAAATCGCGATCTTGGACGGATTCATTTGTGAGAGCCTTGGCTTGGATGATTGGCGAAGAAATCGGCAATGATTGGTCCGAACACTTGACTCTTCTTTTCGTCCGCCAGCAACGGGGTAACGATCAGACTTCGGTTTGCGATTTTCCGGGCAGGATTGAGCAGGTGACGTATTTCGTCATCCTTACTCAGCAGTCTATCGCAACGCATAGGCGTTTTTCACCGCCGGGTACTTCCGGTGACCGATGATGCACGGTGTCCCGGTGGTTTGGGTGACCGTGTCCCTTGAGGAACACGAGCCCGCCGAGTGGAGCGGTGTGGATCTCATTCGTGCCCGCATACTGATACTCTGTGGTGGGGCCGAGATACGTTGTGACCAGTCGAACATGAACATTGTCGCTGTGGAATTTCCGGCATGATTGCGTCCGAGTGATCTCGATGCGCAGTCTTGCCTGTTGAAGGTCGAACTGGTCCAGGAAAGCGGTCACCAGATCGATAGCAGCGCCCCAATGCCAACCGCATTCATGATCGGTCGAATGCCCTCGTCACCCAAATGCTTGGCCAGTGATTCGCGCGAGATGTACTCTTTGATCAACGCCGCCGCAACGTACCCAAGTATCAGGTACGGCGCGGACATCGCCATCGCCATGATGAGGGAATTGAGAAAGAGCGACAGGTGTTCCATGTGTTTTCTTCAGTCCAGTGGAATTCACATTGCTGACACAAGATTGTTGACAGATGCGAGGCCGCCATGCTGATATTGAGTCGTGGAGTTCAGGATGTTTTTCATTGCCGATGAGAGATTCAAAGTTGAGTTGGATTAGGAGCATCGCCGTACACGGTCTTCGGATCAAAAACTTTCTGTCGCTCCGTGAATTCCAAAGTCTGGCTGGCGTGGTCGCCGACGGGCACGGATCGGTAGAAACAGGATCGATACCCGACATGGCAGCTGGCACCACCCTCGACATCCACACGTAACCAGACGCAATCCTGATCGTCGTCAATTCGCATCTCGCGAACCCGCTGTACCAGCCCGCTTGTACCGCCCTTGTGCCAAAGACACTTGCGACTGCGGCTCCAATAGACAGCCTCACTCAATTTGATCGTTTGCGTCAGCGCCTCGGCGTTCATGTATCCATGCATGAGTACTTCACCGGAGATAAAGTCTGTCGTGACAACAGGGATCAGACCCTGCTCATCGAACTTGGGGGCCAATTCGGTTCCCTCCTCAACCTGTTCGATGGTGTTTCTTTCCGAGAAGGATGATGCACCCATTGTTTCGTTCCTTGTCGTGTGTTGTGGGACTATTGGCATAGCCTTGGGCGGGTCGCACTTGTCAGGCAAGAACTTAAACGCTGACGCATAGTCAGCGTCGACTGATTGACCACGCATTACAAAAGAGGATTGACCGCGGATAATTTAGAATTCACTGCCACAGTTCCATCGATTCATCTTCATCCAGATCGAGCTCGACTGTTGGAAATGGATCATCAAAGCCTACCCATGTTTTTGGACCTTGAGCGTACTCGGAATCGGTCAGGAGGCACTGATCAAGGCTTTCGCTAATGCGGGCCTCATTCATCCCATGTCCGATGAACACCAACTCCTGATGACGGTCACCGTAGGCTCCTGTGATTTTTGTGTTGATCGCTGCAATCGCCTTCTTGTCGTCAGGCCATTCGTCCTTCGGGGCGGCCGCCTACCATAAGCCACCGGGATTCATGCGTATCGAACAGCCAGCCTGGGACCAGTCATAAGCCCAATTGTTTCGTGATGCGATCCACATCAGACCTTTACTTCGCAGAACACCGTCCATCGGCTCCCCTTCGCGAAAACCTCCGTTCATGGCATCGGCGAGCCGAGCGGCGTGGAATGGTCGACTACGTCTGTATACGAAATGACTGATGCCGTACTCCTCGGTCTCGGTCTGTTCCTGACCACGTGGTACTTCAAGCCAATCAGGCGAGTTTTCGGCCTCGCTAAGCCGGAAGAGTCCTGTGCCCATGACGTCTTGGAGAGGCACACTGCTCTCCCGGGAAAGCAGTATTTTGGCTTGCGGATTCAGACGACGAATGATCTGCTCCAGTTGTTCCAACTCGAAAGGCGTCACCAAATCAATCTTGTTGATGATGATTACATTTGCAAACTCAATCTGATCAACCAGTAAGTCAACGATGTTGCGATGGTCATCCTCGCTAACACCAAGGCGGCGGTCAGTAAGATCTTCCCACGTACCGAAGTCCTTGAAGAAGTTACCTGCGTCAACCACGGTAACCATCGTGTCCAATTGTGCGAGCAGGGACAGACTATTTCCATGTTCATCTTGGAAAGTGAAAGTCTCTGCAACGGGCATCGGCTCGCTAATGCCTGTTGACTCGATCAGTAAATAATCGAATCGCCCTTCGCGTGCTAACTTTGCAACTTCGATCAACAAGTCCTCGCGGAGTGTGCAACAGATGCATCCGTTGCTCATCTCCACCAATTGCTCCTCCGTTCTCGAAAGATTTGCTCCTCCGTCACGAACGAGAGCCGCGTCGATGTTGACCTCACTCATGTCGTTGACGATCACGGCAACTCGCATTCCTTGACGATTCGCAAGAACATGATTGAGTAAAGTGGTCTTCCCGGCACCAAGAAACCCGGACAGGATAGTGACTGGTAGCGGGCCGTTCTGGTTTGTTGGACTCATAAGAGCAATGGGTGAAGGTAGGGCGAAGCAGTTTGAAAACTTGAGCGACATCAGCGGTGCCGATCTGATCCGTTCACGCGGGACGGATGTCTCGGAGTCGAATCGGATTTCAGCGTAGTCGCCGAAGCGATTCGCCTTATATGCAATTGCACAAGAGTTGCAACTCGGCGTGGTGGTTGATTGAGTAGCGGCATTATTCAACCGGCTGGAAGCAGACGGACCAATTCGCAATTACCGTCTGTGGTGTGGTTTGAGCTGACGATTACGAATGCCACTGCCCCGAGCTCGCTGGTTCAATTGGGTACGGTAATACAACTTTGCAGAGCTGAATTTGTACGAAAATTCGTGGACGACGGGTTGCTGTGATTCAGAGTGGATTCTGTGAGATCGGGGTTGCTAGTGGCCGTGCGATTGCAAACCAGGATGAAATCTTTGAGACGGACCACGGTTGCATCGATTGCAACGTAGCCGGAGATCTGATTTGCATTCCGGGCAACTTGAGGAAGCGTTGAATTAAAATCGATCGGTTGCGGGCTTCGATGTGGGCTGCGTGCCTGAAGCAACTGAAGCAACTGGTGCAACACAGTTAATAATTCCTGACAGGATATGGCGTCCACCGCCGCAGGCACCTGTTTCAAATGATCAGGTGAGCAACACAATGTTCTGTAAACGCCTTGAGATCATTTCAGTACTGTCACAGATGTTGGATGAGACCCCCGAGGACTTGGTGTTGTTTTAGCTGACAACGCGGGGTTGAATTCCACCGGTTTGGTGCAATCAAGCGGCGGCGGCAAATGAATTGGACAGGTTCGAGTTTCTGATTGGAGTGGAAGCTCTTGGGGAGGTAGATCGCAATTGGCAAACAAGACGGGACGATGTGATTGTTGTGGGTGGAATCGGCAAGGCATGCGCAGATGCGAGGGTTGATGCAAAAGGTTCTCAAGTTGAGTTGGGATTCCAACGGCCAGTGGCTGGGATTGCATCGATCGCAATGGCGGACTGCCGCAGAGAAGGGTCAGCAGTGAGCCTTTTGTGTACCAGTCGTATCAGCAAAAACTGACTTAGTCAGCGGCACCAGCCCGGTGGAAATTCGCTGGCTTCTGCGGATCCCCGTGGATTGCTCGTTCTGCGGATTGCTCGTTCTGCGGATTGCTCGTTCTGCGGATTGCTCGTTCTGCGGATATCCGTGGATCGCTCTTTCTGCGGAATCCCAACAACCATGACAACGTGCCTGGTGGGGTCTTCATTTCATCACCCCAACTTGCTTGCGTTGATAAAGCGGGCGTTCTCTGGCGGCCGGGCAGCAAGATCGCAGAATCATCATCGTCGAGATCCATTACAAGCTGGCCGACTGACTCTCGTGCAATTATGTTGTATATGCAGTTGTTGTGCATTAGTGCTTCTGCTCTAATTTACCTCTCTTGCCAGATGTTAAATGTTGCTCAGATTCTTCAGGCAAATTGCATGTCCCGAGCCGACATAAACGCTGGTTTCAAGAACTTCTTTGATTTGTCGGAACGATAAAATGATCTTGGGCCAACTATTGCACCAATATTTTCCAGATTGGCATCGAGTAAACCATTTTCGGTCCCAAGGAGTCCTCGCGATCGCACTCCTTTTTTTGGGGGTATGCCATGGCACATGGGTTTGTGCCGACGATTGGCCACAGATCCAAGGTGCCGATCGGAACAACCAATCGCCTGAGCTTGGTCTGCTGTCTTCTTGGCCAGAAGCAGGTCCAACTCTCGCCTGGTCCTTCAGGAACGCGGGTGTCGGCTACTCTTCGCCTGCTGTCGTTGACGGACGCGTCTATCTCACTGGCGGGCGACAGGGAAAGGCTGAACTTTTCTGCCTTGATGCTGCGAGCGGTAAAGAGATTTGGTCGTTACCCATCAATCAAAAGAGCTTTGATTTTGAAGGCAATTCGTGGGGTGCGGGACCGCGTGCTGCTCCCACGGTTGACGGCGATTTGATTTTTGCATTGGCTGGCGATGGACAACTCGTGTGCGCCTCGACCGATGGCACGCTGAAGTGGCAACTGAACATGGTCAGTGATCTTGGTGGTTCGATCAAGAACGTGAGCGCGGGAGAGCCTAAAACTGTAGGTTGGGGATTCTGCTGGGGACCACTGGTTGATGGCGACCATCTGATCTGCACCCCGGGCAGCACGGATGGCGCGGGACTCGTCGTCGCACTTGACAAAACCAACGGCAAGGTTGTGTGGCGAAGCCAGGATCTGGATGAAGAATCAACGTACGCATCGCCGATTGTCGCCACGATTGATGGTGTGAAGCAGTACATCGTCATGACACAGTTTGGGGTTGCGGCGGTGAGCGCAGTAGACGGCCAAAAGCTTTGGTATTACGAACGGGATCGACCCTACTCGGATGTCGTCATCCCGACTCCGGTTTGCTTCGAGAATTACGTTTATGCAAGCACGGGTGACGGCTGCGAAATGATTCGTGTGTCAAAAAGCGGGTCAGAAAAATTTGACGTAGAAAAGGTTTACAGCAGTCGAAACATGAAAAACTCGATCGGTGGATTCGTTTTGCATGGAGGCCACGTGTTCGGGACATCTTTTCGTCGCGGCTGGGTTTGCCAGGAGTTTTCCACGGGAGACATCGCTTGGTACCAACGCGCCAACAAAAGTGTTGGCGATGGCTCATTGATTTTCGCGGACGGTCATCTGTATCTTTTCGGCGAAAAGACAGCAGAGGTCAGTTTGATTGAGGCGTCTGCCGAAGAGTGGGTCGAGAAAGGCCGCTTCGCGCTTCCCGATACCTCGAAGTTGATCGCATCGAACGCAAAGCGTTGGTCGCGTCCCGTGATTGCAAACGGAATGCTGTATCTCCGCGACCAGGATCTGCTTTTCTGCTATCGCATCAAGTAGAGCGAGCCATTTCAATTTCCCCTTTCATTTGCCGTGAATTTTGCAATCAATGAACCAGACCAACTCGGAGCACCACGTAATGAAACTTAGTGTCGTACTATTCGCAACTCTCGTATTGTGCGCTGGTTCGGTTTTCGCCGGCGACTGGACGAATTGGCGTGGCCCTGAAAAGAACGGTGTTTCGCGCGAGACTGAGTTACCTTCCGACATCGACGATGTGTTGTGGATGAAAAAGGATGTAAGTTGCCGTTCGACTCCCATCGTGATGAACGACAAGGTTTATGCCGTCAGCCGCATCGGTGAAGACGCCGACGAACAGGAACGCGTCATTTGCATGGATGCAAGAACTGGTGATGTGATCTGGGAGCATCGCTTTGGCATTTTCTTTACGCCGATTGTGAGTATTCGGCTTGGTTGGACCGTGCCGGTTGGTGACCCAGAGACCGGAAATGTCTATGCCCATGGAACGCAGGGATTGTTGTTCTGTTTTGATGGTGAAACTGGCGAGGTCAAATGGCAAAAGTCGATGACCGAAGAGTTTGGGCGCATCACTGGCTACGGTGGTCGCGTTACCAGTCCGATCGTCGAAGGTAACCTTGTGATCATCAGCATGATCAGTTCCAACTGGGGTGCCCATGGTGGTGGAGGTGTCCGGTTTGTCGCGTTCGACAAGACCACCGGTGAGATGGTTTGGTGGAGTACCACTGGCATCCGTCCATCCAATACCTATCGTTGCATTCCCGTGGTTACGACGATCAACGGGCAGCGAATTTTGATCAGCGGTGCTGGCGATGGAAATCTGCATGCATTCCAGGTCAACACAGGCAAAAAAGTCTGGAGCTTTGAGTTTGGAAACGGGGCCATGAATCCCGCTCCTGTCGTGGATGGCAACTTGCTTTACGCGGCCCACGGCGAAGAGATTCCCGGGCGTGCAACCGTTGGTAGAGTCGCCTGTCTCGACATTGGTGGTGCAGAGCCCGAGATTGTTTGGGAGAAAGACGGCATCGAATTCAAATACCCTTCACCGTTGTTGCAGGGGGGCAAGCTGTTTCTGCCTGATCGCCAAGGCCGTTTGTATTGTTTCGATGCAAAGACTGGCGAGCGTTTGTGGCGAGCGAAGTTTGGCCGCAACTGCACCGGTTCGCCGGCTTATGGGGATGGCAAAATCTATCTTAGTTCGGTTCATGGCTACTTTCATATTCTGGATGCGAACAACGATGGTAAGAGAATCTCCCGAAAACGTTTTCAGCCTTCTGATCCGAAGTTCGACGTGGAAGTGCAGGGTTCAGCTGCGATCGCAAATGGTTGCGTTTACTTTGGAACGACGGAAGAATTTTACTGTCTTGGAAAATACAAAAAGTCGCCAATCAAAATTCCAGAGCAGCCTGGCGTTCCTCTGGCCAATCCGTCGGGCGAGCCCGCGCAATTGCAAGTTGTGCCAGCGGAAGTCACTGTTGTAGCAGGTGAACGAGTTGACTTTGAAGCAAATTTGTTTGATGCGAAGGGACAGTTCATCAGGACAACACCGATCGAATTGAAGCTGGCTGCAATGAAGCCTGGGCCCGGTCTCGGCAAAGATGCCATACGACCAGTCCTGAAGGGTGAAATTGCTGGTGGCAGTTTCACCGCACCAAAGATCTCTGGCGGACAAAGTGGTAGCCTCGTCGCAACCGCAGGCGATTTGCAGGCAAGCGTTCGTGTTCGGCAGGTTCCAACCTTGCCGTATCGAGAGGATTTTGAAAGCACTGGAGCCGGTTTGGTTCCCGGTGGGTGGACGAACACGCAGTTGCGATATGTCACAAAACAACTCGATGATGGCAACACAGTGCTGATGAAGACCGCGACGATTGCGGTTCCTTTCTATCGTCAGTGGTATGCGTTTATTGGTACACCAGACATGAAAGGCTACACCGTTTCTGCAGATGTGATGGGTGAGAAAGTTCGTGACAATATGCCCAACATGGGCGTGACAGCGCATCGTTACATTTTGCAAATGGTTGGCAACGAACAGAAGCTCCGCGTATCCGCATGGGATGCCATTCCGCGGGTCGCAAAGGAAATCGATTTCGCTTGGGAGCCAGATACCTGGTACAGGCTAAAGATAAAAGTGGTAGCTGAGGATGAACACTCTCATGTTCTGGGCAAGGCTTGGAAGAAAGGCGAAGCAGAGCCATCCGAGTGGATGTTGGACCTGACCGATGAGAATCCGAATCCCTCGGGATCACCCGGCATTTACGGTTCGGCTCTCGGTATTCAACCGCCAAAGCCTGGCACAACGATTTATTATGACAACATCCTCGTTCAATAAAACAAGCTTTACCTTGGGCGGGCGATTCCGCTTGATACACATCGGAGTTCATCAATCAATGCGAAACACAATCACAAGAACCTTGTTGCTGGCACTGGCTTGGCAGACCCTGCTGTGCTTGGCCCCGGTGAGGGCACAGGATTCCCCAGAATTACTGAAGCTTTCGCCAAAAGACTGGCGCATGTATGGCGGGCATTTACAGCGCAACTTTGCGAACCCTCTGGTCAAGGGAATTCCTGAATCCTGGGATATCGAAGATGGCACAAACGTGGCGTACTCCATTCAGTTGGGTTCGCGTGCCTACGGCGGTCCGGTAATGAGTGACGGGCGGATCCTGATCGGTACGAATAATGAGTTCCCTCGTGATTCTGCCATCAAGGGCGACAAGGGGGTCATGATGTGCTTCGATGAAAAGAAAGGGGAGTTCATCTGGCAAATCGTCCACGACAAACTCAAGGCTGGCCGCGTTTGGGACTGGCCACAACAGGGGATTTGTTCAACACCTTGCATTGAAGGCGATCGTTTCTGGTACATCGGGAATCGTTGCGAAGCGATTTGCGCTGAACTCAAGACTGGCAAAATCCTTTGGAAAGTCGACATGATCGGCGAGCTGAATGTGTTCCCACACAACATTGCGACATGCTCACCAATGGTCGTTGGCGATACGTTGTTTCTCGTTACCAGTAACGGGGTCGATGCGGCACACTTACGTGTTCCCTCGGAAAATTCGCCAAGCTTTCTGGCACTTGACAAGAACAGCGGTAAAGTTCTTTGGTCCAGTAACTTGCCGGGTCAATCGCGACGAAACATCATGCATGGTCAGTGGTCAAATCCAACCTATGCCCAGCCAGACGGTAAGCCACAGCTGATCTTCCCCGGTGGAGACGGTTGGATCTACAGCTTTACGCCGACCGGCGAACTTTTGTGGAAATTCGACTGCAATCCAAAAGACGCCGTTTACAGACTCGGCGGGCGTGGTACCGCAAACGATTTTGTTGGCACTCCAGTCGTCTATAAGAACAAGCTTTATATCGCCGTCGGGCAGGACCCCGAGCACGACACCGGTGTTGGCCACCTTTATTGCATCGACATCACAAAGACACCAACAAGTCAGGACAAAGACGTCTCACCGACCTTGGTTGTGGCTCGCGAACCCGAGCTGAAAGAAAAACCCAATCCTGATTCAGCACAAATATGGCACTACGGTGGTCCAGTACTCGAGGGTAAACCAAGTCCGACTGACGAGACGTACTACTTTGGCCGGTCGATGTCGACCTGTGCGATCATGGATGACATTCTTTACATCACTGAACTCGGCGGGCACGTTCATTGTCTGGATGCTAAAACTGGCGAGCTGTATTGGACAGAAAACATGTTCGCCAATACTTGGTCGTCGCCATGTGTCGCCGATGGTAAGGTCTTTGTCGGCAACGACGATGGGATCATGTACGTTTTCAAACACGGTAAAGAGATGGAGTTACTTGCGGAGATTGAGCACAATGATGGCACAAAGCTCCGTACAACGCCCGTTGCAGCGAATGGCCGCCTTTACTACATGAGCGAGAGCCCAACCAAGCTGTGGGTGATCGAAGAAGACGCAAGTGCCAAGTAGCGCTGATTGAATCCTCCGCATCATCCTCCCACGGCGAGGGTGATGTGACTCCAATAGGGCTGTCGGATGAGGGTTGCAATGCGACCTCCATGATGTTTGCGACAGCGCTTCTGCAAAACCTGTTCTTACAAAAAAGGTTGGCAATGTCTCGATTGTCACTTGGCTTGATTCTGTTGCTGGGAATTACGTCCGCTCATGCCCATGAGCTTCCCGATGGAGAAATTGAACGTCGTGTTCAAGTCGTTGTGAAGGCTGATTGCGTTCTGGTCGAGTACTCACTCGCGATGAATCAGGTAACCTTGGCGAAAGAACTTCGTAAGAATGGTGTGAATCCTGTTAAAGATTTTTCTCAAAAGTGGAATCAGTACCGAGACTTGATTCTGCCGTTGCTTGCCAAGCAATTGTATCTTGAATTGGATGGTAAACCGCTGCAGTTAAAACCAGTTTCGGCAGATTATGCAGGCTGGAGTCATCGGCATCTGACTGCCCTGATGCGAGCCAATGTAACTCTCGCCGAGCAGTCGAAGACAATCTCGGTTTTGGACACAAACTTTCCCGACGCTCTGGGTAACTATCGGATTGCGATGAAGGCGCGTTCTGGGGTGTCTCTTGAAAACTCAAATGTCCCACTACTCACTTCCAGAGCCAGATCGGTCCAGTTGTTCAAGATGGCGAAGGTTGAGAGGGAAGCAGCGACACGTGCGGTGGGTGAAATTTCGGTCAAGGTCGCGTCCAACTCGGAAGATGACGGTTTATTCCCCGACGAATTGGTAAACTTCAGACCCCATCCTGGTAACCCAATTTTCACTGGAACCGGCACTGAAACCTGGGACCGAAAAATTCGGGAACGCGGTTATATTTTGAAGGATGGCGAAAGGTGGCACTTGTGGTACACAGGCTACAGTGGTGAAAGATCCGCCAAGAAGATGCTGGGTTATGCGACGTCCTCCGATGGTCTGACTTGGAAACGTCATCCAGCCAATCCGGTCTTTGGAGAGTCGTGGACTGAGGATGTGCATGTGGTGCGCCATGGCGACAGGTATTACATGGTTGCCGAAGGTCGTGATGACATCCCACACATGCTGAATTCGATCGATGGGATTAACTGGACCGACCAAGGACGCCTCGATGTTCGGAACCAGGATGGATCTCCAATATCACCCGGACCATACGGGACACCGACTCTGTGGATTGAAGATGGAACATGGTATTTGTTCTACGAGCGTGGTGACCAAGCTGTCTGGTTAGCAACATCGACAGACCGTAAGACCTGGACGAACATTCAAGATGATCCAGTCTTAACCAGAGGCCCGTCTGCCTATGATCGCCATGCCATAGCGCTTAACCAGGTGATCCGTCTTCAGGGGCGTTACTACGCGATCTACCATGCAAACGCAGATGAGAAACGACAGGGACCTTGGACCACCTGCGTCGCTGTTTCAGATGATCTCATTCGATGGAAGAAGTATCCAGGCAATCCAATTATCCGAACGAACGACTCGAGCGGTCAGTTGATTCATGATGGCAGGCAGTTCCGACTGTACACCATGCACCCGGATGTGAAGGTGTTTTTTTCGCGAGTTGATTAGGGATGGCCCTCTCCCTGCCACGGTTCTGTACCTGCTGGATCAAGTGTTACCGTCGTTGCGCTGCGTTTGGTCTTTGGCGACCGGTATGGCATGGTCAGCGGCGGCTAAATCCGGATTCTGGGAAGACGGTCTCCTGGGAAACCTGTGGGTAAGAGGTGAGCCTTCAGCATCTCGCCGCTGTGGTCGGCGAGCGCGAAGAAGATGGGCTGTCCCTGTTCCGGTGGAGTTGCTCCAGTAGCGCCACGCGGTATGACCACAATCTAGGTTTTGCTATTCACCTGGAAATTGTCAGCTTCGACATAGGCTTCAATCACGGCCTGCTCACCTTCGGCGCCTTTTTTGGAGTTGCCGTGCTCCATGCCGAGCACGCCATCGTACCCACGTGAGTGTATGTACTTGAAGACGTTTTGATAGTTGATTTCGCCTGTTCCGGGTTCCTTGCGTCCCGGATTGTCTCCGCATTGGAAATAGCCGATTTCGTCCCAGCATTTTCCGATGTTTGGAATCAAGTTACCTTCAGTGATCTGCTGGTGGTAAATATCGAACAGGATCTTACAGGAGGGACTGTCTACCGCCTTGCAGATTGAATAGGCCTGCGGTGAACCTTTCAGAAAAGTTCCACCATGGTTGGCGAACCAGTTGAGCGGCTCGAGTACCATCACGATGTTGTGTGGTTCAAGAATCTCGGCACAACGCCTGAGCAATTCGATGACGTTGGCAGTTTGGTAGCCCATCGCAAGTCGGTCTCGTCCGGTTTCATCGACATTGCCTGGGACAACGGTCACCCACTTTGCATTGACTCGCTTGGCAACTTCGATGGAATCGCCAAGGTCCTTCAGCACCGAGGCCCAGACGTCCTTGTCCTTGCGGGCGAAGGTCAGATTTCCGATCGAGCCATGGGCCACGAAGACTCCCATCTGCATTCCAAGTTGCTCCATCGTCTTGGCAATTTTTGATTGCAGATCAACGTCGCGTTTCTTCATTCCGTTGTCTTCCCAGGCAGTGAAGCCTTGGTCCGCAGCGAACTTTAGTTGGTCGATCGGATCATCACCGGCTGAGTGTTTAAACATATTGAAGTGTGGTGCGTACTTCAGTTTGAACTCCCGCCGTTCCGGTGTGTTATCGGGGCTGGCCACCGCATTTGAGGAACCTGCGGCTAGGCTTGCAGCACCGATTGCAGCGGTAGCGGTAACGAAATCACGGCGTTTCATAATATGCTCCTTGTTGTTCAAGTTGATCTGAGTGCCTGGTCGTGGCCGAGGCTCAATTCTTGCTCGGTTCGTGAGTAACTTTGCTGACGTCGACGTGAAGTTGTTCGAGTCGTTTGGCGACTTCGTCGGACATTTCTTTTTGGGCACGGCCACCGATCTGCTCAGCAAGAAATGCTTCTATTTCGGCATACATGGCCATTCGATTGATCGGTTTGGCAAATCCGTGACCTTCATCATCGGCCAACAGGTAACTCACTTTCTGTCCCCTGTTCCGTAGAGCGATCACGATTTGATCTGCCTCGGCTTGCTTGACTCTTGGGTCGTTGGCGCCTTGGATAATCAATAGCGGTTTGGAAATCTTGCTTGCGCTAAACAGTGGGCTCGCGTTCCTGATGCGTTCTTTGCCTTCCTCGGTTTTTGGGTCGCCGACCATACCATACAAGAAAGCTTTTCCTGCCTCCCAGTAGGCAGGAATTGAATCGAGTAGCGTGAAAATATTGCTGGGCCCGACGATATCGACCCCGCAGGCATAAAGATCTGGTGTGAACGCCAAGCCGGCAAGCGTCGCATAGCCGCCGTAGCTTCCGCCCATGATGGCGATGCGATCTTTGTCGGCGATACCCTTTTGAATCAAGTGCTTGACGCCCCAAGTGATGTCGTCCTGCATCAGCTTTCCCCATTGCAGATCACCTGCGTTAAGGAAATTCTTTCCGTATCCACCGCTTGCCCGAAAGTTTGGCTGCAGAACCGCATAGCCTCGGTTTGCCAGGAACTGCACTAGGGAATTGTAGCCCCAATTGTCGCGTGGCCCCTTGGGACCACCGTGAACCAGAACGACAACAGGAAGGTTTTTCGCTTCAACACCCGCAGGTACGGTGAGGTATCCGGGAATCTCCAACCCATCACTGCTTGCGTAACGAATGGGCATCATCGGTGCCAAATGCTCTTCAACTTCTTTAAGTTCGGGGCGGGGAGTGTACTGATGAATCAACTCCCGTTTCTTTGCATCAAAGTACCAGGCTTCCGCTGCGTACTTATCACCGTGTACTGCGATCAAGAACTTGCTGTAGTCGTTGGTGGAACTTTGGAATGCGATTTCGCGACCCGGGAAACTGTCTTGTAGAAATTTGTAGTTGCCTTCCCAAGTCTTGTCACGCCAGTAGTACCGAGTCTTATCGTCGGTGTACGAAGTCGAAATCACCGCCCGCGTGTTTCGATCGAGTCGCAATCCTCCGAAATCAACTTGCTTCTCGGGATCACTTTCGAGGAGTTCCAGTTCTTTCGTTTTGGGATTCATCTTGTATAGAGTCGTCAAATCCAAATCAGCTTTATTGGTGATCAAATACAGCGACTCATTCTTGGGGTCCCACCCGCTGACGCCAGCATTTTCGTTCACGTTGGTTTCATAAATCGGCTCCAAATTGTCGCCGTCTATCCGTAACAGCGTCTGATTTCCAGCAGGATCCGTTTGACTGAGCAGACGAAGATTGTCATCCCAATCAAACTCATAGCCGGTAATGCGATCTTGATTCTCGTAAACCAGGGTCAGTTTCCCGCTAGAAATTTCCAGTCGATACAGGTCGTGCCACGCTTTATCGCGATCATTCAGTCCGACCCACAACAAATCGGGATTGTTCTGACTTGCGTGTATGATCTGCGCCCTGACACCTTTGAGTGGCGTCAGGTTGCGAGATTCGGGTGTCTCTTTTCCGGCCGCGGGTTTCGCATTGGGATCAACAGCGAACAGATTCATGTTCTCGTCGCCATCAGAATCCTTGACGAAAAGAATGAACTTGCCGTCTTCAGTCCAAGTGTAGCCATACAACGGTCGCTTTGAGTCGGTCAACGGCCGAGCTTTCTCAAACGGTTCGGCGAACTCCTTGACCCACACATTCATGATCCCGTTGTAGGGCTTCATGAATGAGATGAACTTGCCGTCGGGGCTAAGTTGGCCGCCAGAAATCTGAGGGTTTCCGAAAAACAGCTCCCGATCCAGAAGCGGTATTTCAGCTTTGGTTACTTTGGTTTGAAGCATTGCAAGACAAGTGAATACTCCGCCGGCAAATAATGCCAACGCCAGTTTGGAGGGCGATTGAATGGTCATTCTCTATCGTAGGTAAAAGAAGAATTTGTGGTTGATAAATTGTGTCATTTCACTCGTAAGACAGTCTCAGAGGTGGGCATTTTTTCGGGAATTTGCTGTGTGACGTGGCCAGTTGCGGCCCATTCTGCGCCGCGTTGCAGCGAAACGGCAAAACCAACGCAATTCATCTGTTGCACATTGTCGCCCATCACCGTGTGGAATACGCGTCCCTTGCCGTAATTGATCGTGAAAAGTACCGGTTCATTCTCTCCCGTGCCATTGGTCGATTTATCCGAGTAGGCAGTGGCCAGTACGTGTAGGTTTTCGGCGGGACCGCGCAGTCGATCATAAAGCTCGTCCGATACGTGTCGCCAACTCGCTGGCAACCCTTTTGTGATTGGGTGCTTAGTATCAATGGTCTCGACGATGTATTCGTGTTGCCTGCCATGACTTCCGCCGCGACCAGCAGACCCATCGCGCACAATCTTGCCACCTCGGTAACGGATGTAGGGTCCATCTTTTTCGTTCCGGCCACCCCAGCCGCCAAGGCCGATAATCGTGTTGTACTCTTTCCATTTTGGGAACGAATTGTTGGCAGCGTGAAACACCACAACTCCACCGCCACCACGCACATATTCAACGAACTTCTGCTGGGTTTCCTTGGGCCAGTCACTGCCGTTGTAGTTCAAAACAACCACGGAGTAATCAGCGAACCTGGGAGCGAAGTCGCTCGTGTCTTTCCCGGTACTGGCAACATCGACATCAAAGAGTCCGGTTTGCTCCAGGTATTGCTTCAAGACGGGCGTTGTGCCTTTCCAATTGTGATTGTTTTGGCCATCCACGATCAGTGCTTTCAAATCGGGTTCGCTCGCACTTGCGGTAGTCAGCAGCATCATCGCAGCGCAAATCGCGCAAAATTGTCTCATCCTCATTCTCCTTCGGCAAAACATCAGTCGCTTGAAAAAGTGGTTCCACAGGCAAACGGTGTGCATGTGGGTGAACCGCCTAGGATAAGCACTTTATCTGCAACGGATGTGCATCTGCAAGCGGATTGCGGATGAGATTGGCCGGAAATCCGCTGAAGTTTGTTGCCTCGGTGGCAGTGCACTGATGTTTTAAGCTTGAAGGTGAAGTCGCAGGACGTCCCATCCGGCGGCGATATGCCGCCGATCTTTTGTCCCGAGCCTACTGGTGCCGGCACTCATGTGGCAGACGGTGAGATCAACGGGGATGAATCGCTCGATGTCATCACTGGTAAAAACTGAAGTGCTGTATGGCTGTATGTAGGACCACATCAGTTCCAATGGCGGCTACCTCTGGAGACCAAGCTTGGCCTCGGGCCACCCATTGAAATCGGTTGTTACCTTGGCGTCGATCGTGTCAAGCAAACTTATACAGAGGAGATCCAGGGAATCGAAGCGGACATGGCTCGCATCATTGCGGAACCGCAGACCTTCGCTCGATGCGTCGTCACTGGCGAGGAAGTCCGAGCATTCTTTGCCGTGCGATGCTGGACGTTTGAACTAAGAAATTAAACGATATCGCTGTTGCGACCCTCTTGTCCTGCAGGCAACTGACAATCAGGGTCCTGCAGACAACTGATAATCAGGGTCCTCCAGACAACTGACAATCAGGTCGATCTGATCTTCATTCTGTTCAGCCATCGGGGTTCTCATTTGG
>PKCN01000249.1 GCA_002862205.1 Planctomycetaceae bacterium | reverse complement strand
CATCCCGGGTTCAAGCTGGAACCGAAGCAGGTTGTCCTGTTAGAAGACCCACTATTTTTCGGCGATCTTCATCACCCAATCAATTTCCATATTCAAAAGCTTTGGTTGCACCGCGCTACGATGAAACGATATCACAGTGAAATCGAAGCATCCGGATTCGGCGTGACCTATGTTGACCATGATCATAAGCGGGATTTTTTAAAACGGCACCTCAAACGAATTTCGAAAGGAGGTGACCGCCAGTTCGTTACGGTTGAGCCGGCTGATTTTTTGCTGAAAAAGCGACTGATAAAAGTTTGTGATGAACTGGGAGCAGAAATCACTTTTCTGAGAAATCCCATGTTCCTTTGCGATGACGATCAGAATCGTGAATATCGCGCTGGAAAGAAACGTTGGTTCATGGCGGATTACTACAAGTGGCAGCGTCAGCGGCTTGATCTTTTAATGGAGTCCGACAAGCCGGTTGGAGGGAAATGGAGCTTCGACGAAGACAACCGGAAAAAGGTGCCCAAGAGACTGTTAGGTGCGATCCCTCCGCTGTTGCAGTTGAAACGCGATGACTACGACACCGATGCAGCCCGGTACGTCCTGAAAAAGTTTCCCAACCATCTTGGAACGTTGGAAACACTCTATTATCCCACTTCACGCAAGGACGCCAAAAAGTGGCTTGGCCATTTCACGAGAGTACGTCTGGAGGCTTTTGGGGATTACGAAGATGCGATGGTCCAGGGAGAGTCTTGGCTCTGGCACAGCATCCTGACGCCCATGCTGAACATTGGTCTGTTGACACCGCAACAAATCATCGACGCGGTTGTGAAATATGCAAAACAGCATGACGTTCCGCTCAACTCATTGGAAGGTTTCATCCGCCAGATCATCGGGTGGCGCGAATTCATGCGAGCCACCTACAACGACCTCGGGGTCGCGATGCGGACAACCAATCACTGGCAGCATTATCGCAAAATGCCTCAAGCCTTCTATGATGGAACCACAGGGATTGCTCCAGTCGACGAGATTATCAAACGATTACTCGAAACCGGTTACTGTCACCACATCGAACGATTGATGGTATTGGGTGGGTTCATGTTCCTTTGCGAGATCGATCCCGACGAGATTTATCGCTGGTTCATGGAACTTTTTGTTGATAGTTACGACTGGGTAATGGTGCCAAACGTCTACGCCATGAGCCAAAACGCGGATGGGGGTAACATCACAACAAAGCCGTATTTTTCCGGTTCCGCTTACGTAAAAAAAATGAGCAACTATGGAAAGGGCGAGTGGTGTGAAATCTGGGATGCTCTGTACTGGCGGTGGATATCAAACCACGTTGACGAACTGGGAAAGAATCCTCGCTGGGCCATGATGTGCGCTATGGCTCGCAAGATGGATCCGGACCGTATGCAGAAGCACCAGACGTTGGCATCGGAATACATGGAAAACCTAACCTAAACGAACGGTCATCTGGCCTCAGTACGCGAGAAAGCAACACCAACGGATCGGATCGTGTGCCAGGTTGTCGCGAAACGTTTTTAAAAATGCAGGGAGATCGGATGTCAGTGTCGTTTCTTGCTCTTCCAAGTGCCTCCGTACTGATAACTTGGGTTCCCGGTGCGTATGGGTAGGAGACACACTTTGCAGACAAACTGCCATGGCGCATCGGCGGATTGTCGCACCCGGTACAGTGTCTGCTTTTCCTGTTGGCACTCGTGACACGATTTTATACGGACCCGCTTAATCTTCATGCTCAGCCTCGTTGTGATCTGCATCGAAACCGGCGTGTAGGGCTGTCGGGGTGTTGCAAGTCGAATTTCTGTTCGTGTTTCGTCGTACGACCACGAGTTCGTTTTCGCCACATCCGAAAAGAGTTGGGCGTCATCTCCCGACGCATCAGTTTGATCACATCACCGGGGGAAAGTTTGAACTGTACGCGGATAGAATCAAAGCTGGTGCGATCCTCCCACGCCATCTGTATGATGCGATCCGTCTGGGCACGTGTTAACTCGGTCATGCTGGTCTCTGCTGGTAAGAACCACTGCCAGATGTGAAATCATTCATCACATCCGCCGCTTGACAGTTTACGAGCGTGGCAACAATTCCGTGAAACGCAGGCGGATCGCTCAAAAGGTGACCGGGATTCAGCGGGGCATATCAGAGGGATGGGGCACTCATCGCTTGCGCGGGCGGTTGAATATTAATCCTTACGCTGCAACTGCATTCCGTCACGGCCACGATAAGTTAGTAGCATCGCGCCAGACGCAGCCCACTTATCAACGACCCGTTCAAAGAACACCTGCTCACCAGGCCACGGAAAGGCAAAGAACAGGTCAAAATCGTTCATTGCGAGCCCAATCTCACGATAAACATCATCTTCTTCGATGGTTACATTTCGAATTTCGCGATCCATGTCCAGATTTTCAAGTGTTTCACGCGGAATGAAACTTCCACAATGAAAAGCTGCATCGTTGCTGAGTTGAGCTGCCAATGCGTTGGCTTCGTCAACCAGTACCTGTTCAATTTCGATGCCAATGGACTCCATCCCCATTCTGGCAGCCAACATTGCCACGACCCCGTACCCACTACCAAGTTCGCAAAACCGCTCACCCGTAAGTAAATGGTTGTCACGAATCCACTGAAGAGCACACTGCGTCAGATGGAAATCACAGGTGACGAAGTTCTCAATCACCTCCTGGTCTGACAACATGAACCGCTCGATCTGTTCATTAGCCACCCCAATCAGGCGATCAGCCTCGGGTTCAGTCGAATCGAGTCCAAAGTGATCAGGCATTTCGATTTGTTGGAAACCCACGAAGATTCTTTCCGTCATCACTCTGAAAACAGCTCCGCCAGAAACGGTCTGGAAGTAGCGTCAGAAGAGCCCCGTTTTAATCGGGCTGGCCGTTCGACAGAACCCCTGTCAGATCGCCCCCGATAGGGGCAGTAGATGGATGGCCAAGGATCTCCATTGGCGGACGTGCATCCAGATCACTGCAACACATCCTGTGGCATGTCACCGCAACACGGCTAGGGGCACGTCACAGGTGCACGTCACAAGGAGGGGCACAGTTCAGGGGCACAGTTCAGGGGCACAGTTCAGGGGCACAATTCAGGGGCACAGTTCAGCCAATCGGTTCCAACATCAAATCACCACCATCATGACTCCAGCCAGCGATTGAGCAGTAAGGCCCAACGGTCAAGGGAAAGGCAAGCGGGTTCGAAAAAACTGGAAATCCAGATTCCTTGCGCCATGAGTCAATGGATTACGGGCCGTACTGATAGAGCTCAATGAGCGTGTGTTCAGGGATTGAATCTAACCCGGGTACCGGAAAAATGGCCAGAATCGGACTTTTAGCCCCACTTACGATCAACGCAACTGCCCTTTTGGAAAGGAAATAATAGACGTGCTCCAGCCCAGTATTAGACTGGACAACGGAGCGATCCTGCGGGCACCCAATCAAGGAAACTCACATTTGGCTGATCATCAAAATCTGATTGCTGTCGCTTTGGGCGATGCATCCACTTCATACGAACGGCGGAACGCGATAGCTGCACTTGGCGAGCTGGACGATGAGTTGACGTTGAAGACTCTGATTCAATTATTGAACGTCGATGATCGCTATCTTCGGCGAGATGTCATAAAGGCCATCGGAACGCACCGCTCGGATGCAGCGGTACTCGCGCTGATTAATTGTCTGAGCGACGACACGGACAATATCCGTCGGGATGCCGCGAGTGAACTGGCGAACCGTAACGATGGCCGCGCCATTGCTGCGTTGAAGAAACTGCTTGAGGACAAAGGTTACGCAGTACGACATGCTGCGGAGTCAGCGATTGAACTGCTGGAGAGAGAGGGCGTTGAACCCATTGAGGTTGACGCCACCGTGCTGCATGAATATTCCGCTGTCGCCAACCAGGCATCCACCGATCCTCAGAGCGACAGTAACAAGTCGCCAACCGCTCAATCCGCCCTGGATACGCTAGAGGCTGAACACAACACCGGTGATGCCAAACCCTCAGGCGTTGATCAATCACAAGGAGAACCGCGGTCGGAGCAAACGCACCCGGTTAAAAACCACCAGCAAGACGCGACCATTCGCACTGAAAATGAGCCAAAACAACCACGGCAAGGCGGAACCCGGTCTGAGGCCAGCAGTACAGGGGTTGGTGAGACAAATGCAAAATCCGTCGCCGAAAAAGAATCGCAAGCAAGTTTGGGGAACTCCCCGTCTGACAAGAAAAGTTCTTTCGACGATTCATCTTCAATCATACGCGAGGAACGTGTCGCCAGTGATGAGTCCTCATTTACAGCGTCAAATGTTAATAATACAAATCATGAAACTGTTTCAGCTCAATCGGATAACTCAGACGAACCAGCCCCACGGGCACGCAGTGAATCCGATTTGGAATCAAACGAGTTCGGCGCAGGCATCCAAAGAGAGCCCACGAGTGAGGAGGAAGTCCTGCTTGCCGAACTTGTTCAAACAGATTCTGCCAAGAACGCATTTCAGGCAATACCTGAGCTTGCCAAATACGAACAACAACTGGATCCCGTGGCTTGGGAAACGCTGGTCTTACCAACCCCCCCTGCACACTTTCAATGGGATAACGCAAAGCGGTTTGCCGCATTTTTTGGAGAAGATCTGAATGACGTGGCGAATCTGTATGACGAATTAAGTAAGCGGCAAGCCAATGTCATGGACGCTGACATTGCCTTGGAGAAAGCTGTCCTGCGACACGACCTGGTGTATGCCGACCTTGCGGATGACCTTGAAACTGCTCGCAAGAGTCAAAAAGAGCACGACAATGCATACACTGATCTTCAGGAAGAGATGAGTTCACTCGCGGCAACGCTATCCATCACAAGGCGCAGCAATGCGGGGTTTCTTTCATCGCTTGCAAATACGCTCTGGCCGATGCGTCTGAAGGCCCTTACGACACTTGAGAACAACCTGAATTCGAAGATGCGTGAAGTTGGATCAAGCGTCGAGGAGTCGAAGCAGAAACTGGCCGCGGCACACGAACAAGAAAGAAGTGTCAGCACACCAATCAAGGACGTTGATCAGGAACTGTTGTCCGCAAGTGATGCGTCTACCAAAGCAAATCATGAACTGAGTCTCGTCCGCATCCAGATCAATGAGGCGATCTTGAATGTGATCAATTTGGCATCGCAAAATGGATTGAATCGTCGCATTGATACTTTGGTGAATCAATCCAGCTGCGGCGTTGTGTTGCGGCAATGCTGTCAGGAGATTCAACAGCATCAAGCTGAACAGAAATTACTGGTAGGTGAAATGCATGAGCTGGAATCGCCCCTAAATGAGGATGTCGTTCAGTTTGCGAAGTCAACCAATGAGGTAGCCAACGCTGTTACCGATGGATTTGTTCATCGTGCCCGGGATCGGAAGTTGAAAACACAGGTTAACTGTTCTGTTGCGTTCCGTTCCGCATCCACATCGACGGGTACAACTCACCGCTTGATCGGGCAGGCCCAAGGCCAAGCCAACCTGAGCGTGAACTACCAAATTGAGCAGATTGAATGGCAAGGGGGAGAGAAACTACGTAAGTCGATTGAAGGTCTGAACAAATCCGTCACACGAATTGGCAGTTTGCAGGCACTGCACGCCATCCGTACGGCGGAAATTGCCGCCGCCAGCAGCTCTTTGAACGATTGCGTTTCTTTTATTCGCGTCGAACTGGAACAAGATTTCGGAGTGATGCGATGAATCGATTAGCGGATTACTTTGGTGACTACACGCACCAGATTCACACTCATCTTCGTACTCGACGAGGGCTGCTCGGGATCAAGGGAAAGCTTGAAGCGAAACGCAACAGCATCGCGGAACGAATCCTGAATTACGAGCATCAGCACGAATCCAGACTTCGAGTCACACGAGCACGTCTGAAAGCAGCGGAGACGGTGTATAAAGATGCCGTCGTCAAGGAAGCTGATTGCTGGGGAAACTATTGTAAGAAGTGTGATGACATCACGAGCTTGATCCACTGTATCGGACTGGTGTTTTTGCGTTTATTGCATCAACAACCCAGCGTAGAAGCACGCGCAAGGAAATCGAACACTTCTCAGATTCAATGGGCCGCGGTTCAACACTCACTCATAAATGCCAAAAAAGAATGGGAAGCTGCCAAAACCGAATATCACAATCTGTCAGACAGGCTTGAGAGTGATCGGTATGCAATCCAGGCTCTCGCGAACCAATTGGCACAATTATCAGCTCAATTAGAAGCGGAGGAGGATGCGATCACCAGAATCATTACTCTTACTGCGAGAAACATGTCATTCAGATCCCTTGCACGAAAACATTCTTGTGGGCTGAACGTTGATGAAGGATTCTATCTTGATGTGCGCCGACTGAGGCGGTTGTACACCCGTCTTGATGCCTTGCAACCGCTAACGAGGGAATCGCAATTACAGCAGTCACCTAAGCTACAGTGCGAAAACCTGACCACTGCGATCGACCATTCATTTGATACTCGAAAGCTGCCGCTCGAATGCAAGATTCAACTCAAAGGAAAAGGGACTCTGAAAGATCTCAATCCAGAGTACTCGTCGACTTCCGTTGATCGGGTGAATACGAATAATAGGCGAGTGTTCTTTGGCGACACCAAAAAATTCAAACCGATGATTCTGCAGAAACGTTGGCGATCCGAACGCGTATCACGAGATTTGACTGTCCGTATGTTAAGCATTTCGAGTTCATCGATGGGGAGTGCGGCGAACCATGAGGTAGAAAACATCTCGCAGCGACTCGAGTCAGAAATTCGCGTGCTCACGCGTAAACTGGCAAAAAGTATTTTCGCAGTCGTTGGCGAGTGAGTTTGAACTACATTGCCCTGTGAGCAGCGGGGCGTTCTTTTTTTATGGTATCGCCAACGGCACAAGCTTGCTCGATAAGCAGTTCCGTTTGAGAATGGAAATGCTTTCCAATACAGTTTGGCAAGCACGTGGTACAATTATCGATTCATCCACCTACCAGCGGCCGCTGCCGCCTTTGTCTCACCCAACTTGCGTACATGATTGCCATGCGTCCTGCGTTGATAACACTATTTTGTCTCTTGGTGGCCGCGTCCGCGCGTGGCAGCGAAAAGCCAAACATTGTATTTTTTCTTGTTGATGATCTTGGGCTGGGGGACGTTGGGTGCTTTGGGTCTACCTTCCATGAAACGCCAAATATTGATCGCCTCTGCGCCGATGGCGTCAAATTTACGCAGGCCTACTCCGCGTGTACGGTGTGCTCCCCAAGTAGAGCGGCCATTCTATTGGGCAAATACCCTGGCAGAACCAACCTGACCGACTGGATCGCTGGGCACAGACGAGGGAATGCTCCACTCAACATTCCCGATTGGAACATGCGGATGAATTTGTCGGAAACAACGTTACCAGAGGCGTTAAAGACCGAGGGCTATCAGAGCCAATTTGTCGGCAAGTGGCATTTGATGCCGATAGGCGCTGATGATTTCGAGCAACATTACCCAACATCGCATGGTTTTGACCAAAACATAGCGGGGCGTGAGTGGGGACAACCCAAAGGTCCAGGGAAATACTTTTCGCCATTTGGAATGCCCAATCTGGAGGATGGACGTGCTGGCGAATTCCTGACCGACGCACTCACCGATGAGGCGATTGAATTTATCGATGCAAATCAAGAACAACCATTCTTTCTCTATTTCTCCTACTACACAGTTCACGGTCCGATCATGGCGCCGCCGAAGCTGGTTCAGAAATACCGGCAGAAAGCCGAGTCGTTGGCAAAACCCTACACTCAGCGCGTGAATCCCGCATTTGCGGCGATGACTGAGTTGCTCGACCGAAGTGTGGGGCGAGTGAGGGCCAAGCTGCAGGAATTGGGGCTCGCTGAGAATACCATCATTGTGTTTACCTCGGATAATGGAGGCACCGCTGAGCTCGCATCGGCGGGTTTGCGAGGGGCAAAAGCGTTGGCCTATGAGGGTGGCACCCGCGTCGCAACGATGATCCACTGGCCCGGGATCACGGCCCCGGGCTCAGAGTGCGACGTACCTATCATCGGGAATGATTTTTTCCCAACTCTGTTGGAGATGTCCGGGAGCGCACCTCTACCCATGCAACACGTGGATGGACTTAGTCTTGTACCCCTGTTGAAGAATTCCAAAGCCGTCTGGCCGCGAGACGAATTGTATTGGCACTACCCACACTACCATCGCACCACTCCTTATGGCGCGATCCGAAAAGGTAATTGGAAGCTGATCGAGTTTTATGAAGGGGGGAACTTGGAGCTGTACGATCTTGAAACGGATCCCGCTGAACGAAGTAATCTAGCGAGTGAGCAGCGTGAGCTCGCAGATGATCTGGCAAAACGGCTCCAAAACTGGAGAACATCGGTTGCGGCTCAAATGCCGACGCCGAACCCTGATTATGATCCTGACCGACGTCGCAAACCCCAAGCCCGTCCCAGTCAACCGATGTCGACGCCGAAAGGAACGATTTCGGCGTCGTCCCATCAATCGGGAAACTACCCGCATCATTCGGTTGACGGCGACAAGGCGACCCGCTGGGCCGCATCAAATGGAACCACGCCACAGTGGATACAACTTGACTTTGGAATCGAAAAATCATTGTCGGGTGCGAATATTCGTTTTAAGAATCGTACAAATATCCGCTACCACGTGAGTGTTTCAAACGATGGCGTGAAGTGGACCAAGGTGCATGAATCCAACAAATCGTCCGAAATCCAAGATGAGAGACTCTCGTTCTCTGCTACCGCAAGGTATCTTCGGATCACCGTCGAAGCGGTTGGATCAGGCTGGGTCACCATTGAGGACTGGGAACCAATTCACCCGCCTTCCTAGCAGTTGCTTGTGCCATTCAATGCTCGGGTTTAGAGAGTCCACCATGACCCGCTTGGTGGAATTGTCCTCGAGTTGCATGGTACTTGTTCGCTTCCGGATATCTGGCTCCCCGATCGACCCATTTGCAGACCACTAACGCAATCCAACTTTGAGTGATATTGGACGTCGTCATCCTGACGGTCCGATGTTTGTTGATTTTACCCAAACCACGAAAGACGAGCCGATGGGACCACGTTTCTTTTTTGCATTCATGGCCCTGATATTCTTAGCCAGCCATGCCAATGGAGCGAAACCGAACATTGTTTTGATCATGGCTGACGATCTTGGATACGGTGACTTGGGCTGCTACGGGCATCCCCAGGTTAAAACGCCCCATATCGATCAGCTTGCAAAGGATGGAGTACGTTTCACGCAACACTATGCAAATGGGCCTGAGTGCAGTCCCACTCGTACTGCATTCCTGACGGGAAGGTATCAGCAATATGCCGGTGGACTGGAATGTGCAATCGGAACTGGCAATGTCGGCCGCTACGACGATGCAGTGCGACTCGCGAAAAAGCACGAACTGGGGTTACCGGCAGAGCAGACCGTGCTGCCGGCAATGGTGAATGCCCAAGGATACCGGTCTGCGGTGTTCGGCAAGTGGCATTTGGGATACGAACCCAGATTCAATCCAATCGAGCATGGCTGGAATGAGTTTTTTGGCTATTTGGGTGGCAACGTGCATTACTTTAATCATCGTGAAACCAGCGACTTGCATGTGCTATTCGCCAATGATTTGCCCGTTTATCGGGAAGGGTATATGACTGATCTGATTACTGCAGAATCGGTTGATTTTATCGAAAACACGCAAACGCCTTATTTGCTGTTTATCTCACATGAGTCACCTCACTTTCCATTCCAAGGCCCGAGCGACGCGAGCAAGAAGGTGACCAGCGAAAACTGGATGGAACTGGATGCGGACGCTTACATTGCAATGATAGAGTCCCTTGACCGGAGCGTTGGGAAGATCGTGGATGCTGTCGACAACAGCGGTCAACGAAACAACACGGTCGTTATTTTTGTATCTGACAACGGCGGCTTTGCGAACGCGGCGAACATGGGACCGTTGCGTGGCAGTAAAAGCATGACCTACGAAGGTGGAATCCGAGTTCCCTTGATCATCAGATGGCCGGGAAGAATCCCTGCGGGACAAACCAGTGATCAAGTTTGCATCACGTTCGACCTGACGAAATCGATTCTAGATGTTGCTGGTGCATCCAATGTAAATCGAAAATTCAACGCAGCTGATGGCGAACGAGCCGACGTGCAATTGGATGGATACGACATCATCAATCACATCGTAGAACGCAAACCAGATGTCCGGCGCACTTTGTATTGGCGAGGGAAACGGGGGGATCGTGTATGGAAAGCCGTGCGTGATGGCAACCAGAAGCTCGTCACCAAGACCGGTGAAGGGCAACCCATCGAGTCCGTCTTTGACCTGTCCAGCGATCCTGAAGAAGAGCATGATCTTTCCAGCAGCAAACCCGAGTTGACTCGCACGCTTTTGAAGTTGATGAAAGACTGGGAAGCTGCATCCCGTTCCCAGCGTTAGGGATGGTCAACGATCTGCGAGCCCCAAGCCAAACCTTAACGCTTTCGCAGACATGCGTAGTGTCGCCTCTCAGGGCTTCTTCAAGACTCGCTTCAGTGGCAGTGCTCTCAGTTTCAGAGGAGCAGACAGGGGCAGGGCGACACCTTTCCCGGTAGCCCGAACCTGGGAAGCCCCAGTGCGGGACGCCTGGGACACTTTCGGCGTATTTCTTGCAGCCGCGGATGCTGCACGTTTCTGATACGCTTGCTCGGCCGCCTTTTTCTCTTTTTCCAAGGCCTCGATCGTACCAAGGAATTCTGTGTCATCTGCTGCAATCTCTTTTCCAGCCGACAGTAAAGCATCGTCCAAACTCAATTTTACAAGCTCATTGAATAGTTTCTTGCCGCTGTCCGCTCCCTCACGGCCGGCGCAAACACGGACGAATTCTCCAAAGCGAGTGTACGATAGATTTCCTTCTTGCTGCATCCGGCGTTGCAGTTCAAATGAGCGTCCAATCAATCCAGCCTCACGATACAGGTCCACAGCCAGCGGTTCCAGCTTCTTTGCGTCTTGGAGCAATTCGTCATCAACCATTGAAAGTGTGATCTTGCCAGCCTCAGTGAATTCTCCCTGTGTTTGCCAATACGCAATTGTCAAAAGCGCCTCGCAAATAATTTCTCGGCTGACCGTTTCATCATCACGTAGTGTGGCAACCGCGGTAGCGGCAGCACGCCACCAGGTATCTTTTTGCTGCGTTGATGCAGAGGATGAAACCGAGAACAGATCCAAGAGATTGGTTCGCGTCAACAACCATGGGCGCTTGCTGCCGCGATTGACGTAATACTGGGACGCACTGGTTGTGAGCGGAGCGAGCGGCTTTCCGTGTTGTTTGAGAAGCGTATACAGAAAATCAATTGCTGCCTGATGGTTGCCGCTACCTGCATAAATACTGGTGCCAGCAATCAGTGTGTTGACGTCGTACGCATCATGGATGAGACGGATACTTGGAAAATCCTTGCGGGTTACTTCCGCAGCTGCAGCCACGGGTAACGTGTCGCGACGCAGTTCAAGTACTGTGGGAAGTGCCATTTTTCTGCTGTATGCCGTTTCAAACATTGCCTCAGCGAGTACAAGCAGATCAGCGCCTTGAAAAAAGGGTTGAGCTTGATCAATCAGTCGAGCGAAACCGCTTCCCGTCTTTGATGGAAAGAATGCACTCACGCGAAACAATGCCGAGGCCGTGTTGAGGTCACCGGTTCGCGCATAAAGAGGTGCAAGCAATCTGGCCTGATCACCATTCTTAATTCCCAGTTGGTCCATTAAATTGTCGAGCACCCACTTGTTGCTGTCATTAATCAGCTCAGGGCGTTCACGAACGATCTCAAAAAATCCATCCAACACAGGCGCGGTTAGTTGACCCTGCTGAAGTTTTTTGACCAAGCCTGCAAGAACCACCTCGTCACCGTTCGCAAGTCGCTCAGCCTTGAGTAAACCAAGTGAAACGGCTTGGGCATTTGCTGGTGCTAGAAAGCTCGCACGTACGATGCGATGCATCTCAGGCAATACATAGGGATGCTCCGCAAGGACATCCCACGCCTTGGGACGCGGAGTTGCGGCCACGCGTGCGGGAGGGACGAACGTCGACAGCCCACCGCGTTTCTGACGTCGAGCCGAGTCAGAATTGGTTACACGCGTCCCATTCTTTTGTATTGTTGGGAGGTTTTTGGGTTTCTTAGGGGCTTTGGAAGTAGGCCACGAAACGCTCAACGGCCGTACCACAACTCTCGAGCCATACGGGCTCGAGACAGCTGGAGGCAATGTTCGCCACACAGTTCGCAAAGTCCGTAACACACCCGATTCATCACCAGCGTCAAGTGCTGCTTTGACACCCAACAGACCCTTCGCGTATTTTTTCTCGGTCTCGTCGCTAGAGGCGGTCGCCTTGTTGGACTGACTGGGTGTAGTTTTGGGCTTAACCACTCGCTCGGCAGCTTTTTGGTTGCTCTTCGCAGCATCAGCATTATTTTTCTGCTTTTTCGCTGCTTCTGATGCTTGTCGTTGATGGTCATCCACCACTGTCCAGTACTTCATGGCGTTCACGCGATGGTCAACGGAGTTCCACAATGCAGCCAATCGGGACCTGATTGCATCCTGGCTTTTCTGGTTTGCATTCTGCGGACCGTTCACGTTCTTCCCCTGCAATTCCTGAATGCGTTTTTCTTGCAGCGTGATATCCTTGAAAACGTTTTCGGGTTTGGCCGTCGATGTCGACCTCGCTCTTTTGTATTTGGACTCGTTCGGATACATTTCTGCGGCCTGTGCATACAACATGTTCAGTGCAGCAGTTGCCCGCACCCGCTGCAGCAAGGCAAATCGCTTGTCCAGATCTTCGACTGAAAGTTTTTTCCCGTTTTGCTTGCCAGGCAACGCATCGAGAAACATCTGTGTATCATCCCCACTGAGGAATTGATTGTAGACCCACGTGCGGGTCATCCTGAGATAGCTATCAGAGACAGTTTCGAATGGGGACCCTGCCTTGAGCGCAAGTTTGATTCCTTCATTCTTCTCACCGGATTGATATAAAACCATCGCTTTGACAAGTTGAGCCATCTTTGAAATATTCGGCTCTCTTTTCTGCACCTTGTCTGCTGTCAAGAGATCAAGCATTTTGACTGCAAGCGTCTGATTTTCCTTGAGTTTGATAACAGTGCCAGTTCTTGGCATATAGTACGAGCAATAGCGCAAGTAATTGTCCTGCAAGGCGGCATCAATTCCTTCGGCAAAAGCAGCCAAAACCACTTTCTGCGTTGCCTCATCAATGGGTTTGTCATAGTTGAATGGAACCCGGATCAGCTCTTGGGGCAGAATTTTCGGGGTGACGGATTCCATGGTCTCGGCAAATGCATCCGCGCGAATCGATTCAGGAAAGACCTGCATCGCAACGGGAAAGGGAAATGAGTAACCAAGACGCAGGGTGCCATTTTGGATCAATCCAAGCAAATCGCCGTCACTTGGTTGCAAGTCGGACACATATTCTTTCATCTCCGCCAGCAACCAGAGATAATTAGCCAGCCTTTCCGGTTTCTGACTTTGCTGATTGGTCGCGTATCGTACTAACTCGGAGAAGCGTGTCTCGGGGAGTATCTCCCGACACATCTGATAGAAAGATTGCTGGTTTTGGTATGTCAAACGATCGCAGTTGGCCCTTGCCAATTGGAGTGCAAGGCTGTCATCACCCAGAGTCACCGCCAACTGCATCCATGTGCGAGCGTCACCCAGGTTTGAACGAGTCTGGCGAACGGCGCGGCCATTGACCACGACGTAAGAAGGTGTTCCCGCCCTGCCCCGCACGCTCTGTTGATTCAACCGTCTCAGTAATTTAAGTGTTAACTCACGGTCATCTTTGATCCATGCGGGCAACAGTGCTTTCCACATCTGGGTCGGGGTGAGGGTGGCGTTTCCAACGTCCACGTCAGTTTCGCCGAGCATGGTTTTGATAGTTGCCTGCTGTGTTGCCGAGATCAGGTTACTTTGCATCAACCTTGCCAGACTGTCACGGCGTCCGGCATTGAGACGCAGTGTTGTAATGTTAGCGAATAACGCTCCATCATCTGGGAATTGTTTCAGCAGAACCGCGTCGACTGCTTCGAGCGATTCCATCTGTGCAAGAGCGAGGTAGATTCGTTGCAATTGTGTGAAGCGTTTTTCGACCCTTGGCGCTTCGGATAGCGTGTTGGCAACTTTTTGGTCTTTGCGCAGTTCAGTAATTTGCTTGAGATCAGCGAACAGTCGCTCACGTTGGTCGGTAACCATTGCATCAAGTTCCTTTTCAGGGACGGTGACCAACATGCCCATCAAAAGTTCATCCGAATACGTTTGATACGCATCGCGATTGTTGCTCCAAAAACTCTGTTGTCCCGTGTTGCTTGCTTCTCTTGTCGTCAACGGTGTTTGCGACAATAGTAGGTTCAAACCTCCCTGATAGAACCTGAACGCGATGGCATCTTTCTTTTCACTTTCGTTCAGCTTTGCGACACGAGCCATCAACGGAACATCTGAAGGGCTGGTGCGCAGTAGACGATCATATCGCGCCAATGCTTCGGGGGTTTTGCCCGCTTTCTCAAAGATCTCCGCAACTTCCCTTTGATAACTACGTGGATCGGCAAGATTCCTGGCCATGCCAAACGTGCGTTCCGCGCTTTGTGTATCACCGTCATCGAGAAACGCTTTGCCCAGATCAAGGAATACCTGTGGGGGCATCAGTTCATTCAGTCCGATCAGTCTTCGACCAAAGGCAAAGAACGGCAGGTTCCCTTTATTCGAGGGTCCACGAGATGAACTAGAGTAGTAGACTCCTCCGCGGATTCTGGACGAGAGTTCCATGCATTCGCGGAGTACGGATAAACGCCTCGTTCCAGATACAGCCAATGAGTTCTCCATGGCCCGAATCTGTCCGGATTTATCGTTCACTTCGGCAGAGAGATCGGACAATAGCTGATAGAGATAGTTCTTGTCCTCGCGACCTGCGAGTCGCTCGAGAGTGATCCGACGTGCCCACTGGATGTTGCGACCCTTGGCCTCCATGTTCAGAAGGCCGTCAATTGCAATGGTAAACAGATCATCGCGTTGGGCATTTTCAGCGAGATACTGAAACATCCCGACAGCACGCTCGGTCTGGTTGTTTTCCTTGAGCAGATTTGCCAAAAGCAGATAGGATTCAATTCGGTCTGGGTGCGTCGCAATGGCCTGCCGGTAGGCGTCTGCGGCTTCGTCTTTCATCCCGACCAGTGAGAGTACACCGGCTTCAAATTCACCACCAATTGAGTCTTTGCCATCATCAGCTGTTCGCAAGTTCATCAATACATTGCGGGCATCCTGCGCCTTTCCTCTTTCCAACATGCTCAGCGCCAGTTGTCTCAGGTACTCAGTCTCCCCTTCAGGATCGACCTCAATCAACTCCTCAATGACCTTCTCATAGTTCCAATAGTCGTTGCAGATCTGGTAGATCCGGCCTTTCTCCTGCAGTTGGTCCACCAGGTCTTTTCCGGTTTGTGCCATATACTCTTCAGAGATTTCGGTGGCAGCAACCGAGTCATTGACTCGACTGTAGATACGGACCAGTAGGCCGGCCTCACGCGAATCGGCGGTTCCATCGGCAAGTTTTTCCTCAATTTCAATCGCTATGTCTGCAAGGGTTCCCAGTCGGCTTGCCACCGTCATCAAGCGGTCTTCGACATACCTGCGACGTGGAATCGAGGTTATTTTGCGCCACAAAGCCAACCATTGGTCAAGCGCTTTCTCCTCGTCGCCGACTTCGCTGTACAACCAGGCAAGTCGCATTTCCAGATCCTCAGCAACGACTTTTCGCGTAGCACGAATTGCCTCGTTGACCTCAATCGCCTTGTCCTGCCTGCCAATCCGCTCATAGGCACTGGCCAGTTCCGCCCTGACATCGTCTCCGACATCCTCAAACCCCTGCACTCGATTCAAAGAGGCTTCCGCGCCCTCCACATCGCCTCGGCGTTGCTGCAAATCTGCCCAATAGAGCAAAGCTTGACCATGATTGACCCTCAGTTTAACCATTCGCTCAACGGTGTTTTTAGCCAACAGATCCAGACCCAGTTCACCAAGAGTCTGTGCGGCATTCATCAACACTGTACTACGTTCCGTTTCGTTAACGTAGTCGCTCCATAATGCTTTTGCTTGTTCGTTATCACCTCGTTCGAGCAATATCTGGGTGAGCCCACCGCGCCAAGCGAGTTCATCAGGTTCCGTTTCAATCAGCTCGCGGTAAGTTGAAATCATTCGTTTCGTATTGCCAGCTTCCCCCTCGAGTTCCAGCAACTCACGTCGCATTTCAACCGTGAATGTCGACGCTGCACTTGCACTCTCCCGAAACAGTGCGATTGCGTCGTCGTATCGTCCCAACTCGCGGAGCAGATCAATCCACACTCTCTGCATCTCCACCGTCATCGGTTCAGCTGCATCATTCCGGCGTTTGAATTCATCGACCAAGGTCTCAATTCCAGCTGTCTGCTTCTTCAGGCGATAGGCTTCGACAAGTAACGCTAGGGCGTAATTGCGGTCCCGCCGTAACTGCGCAGTTTCAACGGCCTGCCATGCAGTCTCAATCGCTTTGTCCCGCTCTTTCGCACGGATGGCCCACTCCGTGACGCGGCTGGCGCTTCGAAATTTCTGGGTGCCCAATCCAGTAATGGTGAACAATTTCAGGGCATCGGCATGTCGATTCTGTACGGCCAGGACATTTGCTGCGCGATTTTTGAAACCGACATCGTCCGACTTTGTCGCCAGATCGATTAACGGTTGTGCATCGCTGCCCTGTTTCGCCTGTGCGTCGCCTAACAAGCCCATCAACGCCAGGCGGAGGCTTACCGTCTGCCTATCGGCTTCTGCGAGTTCTGACACAGTGAGTTTCGTGTACAGCTCTTTTGCGGCATCAGTCTCACCAAGGGCGTCATGGAATTTTGCCTGAATCAGGACCAAATCGAGCCGCGACTCAAGTACTTGCTGTTGTTCAAGCAGATCCTTCAACAGATCAGATGCGCGTTGCAGATCGCCTCGTCGTGCTGCCAACTTGACTTCGATTTCAGCAATGATCCGGTTCCGCGGGTCGGCTAAATCCCCTGTCGATTCCGACAGCCAATCGAGCGTGCTTTGCAGGTTTCCCTCTTTCAGGATCGCACGGTCAAAAAGCTGAGCGACTGCAGTATCACTGACACCGTCTCGCAGCCCGACGTCAATAACCTCGGTTGCCGCTACAGCCACCTCGTTACTCAAGGGTTCCTGTGCGTGGACTGTCGCCGCTTGCAAGCTCAACCAGAACAACAGCACGATTGAGGGGGCCTGCATTGCAACTGCCTGCGTCCGCCGAGGAAGTCGGCGGTAGATGATTTCGGCCAGAAACAGCAGCAAGGCAATGCCGTACAACAGAGGAGACAACGGGATCAGTGTGTCACCCTCTGGCTGTGAAGTGGATCCATTTGACCAAACTGACTTGGGTGACATGCGCTGACCTCCCGTAAGTGTTACAAGCGTTGTAGCATCCATGGCGTTGTCCGGGTCAACGAAATGCTCAGCCATCACTGGTGACATTACCGACATGATCTTCCAACGGTCCTGAGTATTCGTCGCCGAGGTTTCCAGTTTGATCGTTTCTCCAATCGCGGGGGTTGGCAGTCGCGCCAAATACCGATCCGGGCTTCGTCGCACAAATTCGATCTCGGTATTTGAGTCGTGCAGCCTTGCAAGTGGATTGATCTTTTCTGCGGTGAGGTTCCGTGGTTGCTGACGGATTGCATGGATCAGCACGTCCCCACCGTCAAACTCAAACTCAAATTCGAAGGGTTCACGTATGTCGCCCGTGCTACGTTGCAGGATTCTCGCTAACGCATTGCCATAATCAGACCACTTCTGCCAGGGTTCGGTACCCTCGCCCAAGGGTTCGGTGCTGAGTGTTGTGACACGTCCCAGACCATAACGCCAGGTAGCCAGTATGGGGTGCTTTTCGGCAACCGTTTCCAATAATATTTCGCTACCCTCGCGTGGCTTGGATTCAACGTATCCTGCCAGCGGCGGCAAACTGCTCGTATCGACCTCGCCCCACCATCCCGGACCGCCACGAGCCTGAACAATGTGCTGCCCTGGCCGATAGGAAGGAAGCTTGGTCGTTGAGGGTTGTTTGAGCAGAATCTCTGGCAGATTAAAGCGGTTGGGTACGTTGTAAAAACGCCCCTTGCCCCAGTTCGCGATGTTGACGAGGAATTCGCTGTGATACCCGCCACCTGCAAGTACGGTCGATACATTAATACCTTCGTTCGCCATCCGCCTCATCAACGATTCAAAATCGCCTGACTCGACTCCTCCGTCGGTGAGCACGAGCACGTGTTTGTAACGTGTATCGACATTCTGAAGCCCATAAAACGCTTCTTCCAATGCAGGCAGAATGACGGTTCCCCCGCCCGCGTCCATGCGGTTGAGTGCCCGTTGCAATTCAATCGCGTTGGATGCTGGTTGAAGAGGAGCAGCCCAACGTTTCGCACCATAGAACTCGACGATTCCAACTTTGTCGTGTGGCAGCAACCGCTTCATTGCCAATCGCGAAACCTCTTTGGCGAGTTGCACTCGCACACCACTCATGGAGCCAGACGTATCAATCACAATCACCAGAGAAGTCGAAGGGTCTCTTTTCTCTTCCTTTTGTACAAGCTCGATGGGCAATAGCGTTTCAATTGGACGGTCATGCCAGCCTCCACCCCCAAAGGATGCACGACCACCGCTCATCACCAGGCCGAGTCCTTCATCCCGCACCGCATCAACAATGCTTTCCTCATTCCGGGATGATACGTTCTCCGCAGGCTGATCATCCAGCAATACAAGGTCGCAGCGTTTCAGTGCGTCCCGCAGTCCACGAGTATCACTGAGGTCCACGGTCACGACATCGAAGCTTGGCCCCAGCATATCGCTTAACTTTTCGTTACCGCCAGTCTGTCGATCACCGAGATACAACAACTGATGGGGACGCATAATCGGCAGGACAGCAGCAAGTGCGTTCTCGCTGCCGTCTGAATTTTGAGCGACAACCACCGCATCAACAAAACCTGACTCGTCCGGTTCAAAACTCAGCTGAATTGTTTGTTCAGCAGCAGCGCTGAAATTTGCACGCGTCAATTCGGTTTCCCCTGCCCTCAGAATCAAAGTGCCAGATGTTGCTGTTGTCGTGGAAACAAGACGTACATCAATCCGCGAATTTGCACCTTTGCGAAGTGGCGTTGACCAACTGACTGCTACCGGGGTTGTGGTTCTCGGGACCGTTTCCAACTGAACCCAATGCACGGGAATTTCCTGTTCTCGCAACGCAGCGATGGCTCGATTGTCGTCGGGACGCGTTGCAAGCGAGTCACTGGCTATCGTCACGCTTCCACCAGTCCCTCTTGGAATTAGTGTCTGAGCACGGGCAATGGCCGCGGAGAGTGGCGAAGTTCCCCTCGAGGGGTGGTCCTGAATTGCCGTTACGGATGAAAATCCAGACAACGCTGCAGACTGCAACGGAGCACCAAAGGTGACCAGATGGCTGTCGGGCTCTTGAGCAAACTCTGCCAGTTGCGAGAGAGCCAATGCTCGTGAAGCCTGCGAAATGCTAGGGCTACGGTCGATGATCAGTACTTTGCATGGTGTCGTCTGTCCAGATGGTAGGTGCGGCATGGCCATGGCCACCGAGATTGCAACGAACACAAGCGAACGCAACAAATTCTGTGTCGCGCGCGGGCCCTTCCAAGGACCAAACCAGGGAATGAATGCTACCAACGCAAACAACAGCATGTAGGGATGTAACAGTATCATGGCATGCGTCCCTTCTGAAAAAGCGTCCATTCAGCAAGCAGCAACAGAATCGCAAACGCACCAATCCACGCAGCCACTCCAACGCCCGCCACAACGCTTGAGCTCGGAGAATCTGCTAACAACCCCTGAATCTGCGTGGGCCGGGTCAATCGGGTGACCTGCAAGTTGCGGCCGTCATTGGTTTGGGCAGTCGAGCCAGAAATGCGGTCAAATACGGGGCGAGCTTCCGGTAGCCGCATTCCCTGTTCAGCCCACGGTACCAACTCAGGTTGTCCAGCCAGCCAGCGAATCGAACGTGCCACGAAAATCGGACACGCGCGGCTCTGCTGAAAGTTATAGGTTGATGTGAAGAGATTTCTCCAGAGAGAAATACGTCTGGAATCGGCTACCGCAACGCGTACATCAACAACCCGTCCGCTTTGCTCTGCTAATCCTGTCGCATCAATCTGTCGTAAGGCCAATTCATCAATCAATGAATTCAGAGCCGACTCTGCATCTTCGATTTCGGTATCGATTTGAAACGCAGCTTCCGCATCGGACACCAAACAAAGATCTGCTTGATCACTTGGGCCAACCACCAAGTCTGCATCCGTTGTGACCTCGATGCATGCGGGATCCAGCAACACCAGATCTTTCAATGTCTTCGGCGTCGTGGACTCGAACAGGATTTTGATCGGTTCGCGTTTGGGGAGGGTAAGCGCACCGACCTGACTGTTTTGGTAGCTCAAACGGAAGATCCCGCCCCGAGCAGGAACTCCCTCCACGATGTAATTACCGTCGTTTGTCGAGACAACGCGATTAGCGATTGGTTGGGTGTCGAGGGTCAGTTCCAAGTCCGTGATTTGAAATGCATCTGCGTTTTCCGGGGAAAACAACACATCAACATTTTGCCAGACACCAGAGGACGCACTGGACAAACCGAGCGACCGCAGCAAGGGCTTCTCTGGTCTTGGCCCGCGGTCAATGCGATACACAGTAAGTTCCGCAGGCAAACCGTCAAGAAACCGATCATCGAACTCCGCATCACCAATGACATGAACAGTGAGTGGCTGATCCGCGGCAACCCGCGATGACAACGCATCCAGAGCCCACTCGAGTCCTGTTGAACTGGGAATCCGTTTTGCTTCCCACCGTAGTTGCGCTAGCTGCACCGGTTCGCCGGGTCGCAACAACGTTTCCAATCGTGGACCCGCGTGAATGATTTCGCGATTCATGATTGGTAGTTTGGACGCTTTTTCCGTTGCCAAGGCAAGATCTGAGTTCGACACGGAAGGGTCCGATATACTGCCGTCCAGTAACACGACATGCTGCATCTGGTCGTTGCCTGACCAACGTGGCCCGGCCAACAACACCCATAGAGCCGATGCGATCAGCACGAGAAGTAGCCATGCCGGCCAATGTCGGAACTCCTTGATAAAGACCCGTGCACGCGTCTCTTTCACGGCTGCCTGCCAAAAGAGCGTACTGACGACTTCGATCTCGCGGTGTTGTACACGCAAACGCTGCAACAGTACCAATGCCAACGCCAGACTCAGAATTCCAGCAAGGGTCGCGATAGTAGACAGGAAAGTGAAAGTCATGCGACGAAACTCCCACCCTCAAATAGTTGGGCCAACTGTTTCATGACATCAAGCTCATGGTCCAGAAACAGGAAGTTTCCCTGCCGGCTGCGAGCAAAATCCTGCAGTTTCTGGAAATGGGCGTCGTATGCTTCGCGGTACTGTTCCATGACATGGGTGGTGACCGAAACATCCTGCATATCGCCTGTCTCACAATCCCGCACGCGGATATCGCCGTGCACGTCTGGTTCGCGGTCACTGTGGCGAGTGATTGACACAAGCAACGGACGATGTCGCGTTTTCTTCAACTCGGATGTCATGACTTCAATCCCGTGAGGATCAAGGAAGTCGGATACGATCACGAGCAGACCTTCACGCATTCGTAGCCCCCTGAGTTTCGCCAGCGCGGCTGCAAGATCGGTGCCGCCTGGGTTATCACGGGCCTTCTCTGCGGCGCGACTCATGGTATCTGCAATCAGACTCAGTCGACCGCGTCCTGACGTCGGTCGGACAGTGCTGTCCAGAGCATCACTGAAAGGCAGAACACCAACACGATCGTGCTGATCCAAGCCGATCGAGGCAAATGCGACGGCCACTTTCATCGCAGTGATCGCGCGTGGTGGATCCTCATGCCACATGCTCTTTGACAGATCCGGCATCAAATAGATGGGTAAATCTTCCATCTCTTCAAAAAGCCGAACGACAAAACGGCCAAGTCGCTGGTAGACATTCCAGTCAATCGACTTCAATTCGTCACCAGGAGAATACGGTCGGTAATCGCGGAACTCCATGCCCTGACCCCGATCTCGTGACCGATGCTCGGCCCAGCGACCAGCTGGTGCGACTCGCCTTGCCACAACGCGCATTGCGTTTGCCTGTTGCAGGAAGTCAGGATCAAGCAGATTGAAAGGATCGTTCATTCGGAACTGGGTTGGGAAGCGTGAAGGAGTGAAGTCGATAAACACAGACGGATTGGAACAACGATTTGATGTGCCGCCGGTGCGAAACAAAGTTCTACTTCAGAACTTCAGCAATGACATCATCCGAAGTAATGCCCTCGGACATGCCTTGAAAGTTGACCAGAACACGATGTCGCAAGACATCCGGGGCTACGGCTTTGAGATCTTCCGTCGCGACGGCAAATCTCCCCTCCAGCAAGGCACGGACCTTCCCTGCAAGAATCAACGCCTGAACACCACGAGGTGATGCCCCAAGTGCTACCACTTCATTTACCATCGACGCGGTGTACTCGTTACCCGGTTGGGTTGCCATCACCAGACGGATGGCATCGGTCTCAACATGTTCGGGCACCGGCACTGCTCGCACCACTTGCCTCATGCGAATCACCGTGTTGGCATCGGAGACAGGTTTAAGATCTATCTCTTCATTGGAGGTTGTGCGTCTGAGAATCGTTCGATAGTCGTTCTCGGCGGGGTAACCAACAACCAATTTGAACAAGAAGCGATCCAACTGTGCCTCGGGCAGGGGATAGGTGCCCTCCTGCTCGACGGGGTTTTGCGTCGCCATCACACAAAAGGGGTCGTCCAATTTTATTGTTCTTTTACCGACTGAGATCTGTTTCTCCTGCATCGACTCCAGCAGAGCGGCTTGTGTCCGTGGCGTCGCCCTGTTGATCTCGTCAGCCAGCACAAGGTTGGCCACGAGTGGACCGGACTGAAACTCCAGTTTCGTGCCACCCGTTTCAGTTTCCGACAGCACATTGGTGCCACGAATATCGGCAGGCATCATGTCTGGGGTGAACTGTATACGGCTGAAGCTGAGGTCAATGGCTTTGCCAAGAGAGCTGACTAGCAGCGTTTTCCCTAAACCGGGTACACCTTCCAGCAAGACATGGCCCGCTGCGAACAGAGCAGCGAGCACCCCGTCAACGGTAGCATCCTGTCCCACCATCATGCGACCAACTTCCTTGCGAATGGCACTATGAACAGTGCGAAACTCTTCAGCAGCTTCGCGGGCTTCGGCGGGGGTATTAGCGGACAAGGTAGAACTCATGATTGCGGGCTGTCACTTTCTGCATTACTTGATGTCTGCAAGGAATCATCGGAAATATTTGTTTCGTCATCTTTTTCAGACGTACGCAGAGGAGTCTGCTCACGCTGATTAAGAAAGTAGGTACGAACCAGGTTTTGCAACCATGGCTCGAGTTTGGGGTGGTGCATCGGCCCCACAGGTCCGTTTAGCGTCGTGCGTCCCTGTGCGGGCACCTGTTCACTTTCCTCGATTTCGGGAGTGATACGTTGCTGCGTAATACGGATTCTTCCCTTGTTGGGTTGACCATTGATGCGGTCGGGAATGGGGACGCCCAAGACAAGTGACGCCACTCCACGCGATTTTTTCTGACCACTGGGACCACCGCGACCATTGGCATCGGGGTTAGGACGGGCGTTTCCAAAGCCGATTTGCAAGTCACGATTCACAGGGGTTCGACGATCCCGCATGTTGGGCTGCACGCCTCCGCGAGATTCCTGTTCTTCTTCTTCATCATCAACGTCATCTTCGTCTTCAATGTTTTCATCCTCGGGGGTTGCAGCTTGACTTGTGCTGGCCCAATCGCTCGGCGCCGCATTATTATCAGACCCCTTTGACGAGCCCTGTCCGGCACTTGCACCCGAGGGCTTTTCATCTTCCTTTCGTTCTTTTTTGTCTCGTTCCCGTTCTGGTTTACTCTTCTTTTTGGATTTCTTACGGGGCTTTTGTTCATCATCAGACTTCGAAGGCTGGCCAGATGCCGACGGAGCACCTCTCGCACTTGAAGGGTTTGAAGCTTGCTGGCTTTCCCGGGTTTCACCCTCGTTCAATTTCCCGTCTGATTCTTCGGCACTGTCGGGGATAGCTGCATTGGCTTCGCCTTGCCGATTCACAGCACGCTGTTTGCGGGGTTCTTTTGCGGGTTTTTTCAGCGAATCATCCGTGTCCTCGGGTTGAGGTTCCTTGAGATCGACGTCGTTGTCACTGTTGGGCGACTCGGGGTTGTCAATCAGTGGTGTAAACATGCCCGGCGAGTCAGCATTGAGGACTGCCACTGGTCGCGTGTAGTGCCCAGCTAGAAAGACCAGACCTAATAACAGCGCACTGGCGGGAACCGCTAGCCACGCAAGTATTTTACGCGGTTGTGAATCGACATTCATGCTCAGGCGGGTGTCACGACCCTGCTCTGCCCAAGTTGCCGCGTCGTCAACAGCCGCTTCCATAAAACCGCTGGTGGTCGACTTCTGCATGAACTCATCAGCGGTTGTGATACGGTCTGCCGAACCTAGTTGTCGGTCTGCCGCCAGCAACGCCCGTTGACGATCGATACTGATCCGTAAAGTACCCGCCTTGTAAAGGAACCAGCCTAGCGGCACTGCGACGGTCAGCCCCACCCAAACCACGAGCGGAAAAATGGAGGCTGCCTGCCAACCCTCGAGATAACGGATCCCCTGCAACAACAGTCCGGCGATTGGAACGACAAGCAGCAAACCCAATGCTCGAGGAACGTGCGCAGCCAGTGCGGCGCGTTGGTCAGTCGATTGGATCTGGTTCGACGCATTCCAGGCGACCGTCTTGATATCCTGTTGGAGTTGGTCGGAATCATGAGTGCTCATTTCTGTCGATCCTCACGTATCAGATCGCAATGTGTCGACTGCAGGACCTCACCCGTCTCAGCGTTTCGCACCAACACAATCAGTTCAACACTCTTGGGTTCAATTCGTAGCCCCATCCGTGCTCCACCCTTGGTTTCTTCCGCTTCGAGTTGATCGATGAATTCGCGGTTTTCATTCTCAAGATCCGTCAGATCCCTATTAAAACTGAATTCCAGAACTCCCTCATCATCGGGTAGAAACGCAACGCCTGATAGCGACCCACGAGTCGCCAAGCCACGAGCGAGCATACGATGGATCACCACTCCGCTTGATCCATGGAACACCACTCCCCGCTCTGCCACCACCACCTGAATCACCAGTGGTTTCAGTGCTAGATCCTCATCGCTGCCGATCTTTGGGCCAATCACAGTGACGCTACCTGTTAACTGGTTACCCTTGAGGATTGCGTTTGCGTTCAATTCAACAGGGCTGCTCCGCGCAAGGCGGTTGGCTACAGCGTCACGGGTCGTCTCATAAATTTCCGCCGCTTGGCGATGCTTGCCCGCACCGGGTGCCGTACGCACGCCATCAACAACCTGCACCACAGGGCCTCGTACCCCAAGCCAACCAGCCATGTATTGCCCCAGCGGTGTGACAAGCGGTTCAATTCGGGGTACCGGCAGATGGTACGAAAGGAAAACGCACTCGGTATCATTGAAGTGTGATTGCACCCCCTGGTTCCCCAATGCTCCACCGATTGCGCCTCCCCGCTGCTCGGTACCGATGTACGCGTTGGTAAAAAATTCAACGACACTCGTTCGATTGGTGCGTTGATCAGGGGGGCTCTGATAGACATCGGGTGCAGAGAAATTTCGCACACGCCCGCTGATCATTCGGTCAATGGATTCGATGGTCATCCGGTCCTCAGGCGGAAGATCCTTGTCCATACGGACGAGAGCCTGCATTGCCAGCTCGCTACTTTCTTCTTTGACTAATGCTTGAATGTACCGACTGAAGGCTCGTTTTGATTTTCCATCGGCTTCGTAAACCCGCGCCAAGTTCAAGTTGATCATGCCGTCATCGGGGAGACCAAAGGCGGCAGACAAGAGGTGCCGCCATGCCTCGCGTGTGTCTCGCGGTAAAAGAAGCTCCCCCAATCGACCGTGCAGTTTGTAACTTGCCTCCGGGTAGCGATCCTTGCGGGCGCTCTTGACGCCCATTTCTCCCGCCGCAATACCGTGATCAACCTCACCCTCGTTGACCAACTCTTCCATCAGATCGAAAAGCCGAGTCGCCCTTAGGTCAGCAACCATGGTGTCATTGACCCATTGAATCGCGGACGCAAGCTCGTCGGTTTCGGCTCCTTCATCCAGCATGAGTGTGAGTAGAAATTCTGCAGCCTCACGGCCAAGTCGTGTATTGGCGTGTTCATCAAGCCACGCCAGAACCAAATCGCGATTCTCTGCCACCATCGCCTGAAACCACTTCAAGTCCTCATCAGGAAATTGCGGTGAACCTGCGGCGCGTAGGGTGGCCAGCAGAGATTGGCGATCCACGTGAATGCGGAACTTCTCCAACAAGTTGATTCCCATGACCCCAGCAACACCGTCGGGATGTACCTGCACCACCTCCGAAGGTCGAAATGCAACGTAGGGAGAGAAATCAATTGTCTCGCACAACAAGGGGCCTACATTTCCAGCCGGTCGCCTTAAGGAGTTGCACAAACGTCGTTCGAGAGCAGTGTCGTATCTTGAGGAACCAATTGCGAGAGCACGGGTCAATACCTTCGTCTTGTCCTGGAGCTCTTGGGGCTTCGCCGTTTCGGGACCTGGAAGGCTCACAGGAAGCCAAACCAGGTCATTCTGCAGCGTGATCGGTGTCAGCATTTCCCCCCCATCAACCTCTGCCTGATAGTTTGCGAGTTGGCCAGGGGGAGCCAATGTGATGCGGTCCTGTGGCAAGTCGAAAATCACGTCAAAGTGCTTCAATAGGTGCGCTCCAATCGCACCGGTCAGAGCGTTCTCGCCAATTTCCTTTGAATGGTATTTCGTGAACTCCTCGAAATCTTCTTCAGGCCCCAACTCTCGACGGGCCACATCAAGTGTGAAGTCGCCAAAGTGAAGAGTCAAAGGGTTGGGTTTGCCTGCCCGAGTCTCTGCCGGCAATGGGTCTGCTGCTCGATTGTGCAGTTGCAAACCATAGGCCCCATCAAAATCCAACCAGAGGTTGACGGGTACCCGAAGTTTTGGTCCCGAGATATCACATCCCACGATCAATCGCCCGTCAATGACCTTCACCGGGATCGAGCCGCCGTCATCGCTGATCACAGGAGGGCGATCGACTGAATTGCTGGATTGCCCAAACAGGGATATAGGCGCCCACAGCAACACCGCCACCAACAGGAAGCAGGATCGGACGCAGCTTGGAAAAGAACAATTTCGGAGCATCAATTAAACCGTTTTCGAAAAACGCATATTAGCTGAGGAAACCCTTTCATGCACACAGAAACCGGCAGTTTTCATGAGCTGTCCCAGTCGATGGCCACGGATGTTGGCACAATCGGAGAACGAGTCGGTTCCCCGCTATGTTTTGGGGGCTAGTAAGATGACAAACGCTGACCGTTTGGAACACAGCAGGATCGCTCAAAAAAATCCTGCCCGTTCTCAAAATGAACTGCCAGGGAGCAGGACGCCGGACACACGTATGGATCCAAATGATCAGTGATTCAAGGGTTCAGTGATTCAAGGGTTTGGTAGTTCAAGTGTTCAGCGATCCAACGGTTCACCAGGCGGCGATCCAGGCCCCTTGGTAGGCAAGCCCCTTGGTAGGCAAGCCCCATGGTGGGCAAGCCCCGAGGTGGGCAAGCCCCATGGGAGGGACCGGCAACGAAACTTTTCCGCGCCGGTTTGAAGGAAGGTCAATCATCAGCTAGCAAGCGAAAGACGCCGCGACAGAGGTCAATTTTTTGGCTTTCCTTCGATTTTACCGAAAGCAAAAGTGTCGGCAATCATTTCTACATTGATGTTGGTAGTGGATGGTACGCTCACGGCGACCGGATCAAAGCCGCGTCCTCAGCAGGATCCTGGCAAGATCGCCACCTCGAGCACCACCTGCGTCTCGGCGTCCACGACCTTGAACTCGGGCGACTTGCCGATGGGATGCCAGCCTGTGTATTGCTCACCCGCCTTTCCAAAATACCAAATGGCGTCGGGCGAGAACTGGACCTGATTGCCGACCCTGGCAAATTGGAATTCTGAGGAAACTGGGCCACCCCAGTCGAAGCTTCTGGAGCGATCCGCCTTGAGCGTAAGGGGCTTCATTTTTCCGGCTTTGATTTTCACGCGATGCTGCCCGAGGCCAACCACTCCAGACACCACGTTGTACTTGCCTGCAGGTACTTGCACCGGACCTTCAATCGCTCCTATATCGAACGAGTGTTGTCGGTCAGACGAAAGAATGACGGAGGACAATAACACAGCTTTTGAATTGAACGAGGTGGACATGTCGATTTGAGACGTGTCTCCTTGATATGGCGACAGCTGGAACGATTGACCATCGTCTTCAAAACGAATCTGCTGCAATTTGTCATCAACAAAGATCGTGCTGGAAAGCATCATCGCATGGTCCGTATTTCCCACGATCATCGCATCAAGACCGATGTCGTTGAATTTGCCGTTTCCATTTTGATCGATCAGTTTGACTGGGACCGGTCCAGCAGTTGTTGGGATCGAACCCACCATGGCACCTCCCGGTGCCCATTCCCAACCATCAGCATCGTTGCGAAGGCGTGCCGCATAGCGGAACGTTTTTCCCGACGAATCTTTGCCAGTCAGGATCACCCGCGTCGTAGAAACCATGGTCTTGGGGTCAACCAACGCCTTGATGGTGCGGTCCAAGTTGCCGTCGCCATTGCTATCAACTTTGAGGCTTGCGCCCGAGAATTCAAAAGCGAAGAGATCACCTCCAGCATGGGGAATCCGTATCCCCTCTTTCACCGGGAACCACTTTTCACTCGGTAACTTGAGAGACCAAGTACGGTAACTTCGATATTTCAGTGCGACTGAATCGGATTCTGCTGCTTCGCATAGCGGCATCATTACCGCACAAGCCAGCAGCCCCATGAGCAAACGTGACATTGAACACTCCATTCGTTGTGTTGGTTCGTCGCCAATTTTAAGCCACCTGAACCGCATGGGAAACGCTAAAACACGCTTTTTAAGGTCATTGCTGTTGAAAACAAACCGTTTCGCAGGGGCAAATCCGAACAAATGCGTCTCGATCGGGTTGAATCCTCCCAGATTGCCTGAATTTACGGTACGCGAACCCGTCTTCCGTTGGATTATTCCTGCCGCCCAAACACCACGCGACCTGACAGTCACCAAACAACCTGACAGCGTCTTACCTGCAGTTTGCTTTAATTGCTGAGCTGTGTGACCTGGCAGCGTGGACAACATTCGGCATGAGCAGCGCGTCTGCCTGATGAACACCATCGCAACGACTGATTCAACTCGCGTTTGACAGCCTTGCCGAAGATGCTCAACCTGTCTCCGCTTTGGGAAGCTCAAATGAGATCATGTGCAGGTTGCCGGCCAAATGATCTATTCTGTGGCCTGAGCTGCATCGATCTGCGCTGCCTCAGCAGCAAGTTTGAATGTATCGATCATCTCAATGAATTTTGGCACGTCACCACCCCCGACACGACTGGTGACCGCTTGCCCGGTTGCCGAGAGACACACGAACGTTGGGTAAGCGCGGATTCCGTTCTCGGTCGCAAGTGCGACATCAACCTCGGAATCTACGTAAACAGGCACCACATCTTTCAGAGCAGCCTTGACTTTGTCGTCAGGAAAAACCTGTGCGATCATCATTTTGCAGGGTGCACACCACGATGCTGAAAACATGACCAACATGGGCCGGTTCGTTTTCTTTGCTTCGGCAGTTGCCTTCTGGAAGTCGTTGAACCAATTGTCAGGTAAAGCGTGTTCAGCTTGCCGCCGCGTGGGCTGAACTGTCAGAAAAACTGCCTGATATGCTTCGATGCGTCGCGAGAATTCCTCGTCAGAGATCTTCCCATTCTTGTCGACGTCCACCGCCTCTGCAAATTTGGCAATCAAATCCAAATCCGGCGATCCGATTCGGCGAGTGGAGTAGTCGATGAACTCCTCGACAGTTCGTTCTTTCGCGCGTGACGTGGTTGCGAGCAGGGACGCAATACCGCATACAAGAACGAAGACGCTCGGAGTCAGGAATCGGTGCAACATATTGATGGTCTGTGAAATCATGGTTCCAAAGAAAGTTGTACGAAAAGCAGCATAACCTATTGTCTCTCTGGTGTCTCATCGCTGGGAACGGGACACCCTTCAGGGCCGATAACACCGCGCAAACGACGTTCAAGGCCCTTGTTCGCTGGATTTCTGTTAACAGGTCTCGCTGGCAGTTGGCAAGTGGATTTTCTGTTCGGCGAATCCTGAACCGCGAGATGAACGTTTTCAACAAGTCAAAATACAATCTCAATCAGTCTTGGCTCTGCTGTGCTTTGTGGAATCACCCCCGAAGGGCCCGTCTCTCCCTAACGAGGGTTGTGCAAGGTGTAATGACTACGCCGATTTCATACGTCGAGTTTTTTGCCGATTCCCTCGGCGTACGCCGTTCCTCTGGTGAACGGAACTAGGCTGGCAACGTTGCAGGAGCTTGTCGGATCTATGCCAACCGGCGGGAGCCGCGCCATCAGGGCTTCATCGGAAAATGGCGTTTCCCACAACGCTCCAAGCCAGTTTTAAAACGATACCGTTCCCGCATGCCAGCACTGTTCAATGCCCGACTCACGCGTACCCGCCACTTCCGACCCACAGGCATTTGAACTGGGGGGAACAAGCCAACTGCGTCAATGTGGAATTCCTTGTCCGGCATGTCGAGCGGAGATGGTGTTCTGCGAACTGGGAACGAATGAATTTGCGGGCTGTGTGAGTTGCAAAGGCATGATGTTCCAGCAACCCGTCTTTGCACGCGTTAGTCAGCGTTTGAGGAATCAAGCACAGCTTCCGAAGTTGATTCCCTCGCCCATGGACGCGAGGGAACTTAAAGTACGTCGACGATGTCCCACTTGCGGTGGGCGTCTTGAAACGCATGCATTTTGTGGACCTGGAAATGCGATAATCGATACATGCTTTCCGTGTGGTGTGATTTTTCTCGACGCCGGTGAGCTGACAAAATTGGTGCAAGCGGCAGGGAAATGACCTGCTCCTGTGCGGTTCGTGCGGGACGAACTTAAATCTCTGGCTCAGGATGAAGGTTCCGCATGTGGTCCGCTGTCCGTCTGAAATAGCCCAATAGAGTTAATCGCAGCGGATCCGAGACATCTACTTCCTGAAGTGCCGTCTCCATGCACAGCACCCACTGGTCACGTTCGCTAACCCCAATGGGAAAAGGCAAATGTCGGGCTCTCAACCGGGGGTGACCAAATTCGGTCACATACAACGCGGGTCCCCCAAAAAAACCACTCAAGAACATGAATAGTTTGTCTGCCGAAACCGTCAGATCGGGTGGATGTAGCTCGCGAATTCCCTTTGCCTCAGGAAGTTCGTCCATCAGTTGATAGAATCGATCCACCAACATGCGTACGCCTTTTTCGCCACCCAATTGACTGTAAAGCGTTTCTTCTCCCATGTACTCACCCACCATGTCGTTGCTATCTGTTTTTCCGCTCCAACGACGGCATGCAATCCCCACCCGTGTTGGATGATCAACATAGAGCACACTACCCGAATCGGATACTCCACCGGTCCCGCGAACAGCTGTCTCCGTTGTTGTCAAAAGCAAGTAAACTGTAGTCCAGTTTCAAGATCACGTCGCAATCCGCCAGTGGAATCCTGCCTGCCCATGTCCATCCATCTTCTTACCGTTCTGACACTGTTGCTGACCTTGTTCGTCAGGATCGAACACACGCATGGCCAGGACCCCGTGTTTACCTCCCAACCAGAGCTTGTGCTGGAGTCGGGCGCGGGCGAAGGGCCGGTGTGGCATCCTGAACTGGGCCTATTGACCAGTGGTGACGGCAACATCAATCGAATGGCTCGAGATGGTAAGACTTCGGTTTTCCGAGAAGGGGCAGGGTCCAACGGTCTTCTATTCGATCGAGCAGGACGTCTGGTGGTCTGCGAGAACCGCAAACGCCGTATCACACGAACCAATTCAGACGGTACGGTTACCGTTCTTAGCCACTCCTATGCTGGCAGCAGATACAACCAGCCAAACGACTTGGCGATTGACTCCCAAAACCGGATCTATTTTACCGACCCACAATATGGGAACCGCTCTGAGATGGAGATGCGTGACCCGACTGGAAAACAGATCGAGGGCGTTTATCGGATTGATCTCGATGGGACGGTCAGCCGAATCATCACTCACGAAGTTGATCGTCCTAACGGTCTGATCATCACCCCCGACGACCGGTTTTTATTTGTGGCGGATAACAATAATGGTCCAGGAGGCAGTCGGAAATTATGGCGGTTTGATCTGAAAAGCGACGGTTCCGTTGACCACGATACACAAAAATTGATTCACGACTGGGGAACCACACGGGGCCCGGACGGAATGAAACTTGATCAGCAGGGACGCTTGTACGTAGCGGCTGGTTTGAATCGCCCGAATTTGCCGCAGGAAACAGCGATCAGACCCACTGCCGGAATCTATGTGTTCGGCCCAAGTGGAAAGCTGATCACCTTTTGCTCCATTCCGCGAGACGAAACAACCAACTGTGCATTCGGCGAGGATGACGGAAAGACTCTTTTTGTGACTGCTGGTGGCAGTTTATGGAAAATCAAAACCCAGATTGCTGGGATGCAAATCAAGGGAATTTGAGAACCACAGCAAGTGCCCATCCCGTTAGAAATGATGCATCGGGTAAACACCTCTTCTTCAAAATCCCAGTCAGCGGCTGCCTGAGGGGGTTCGCAGGATCCTCTCCACCAGAGACACTATCGGCGCACCCCACGCTCCACACTCATACAACCCGTCGCAGATCAAATGGCTATCCAGTGGTTCCCAGGGCACATGCACAAAGCCCGCCTCGAAATGCAGGCTACGCTGCCAAAGGTCGATGTTCTGATTGAGGTACTCGATGCAAGGATTCCTTATTCAAGCGAGAATCCGATGTTGCAGGAGTTGAGGGGTAATAAGCCCTGTTTGAAGGTGTTGGCCAAGAGCGATCTTGCAGATGAAGCAAGAACGAAGCAGTGGGTTGAATTTCTGGATCAGATGGAAAATGTTCGAGCGCGCGCGGTAACAACCGAGGACATTCCCACCATTCGAAGATTGAAGCATACGGCTGCCCGCATGGTGCCGCATCGCGAAGGACGTACTGTGACCGTGATGGTTGCCGGCATTCCCAACGTCGGAAAGTCAACGCTGATCAACGTCCTTGCGGGCAGAAAGATCGCCAAGACAGGTAACACTCCAGCCGTGACAAAACAGCAACAACGCGTCCCCATTGGTGACAGCGTCACACTGCTGGACACGCCCGGCGTTATGTGGCCGAACGTCGAGAACCCCAATAGTGGCTATCGATTGGCCATTCTTGGCTCGATCAAGGAAACCGCGATGGATTACGCCGACATCGGTTTTTTCGCTGCCAAGTGCATGGCACAGGATTTTCCCGAGCGGCTCCGGGAACGATACCATCTGGAGCAGATTCCGGACTCGGAACTGGAATTGATCGAGGCAATTGGCCGCAAGCGGGGATGTCTCGGCAAACATAACACGGTGGATCTGGACAGGGCCTCGCGAATTCTAGTTACCGAATTGCGTTCTGGAGGGATGGGACGACTGACCTTGGAGACACCTGAGTCCATGAAACACGAGAGAAAACGTACCGCAATTGCGGTTGCTGAAAAAGCAGAACGCGATCGTGAGAAAGATGCCAAGCGAAAGAAGCGGTTTCGTGATAAACAGAAGGCAGCTCGCAAAGCACGCGAGCATGGCCGCTAACGCCGGCAGATCCTCGCCGTTTCGTTTTGTTTACGATGAGAACGATCACCCTGAGCAATCGGTCGTACTCTGGTCGCCCTACAGGTATGACTTGAAAATCCCGCTCACAACGCTTGAACACCTGCAACAATGTCAAGAACTGCTCTGCACTCAAAATACTGAATGAGGAAAAACACACCTTCTGGATGATTGCAACTTTATGGCAGCACAGCGGATTCACCCGCGACTGCGACTGAGGTAGCAACCAAAACAGGGTGGACAACTGGAATGGACAATATTTTTGAACTGCTGATGTTCCTGGTGGTAGTCGGGACTTCCGTTTTTCGTTTTATCAAAGGACGGAAAACGAAACAAATACAAGCGAAGCTGCTGGCTTTAGCGCCCATCCTCAATACCTCGGTCGATCCCGGGGGACGCAGTATCAGTGGGAAAATCGATGATGTACCGTTCAAAGTCAAGTATGAACCGGCGGTCGAAAATTTACCTGAACGAGTCGACTTAACGTTCGAAAAAGCACTGCCATTCTCGCTCCAGGTCGAGCACAGAAAAGGCTCGTTTGATCCACATGCAGCCAGCGAGGCCGGTGACACTCTGCTGGAAGACAGGAAATTTGATGAACGCTATCGTTTGATTACAGACAATCCGGAGGCTTGCCGTGAATATCTTTTGGACCCCTTGTTCAATCAAGGCGTCCAGTTGGTCTTGTCAGAAGGTTACGATCTCCGCTTCACAAAACGCCGCGCAGTGATCACGATGCCGGACTCAGCGTGGCTTTCAGATACAGAAACAGCCGCAGTCTCTCTCAAAAGAATTTTGCAGTTGGGCTACTCGTTGATTGCCGAGTTCTAGATCTGCCAACAACGGTGCTTTTACTGCCCTCCTCAAGGCCGCTGCCGTGGACCGAGACACCGCGGTTGCGAGTCTGGTTCACCTCACATCTCAATGTGATAGCCGGCACGTTTGGGACGTTCAACCAACGCCTGAGCCTGTGGGTTTCCAATCACCTTCTCGTTGTTGGGATCCCAGTTCACTGGCTGCCCCAACCTCGCTGCAATTCCCGCGAGATGACACGTTGTGAGCGCCCTATGGTGGCTTGCAACGTCTGAAATCGGGTCTCTCCGCGCTTTGACGGCAGCAAAAAAGTTTGCGACGTGATCAGTGAGTGGCTGCCCTTTGTATGCCTCCTGCAACGCTCCATCAGGTAACGGATTCTGTTTCAGATCCTCAACAGGTCTTCCGGTCAACCGTCCCCGATTGACGAAAATACGCCCTGTCGTTCCCTCAAACAGAATTCCGTTATCAGTATCGTGGCGGATCGAAAGTTCCATTCCATCGGCGTAACTCGCGTTGATCAGAAACCGTGTTGCTGTGTTGTAGCAATCATTGCGAACGGGATAACCATTTTTAAAATCAACCGGATGTTCGACCATCACCGGGTCAACCTTGATGGGACCTGTTTCGGTCTTTCCCATCCCCCAAGTGGCGATGTCAACATGATGGGCTCCCCAATCCGTCAGTTTGCCACCGGAAAAATCGTACCACCAACGAAATTCGTAGTGCCCGTTGGACCAGTTTTTCATGATGTTTTTTGCGCCATCCTGAAACCGATACTCTGTCGCGGGTGCAGGACCAAGCCACTGATCCCAGTTGAGCGTGGTTGGCGGGGCCGCGACTTTCAGACGTGGACTTTGTGGGCTTGAATCAATCCCACACACAACCTTCTTGACCTTGCCGATTCTTCCGTCACGGATCATGGCAACGGCCTTGATGAACTGTCCAGTGCTGCGTTGCTGTGTTCCTACCTGAAACACCGCGCCCGTCTGCCGCTGAATGTCTCGTATTAACTTTCCTTCCTGAATCGTCAGAGTCATGGGCTTTTCGCAGTAGACATCTTTGCCCGCGAGCATCGCTTCGATCGCTATTTTCGCATGCCAGTGATCGGGTGTGACGATGTGCACGATGTCAATCGCCTTATCGTCAATGACTTTGCGGTAATCGGCGAATTGCTGAGGATTCCTGCTCGTCCAATCCTTGACAATCAGACCAGCACGCTGCACCCGCTCGCTGTCGACGTCACACACCGCAACGACATCTGCAAATCGGGGAAACTGTTTCCCCAGTCCGTAATTGGCATTCTCGACCATGACGCGTTTATCCCAACGCAGTCCGCATCCAATCACTCCAACGGTAGGACGTTCATTTGGCGACACGAAGCCGTACGCCATGCGACCTCTGCTGATCCCGACGGAACTTGCCAACAGAGAACCAGAACCAGCCACAAAGCGTCGACGGCTCATGCGGTTAAAGAAAGACATCTGCGGCCTCGATCAAGTGGGTGAGTCGCATCATCTACTGATGCTCGGTGTTGAATTCGGTGTAGCACTCGGTGGGGAACTCGAATTCCTGGTACGGTCACTCAGTTCGCTGGCAAAACAAATAGTTCGATGAGTCCGGCAAGCGGGAGGGGGATTGCTTCTGGCTTTGCCTGACGCCACGAATTGCGTTTCAGTATCTGCTAACAAAACTATAGATCATTTGAACTGCTGAGCCATCTGTACGCCTAAAAACAGGATCCCTTCGCTGTCCAGAACCAACTGTTTTTCCTGTTCAGGAAAACCTTCAACAAAATTGAGGTGCGTATTTGGGTCTTCGGAGCACACTTTTGCGATCGCCGAGCGAACATCGATCGCATCCACGCGTTCGTTCCTCGTCGGCGGTTGCTGACTCACATACCAGGCAAGGGATGGTAGTTCGAGGTCCGTTCGGCTTTGCACAATCATTTCATTGAGCCGACTCGGCGCGTCGCGCCGATAAGGCGGCATCGACATATCGTTTTCACCCACGTGGTAAACAATCCCCGCCAATTCAACCTCATTCCCCTGATCTCTGAGATCTTGCAGCGATTCTTGTATAAAGGCGAGAAATTTGGGGTATAGGTTTCTTGATTTTGCCATGCTGCCTGCCGGAGTCCAGTCATTCATCTGTGACCCGCTGTGCGTGAACTTGGCGACTGCGAATTGTTGATGACCCTGTGACTGGAGGTGGTTAGCAAAAGACAACTCTGGACCAAAGGTGTCGTACAGTCCAGCAGGCGATAGAGGCTCCCAGCCTTGCGAAACTCGTTGACCGCCGGCAAGGTTGTATTTGTACGCCACGGTTTGATTTGGATTGAGCAGGTGCCCATGTCGCAATTCCAAGTCCTGCGTGAACGCACGTTCTCCTTCCATGTTGCGGTGGCCAGCGAGAACATACAGTTGTACGGTACTGTTTTTGCGGTAAGGCCAGGCAGCGAGTTTGGGTCTCTCCTCGCTCTTGTGACCAATGGTTCGAAGGTAAGCGTCCGCATAGTTGATTCCATGCTCAAGCTGGCCTAACGTTCCATAGTGATAATGGAGCCCAACGCCTGACCCGATCTCAACCCCTACATGTGAAGTGGGCACGTACTCGGCCTTTGGGTCTGCTTGGGTGACTTGTTTCTGACCCAAACTGATCGCGTACATGCGTGGCCGAAGATCCATGCCCCAAATGGTCTTGGTGCACAGTTCCCCCACGTAGAATTTCAAATCAGGTTGGTTCAGATCACGCCGCCAACACTGAAAAAAACGCTTAAGATTTTTTCCGTAATCAGCCATGTAACCTTCATTGAACATGTCATTTTCACCCTGATGCCACATGAAGCCCTCAATGCGATATCTGGTTCCAGCATCACTCAATTGTTTGAGTGAGTCCTGAATCAGTTTCAGGGTGAGAGGGTACATTTTAAAACCCTCGGGGCTATCCGGGTTCCAGTCACCTCCCAAATGAGTACCGCCTGCGGCACACTTGATGATCGCAACGGGCGCGGTAGTCTGCCTCGTCACTCGACGAGCAAAACTCAATTCGGGGCCTACGACACCGTTGACCGGTGCCAGCGGTACCCAGCCCTCCGACCGGGATTTGTTTTCACGTCCGATGCAATAGGAAAAGCGGACCTCAGGTTGCGGTTCACCGAGGCCGCGAAAGGGTGGAAAACGTTGAATGTCTGCAACCTTGGAATCAGATCCGACCATGTTCGACTGCCCCGCGAACACAAAGACCCTGACCACGTCATCGTCCTGAGCGTGAACCGGCAAGTAATTTAAAACCGTGATTACTAACACGGTTGCCAAAGCCGTCAATGCGGAGGGCAAACTGGTTCGCTGCAGCATAAAACAGAGTCCATGAATGAGATGGTGACTGGCTCGGCACGCTGAGCACACCCCGCGCCGCAACCGATCCGAAAGTATAAACATGCGGAAGCGATTGGTGGCAGGTTGTTGGATCTGCGCCTCGACGTTTCGGCAAACACCGGGTTTCGGCAAACACCGGGTTTCGGCAAACACCGGGTTTCGGCAAACACCGGGTTTCGGCAAACACCGGGTTTCGGCAAACACCGGGTTTCGGCAAACACCGGGTTTCGGCAAACACCGGGTTGGACGCAATTCAAGCGATGCCCACTTGCTGTTCACTCAGTCAGTGAAATAGCGGTGAGATTCCTCTCCTCCGCTCAACAGATAGGCGACCAAATCCAGTACTTCTTCGGTGGTCATGGGATTCAGCAAACCTGAGGGCATCGCTGAGACGTCCGAAACCTCAAGTAAATCAATTTCCTTGCGATCGATAGCGACTCGCTTGTTGGGATCAGTCAAGTCTGTATTCAATGTCATACGGTCGCCATTCAGGTTGACGACGACTCCCGTATGGACGACCCCATCGAGGGTCAGCACTTTTACTGCCGAGAATTGCTCATTGATCACCTTGCTCGGATGGACCACTTGATCGAGCAGGTCATGGGGCGAGTATCGTCTGCCCGCGGATGTCAGATCCGGGCCCGTCATCCCACCCTGATTGCCGAAACGGTGGCAGGCATAACAACCCGATGCCGCGAACATCTTTTTTCCATTGGTGAAATCACGTTTGACCAAGCCGGTTTTTGCTGCGTTGGAAAGGTCCTCTAAACTCCACTCGGTTGGTGTGCGTCCGACGAATACCTCGCCAAGATTTTCCAATGCTGACTTCACTTTGGGTTTGCGAGCCAACAGATCCGCCATCGATTCCTTTTCCTGATCAGTCAACGAAGCGACCGCGTCATCACGGATAAATTGAATGAATTTGGCGAAGCTCGCTCCCCCTCGATAATTAGCGGCTTTGAGAAACCATTCGAAATAGGCAGCACGCAGTTCCGGAGTCCATCCCGCCTTCAACATGCGGATGGATCGGGCGTATTGCATTTGCTCTTCCTGAGCTGGGGCCTGGGAAATCAAATCCATTGCAACCTCTGCTGTCACGGGTGATTGCAGAAAGGCGAGGGTTTCGCACAACAGCCAGTTGGTTTCGGCAGTCGACGCTGGAAACAACGGCTCCAGACCTGCCCGTAACTGCTCAACCATTTCCGTTTCGGGCATGCCGAACCGGTTCAGGATGATTTGCACGCCACGAACCAATGTCTGGCGCTGTTCTTCACTAAGTTTGGATGCGTCGATCCGCAACATGGCGGCCAACATTCTGTCTCGCAATTCGACATCGACCGCGGGTGAGTCACCTTTTCTGTGCTGTGGACAGACTCCTGCAGCCCTTGATAGTGCAAGCAACGCAACAACCTGTTTGGCAGAATCTTTTTCCGCGAGAGCTTTTTCCAGCCACCGTTCCAGAGGTTGGTGCTCCAAGACGGTTCTGGCCGCGAATCGTACAAAACGATCCTCATGGCCCAGATGCTTCCATGCTGCCTCGACACCAGCCGGGTTGGAATTACCATGATATTTCTCTAATTCATGGCGCAGGTTGCGCAATGGATTGTCCGTCGCAACATCAGTTGCCGGAGCAGTCGATTCCTTCCCCACGTAAGTGACACGATACAAACCGGACTGAACTCGGCGTCCTCCGATTGTAAAGTACATCGCGCCATCTCCTGGATGAATGATTGCATCTGTGATTGGCAACGGTGCGCCCGTCACGAACTCCTCTTTGGTCGCCTTGTAAGACGAACCGTCTTCTTCCAAGTGGACGGCATAGAGTTTGCCCCAACTCCAGTCCAGTGCGTACAAAGCGTTCTGATACTTGGATGGAAACTTGGCGCCGTAGCCAAAAGTGACACCCGTGGGGGAACCAGGTCCAATATCAAGGGTTGGCGGCAAGTTGTCCGCGTAGAATGGCATCCTTTTGCCAGCACCATTTCTCCATCCGAATTCCCCGCCGCTTACCACGTGACAGATCCGGGTGGGGCGATACCAGGGAGTATTGAAGTCATATTCCATGTCAGCGTCATAGGTGAATAGCTCACCATCACGATTGACTGCGGCATCAAAAATATTGCGGAAGCCCGACGCATAGGCTTCAAACTTCTTTCCATCTTCAGTGACGCGGTAGACGATTCCACCTGGAGCCAACACTCCACGGTTATGCCCACGTCCATCCGGCATGCTGGGTAGCAGGTGATCCTCTCCCCATATCTGTGCCACCTGCGATGAGCCTGCCAAGTCTGGTGGCAAAGTGTTGTTTCCGGTGATCATATAAAACCCCTCCCCGTCGGGAGTAGGTACAAGTGCATGAACACCATGATCACTCTTGGAACTCACTTCACGGAGTGTTTCTACTTTGTCGAGTTGATCATCCCCGTTGCTATCGGAAATGCGATAAAGGCCAGAGGGGATCTTGCGTTCATAGTCATTGACACCAACGTACAGGGCTCCATTGGACCAAATCATTCCGTTGACTGCCCGGATATCAGCAGGCACTTTTTCCACGCTGCCTGCCGTGACAGGTTTACCAGCTGGCGGAGGGGTAATCCTGTAAAGTCCGCCAAATTGATCACTCACCAGAAGGCGTCCTTGATCGTCAGTGCAGAGGTTCACCCAGGACCCCTGCTCTTGACTTGGAACCGAATAGAGCAGTTCGACCTGAAAACCTTCAGCAGCACTGATCAGATCGACAGGTGTTGCGGTGTTACCTCCAACTGCTGCTCCTGCTGCCTTGGATTTTCCTTTGCGATCGTTACCTTTTTTCTTCTTTTGCGTCTGCGCGAAACCTGTCGAGCTGAATATGCAAATCATGCAAATCGTTAGCAACTTGGCCAACATCGATGGGCGTTTTACTTCGTTCAACATGCTTCTTCCATCAAAAGGATTCGGGAATGACTTCAAAATTTAGGTCGGTGCCAGCGGCCCAATCGTAGGTGATCGTGATGGCTATGGGTCTGGATTGCTGAGGAGCATCCACGGGTGGGTCTGGGTGATTCAGTTCCAATTTCGCTTTCAGTTCACTCCAGCGTACAAGGCTAATGATGATGACCAATCTTGCACACGGCAAGCAGAAATGGATAGGCAGCACCAGAGTCCTGGTAATTTACAGGAGGAACGATTCGCTAAAACGGCCGTCAAAACCACAGACTGTTCGTACTGGATCACGCTCAAAGCGTTGCCCGCCTTAGCTCGATTGTGGCTTCGCGTACAATCAAAAGCGGGCATCGGGATCCAACCACCATGACTTGGTTTTCCGGACCGCTGAGTATAATCGAAAATCAGAATTTGAGCGACAACAACTTCAAATAGATCCACCCATTGGCAAGGCGACTGAGTCGGATGTTGATCCTTGACCTAGAACGATACGGTCCGACGTTCCCCGGTCCTGCGGGCCTGATTTGATCAGTGCAGGGAAGAAAGTGTACGTGCGACAATTCGTTCCCAGCACCCACGACACAACTGCGATGGTGCTGAAATCACAGCGCTATGGTCCGATCCGCTGGTTCTTGATTCCAACTTCCCAGCTCAGTCGTTCTCCCATCGCCACTGCCATAATGACGCGTGGTGTGTTTGTCGTGACGCTGATTCACCGTAGGGAAACGGAAGATGACACGCGGCGAGCGACGCTCTGACGAGTCCTGAGCACTCGTTACATGCGATGACGGGACCTAAAACGACAATCATGGTATTCTATGGGTTCGCGAGACACGGATTAGCCAATCGCCAGCCGTCCGACCGCTCACAAAAAATCCCTTCACGTATCGCAAGCCATCGCAAGAACTTTATCGCCATGATCATTTTCCGCCGCCTTTCCATCCGTCAAGTTGCCCTGTGTTTCAGCCTTTGCCTGGCGTTCTCCAGCCAGACTTTGTGGGCTCAAACTGTCAAGCCGAACATCCTCTGGATTACCAGTGAGGACAACGGCGTTGCGTGGGTCGGATGTTATGGGGGCACAAATGCGAAAACTCCGGCCATCGATCAACTTGCCAAGGAAGGGTTTCGATACCTGAACTGTTTTGATAACGCTGCTGTTTGTGCGCCGACGAGATCGTGTTGGATTACCGGCATGTACGGGATTTCAAACGGAACACAGCCAATGAGAAGCAGGAACGTAATCCCACACGACAAAATCAGTTACTACCCTGATTTACTCAAGCAAGTTGGCTACCACACCTCAAATCCAGGCAAAACGGATTACAACATTGGTGGGCGTGAGGACAAGCAGTGCTGGGACTACAAGGGCGGAAAAAAACAATCTCAATACGGCTGGCGTTATCGAGCAGAGGGGCAACCGTTCTTTGCCATAGTCAACATAGGTGATAGTCACGAGAGTCGTGCCCATGGCGCTGGTGGAAAGGTCCGCAACGATCCTGCCAAGATGAAATTGTTTTCCTATCATCCTGACCTGCCCGCGGTACGCAGGAATTACGCCAAGTATGCGGACGCTGTTGAGAATATGGACAGCAAGGTCAAAGTAACGATCGATGCTTTGAAGCAGGACGGTTTGTACGACGACACGATCATCGTCTACAACTCTGACCATGGAGGCGTGATGGCTCGTAGCAAGCGTTTCCTGTACTCCAGTGGCGTGCATTGCCCCTTGATTGTCCGCATCCCCGAGAAGTACAAGCATCTCTACCCCGCCGACGCACCTGGCGATACCGTGGGCAGAATCGTGAGTTTCGTCGATATGCCGAAAACCTGGCTGAGTCTGGCGAGTGCGGATATTCCCGACACCTATCAAGGCACGATTTTCCTGGGTCCGGATACCGAATCTGCGCCGAAACATCACCTCGGGTTCCGTGAGCGTGCTGATGGGCGTCTGGACCATGTCCGCCTGATGCGTGATGCTCGTTTCGCGTATCACAAAAATTACATGCCCTACGCACCAGCGGGGCAACATCTCGCTTACTTATGGAAGGCACCTTTGACGCCTGCTTGGGAAAAGCATCACCTTGAAGGAAAAACCGACGAGGTCACCGGCCGGTTTTTCGAACCAAGAGTTTCAGAGGAGTTCTACGATAACAAAGTTGATTTCGATAACGTGAACAACCTCATCAACGCGTCTGAACATCAAGAGAAGATCGATGAGTTGAAGCTCGCATTACGCAAACGTCAATTGGAATTGCGTGATTCGGGTTTATTGCCGGAAAAAATGCGTGAAAGGCGAGCGGCCGACAACAATATCACGATCTACGAGATGGTTCGTGATGAAAAGCTGTATCCTCTGGCGCAATACCTTGATGCTGCGGATCTGGCCCTGTCACGCGATACCCGCAATCGAGATAAATTTGTGCTTTGGTTGCAAGACGAGGACGAGGGCATGCGGTGGTGGGGGATTGTGGGGCTCCATTTGCTGGGGCCTGATGCAGAGAAGGCTAAGGTCTCACTCACGAAAGCCTTAAATGATCCGACCGATGAGGTGAAAATCATGGCGGCTTGGACCCTTGTGAAGCTGGGAGATCAGCAGCCTGCCATGGCGACCCTTGACACACTGTTGTTTCAAAAGCCAGAAAAAGCTGCCAACACTACGATGCTGCATAACGTGCTTGATTGGATGGGTGAACCAGCCTTGCCACTTGTCAAAAAGTACATTGACCAAGGCGGGAACCGTCAGGGCCGATACGGGATTGGAGTCCTCGGACGCATCGCACAACTCAATGGCTGGTAGAACCTGCTTTGTACTGTGCAGCCGAGGGTGCCGATGAACGTGCTGCCGCCGCGAACGCGCTTGATGTTCTTATTTGAGCAACGACAGTCTGGCGTTGAAACAGGCCCTTAACCCTCAGGCCCTTATCCCTCAGGCCTCGGGCCCTTATCCCTCAGGCCAACGGCTCGTAGATGCGGTCGGAAATATATCCGGCGACGGCGGCAGGATCGCGAACCAGCGTACGGTGTGAGATGCGTGTCGTTTTCCATCCGGCCCTTGCTAGCCTCAGTTGTTGCTCAAGTATCTGCCAGGTCGTGGACTGTTCGTCCCGGTGCAGGTCGCACATCACGGCCAACCTCGAGTCAGCAGCACCCGCAATCAGGGGCACGATGGTTCCGGTGGCATCAAAATTTTTCCAGACCTCCATCCCCTCTTCTCTCAGGCTGGCTGCAAGGTCACGTTCGACTCGGGTCTGGGTTGGTGTGTCACGCCACACGGAGTCTGCAGGTTTTGCGGCATGCACTAAAAAGTCTCTTAGAAGTCCCGTGGGCAATTTGTTGGCAGTCACAGACGTCACGATTACCAATGTTTTTCTAGCTCGTGTGATTGCCACATTGAACAGATTCGGGGTTTCGAGGAACTGTAGCGATGCGCGATGGGAGTTTTGATCGATGGATGTGGTCATGACCACCACATCCTTCTCATCCCCTTGCAACGCATGAGCCGTACCTACGGTCAATTCGTGCCTCAAGATGGTTTCCGAGCTGAATGTATCCATGATCCGCCGTTGAATTTCATCGGCATGATCACGAAAGGGGCTCACCACTCCGATGGATAACGGCTTGCCGGAGCGTTGCGAATCAACAAACCTCGCAACCTGATCCAAGGTCGCTTCGGCCTCGGCAAGATTCACACTGCTGTCTTTCTCGCGTTGCCCCTGAATTTCGTGAAGCTCGATTGCTGAATCGGCTGACGTTCCAGGTCGGCCCGTCATGATCTTCAGATCACCATCGTAGAATTTTTGATTGGAGAAATTGATTATGTGCGGATGAGAGCGAAAATGTTCATCAAGCAGATAGAAATGTTGCTGCTCAACTGCATCGGCGGCGACATCAAACACACTGCGACGAAAGTGAAAGTTCCTTTGTTCGCTCTCGTCCATGTCGTTCTTTACACAGTATGCCTGCTCACGCGTTCGACTGAGGAAACATACATGCCGCAACTGATTGGGGTCGCCCACCACCACAGCACGCTTGCCGCGCATCAATGCAACGCCCGCCAAAGCGAGATCGCATTGCGAAGCCTCATCAATCACAACAATGTCAAACAACCCGGGTTCTGCCGGCAAAACCTCGCAGAGGGCGCGATTGGTTGACGCCCACCCGGGAAACGCGTCGGTCAGAACACGTTCATCCATGTCACGCTTCAACTCTGACTTCAGTTTGCGATCACGGCGACGTAACAACTTACTGAGATTTCTCAATGCAGTTCGGTTTTTCTGGTTGTCAACCAACTGTTTCAACTGCCGTTCCCGCTTCAATTTTAGTAAGTCGAGCGCACACTGATGACGCTTCGTCTTGAGTTCAAGGATTTGATCCCAAACAAGATCCACCACAAACGGGTGCTTCAAACGAGCTTCGACTTCTTCCAATTCAATCCGAAGCTTATAAAACTCGATCATGAGTTCTAGATCCCGATCAGTCACATCTGAGTAGCCTTTGGAGATCTTCAGCAGCCTGATCACTCTGGCTCGATCCAGACGGCTCCACCATCTTTTCAGGATGCCGCTACTTTTTGCCTGGTAACGCTGCATGCGTTCGAAGATCGCCGCAGTTTTTTGCGTCAATTTCTTTGGAAACTGCATCGATTGAAATGGCAAAAGGGGTTCACTGCGGGTGCATTCCTTGTGCAGCTTGCTCCACTGTTCCTCTGCACGAATCGCTATCTCGAATGAATCATTGAGTTCCTGAGTTTGACGCGTCATGGAAAAATGATGTTCCGCACACTCCTGAACGGTTCCCTGAGTTGCATAGCCCAGGTTGTTCTTTGGTCCCGTCAGTTTTGCAATTTTTGCAGCCAATTCCCGCTGTGTTTTTCGGCCACCCGATCGTGCCACGGACAACGGTCCGGCTTGCTGCTCTACCTTGGTCGCTACCACTTCGACCGCTTTTTCCATTTGCGAAGCTAATAAAACCGTTTGACCATTGAGCATTGCGTCGAGCATGATTGCCGCGATCGTGTACGACTTGCCGGTTCCCGGTGGACCAGTGACCACTGTCAGCGGTGCCGAGCGAGCGCTATCAACAATCGCGCTTTGTGCCGGGGTCAATGGCAGCGGTCTGACTTCGTCAGGGAATTCTCGCTCATGCGGTTTCAGTTTCCAAGGAATTGCAGTGTCAGGATCGAATAAGCAACCAAAGGCTGTTTTTTCCAAAGGCATTTCCTGCATCATCCGCAGTTCATTCAGCGCCGACATGGCATGACCAGTTTTCTTGCCCAAGACGATGGCGGTCGCGGGCAGGACTCGGAAGAAATCATCCTTCGCGGCTTGGGGTACATAAAAGTCCAACAGCTCAGTTTCACTCGTTCGTGCGTTGTCTTCAGCCGCAGAATCGCTCACCTCCTCCTCGCCGCTCTTTGGTGCTGAGGCGGACGATGGTGCTGAGGCGGACGATGGTGCTGAGGGTTTGGGTATGCGTTGGGACTGATTGCGCCGCGGGCGTGGCAAATCATGTTTCAATGGCAATTCCGGGGCAATCACCTGAAACCGTTCCCAAAATGATTCGATTTCGTCATCATCAATGGGAAAGTCAGGCACGATGTCCGAAAGTTCGGCGAGACGATCCTGAAGATCATCATCCTCGCCTTGCAGAATTTCAGCTAACAAGCTGTGGTTGACGCTGAACTCGGCTTCGATCACTTGGATGTGGATGCCTCCGCTTTCTCCCTGAGTCAGTTCAAGTGGGACCTCAAGGATCGGAGCGCAAAACTGCTTGAACTTCTGTGACTCTTGTGTTGGCAAACGCCCCACCAGAAATAGAGCACCCAAGGTGAGCGACGAATCCGAACTCATCAGTGCAGCACGCTTTCCAAAGTCAAGCGATTCGTCATCATCAAGCGTGAGAACACCTTGAACATTCAGACTCCGCTGTTCATCGCAACTCAGTGGCAACAATGCCACATCCTTCTGCCCCACCACATTGACCGATCCTGCCCAATCAGTCTGCGCGGCAAGACAATCATGGAAATAGCTAGCCAGCCGATGGTTGAGCGAAGGTGAATGATTGGCCATAGGTTGTCGAATCACTGCGCGGGTTACGATTATGAACGAGGCCGATTATACCAGTCGTCCTTGGGCTCTGATTGCGTCAGCGACCTAAAAAGCCACTTGGGCCAAACAAACACCGCGTTGATTCAACCCACTGATGAAAACATTGAAGGGCGAAGGGCCTAACGCTGCAGGCCCACAGGGGCAGGCTTTCGGCGAGCTACGAATGACAGGGTCTACACCTATCATGGTTGTAAAATCGCTCACAGCCGCCCCAGTGGTGGACACCCTTATCTCCAACGCACAGAATTTGCGTTAGAATAACAAAGGTCATGAGTCAGATTTTAGAAAATCGAAGATGAACTAATGCGATTGCCGCGAGCGTTGTGACCAACTCCCCATCCAACCACTTGAACTAGAGCACCATGAGAATTTTTCAATCGTTGATTTTGTGTTTTTGCCTGAGCTATTTGCCCTACGCATCAGCCGAGGAATTCAAAAGTCTTTTTAACGGGAAGGATCTCGACGGGTGGGCCGGACAGGCTGGATTTTGGAGCGTCAACGATGGCTCGATCGTTGGGGAAACCACAAAAGATAAACCGGCCAAACCGAACACGTTCCTGGTTTGGCAAGGGGGTGACGTGTCAGACTTTGAATTGACCTGCAAGGTTCGCTTTCGCGGCAACAACTCGGGGGTTCAATATCGTAGTGAATTGACGGATCCTGAAAAGTTCGCATTGAAGGGCTATCAGGCGGACCTGCATCCAAAACCTGAATACTTTGGGATGATGTACGGCGAAAAGACGGGTCGTGGCATTATTGCTCAACGTTTTCAGCGGGCGGTTGCGGGCGAGAAGGGGAAACCTGAAGTCATCGCCGCAATTGGAGATCCCAAGCAAAAACTCGTGGACTGGGAGTGGAACACTCTTCGCATTGTGGCGGTGGGCAATGAACTGGTGCACCAAGTCAATGGTGTCAACACCATGGAATTGAAGGACAACCACCCTGAAGCGTTCAGCAAGGGAGTTCTTGGATTGCAGTTGCACGCAGGTGCCCCGATGCGTGTTGAGTTTCAAGACATCAGATACCGCCCTCTCTCTGGCCAAGAGGCGAAAAAGGTACTTGAAGCTGCCAAAGAGAAATAGGATGCCCGGCAAGTGATCTATCTGTTGATCGATTGACTCGTTTACTGATGCGCAAGATGAATGGAACAGGCAAACATGATGGCTAAACTCGTTGGCTCCAATTCTGCCTTGTTGCTCAGTTTTTTGTTGATCAGTCTTTGGTGGATTGGAGTGTACAGTTCCGGCTCACTACCGCGTGTGGCGGCTCAGGAAGGTGGGAATCCAAGGGCCGCGGGACCGCAAAGCGGTGGCGGTCTTGCCCCGCGGGCAAAGCTGGTTGGATCCTCGCCGCAGTACGCGGGCACCGTCCCTACCGCAACCGTATCGGAAATTGCCTATGGGGCTCATCCACGTCAGAGGCTTGACTTCTGGAAAGCGGCTTCGTCCACGCCAACCCCAGTTGTGTTTGTGATTCATGGTGGGGGTTGGAAAGGGGGCTCCAAGGAGAGGTTGGATCGTTTTGTGGACATCAACCGTCTTCTCAAAGCGGGCATCTCTGTGGTCGCGATCAACTATCGGTATGTCACCCAGGCTGATGTCAACAACGGCGAGCCACCGGTCCACGCGCCGCTCCATGACGCGGCCCGAGCCCTCCAGTTTGTGCGTATGAAGGCAGGGGATTGGAAACTTGACAAAGATAGCGTTGGCGCCGCCGGCGGTTCGGCAGGTGCATGCTCAAGCCTATGGCTGGCGTTTCATGACGACATGAAGGACGTCACCAGCAGCGACCCGGTGTCGCAGCAATCCACTCGGCTTCAAGCCGCCGCTGTCATGGGGGCTCAAACGACGCTTGATCCGAAACAGATGCGTGAATGGACACCCAACAGTAAGTACGGTGGACATGCGTTTGGGATCCCGGGTAATCGGTTTGACGCGTTCTACGACGCACGCACCAAACTTTTGCCGTGGATTCGGGAATATTCTCCTTATGCGTTGGTTACCAGTGACGATCCGCCTGTCGCGTTGTACTACCAAGGCAAACCCGGCGTCGGAAAACCACAAAAAGACCCGACTCACACTTCAAACTTTGGCGTTAAATTGCAGGAACACTGCTTAGCAACAGGAACCAAGTGTGTGCTGATTCACGCCGAGGCGCCCAGTCCTCAGTACCCCACCCCCACCGACTTTTTGATTCAATCCTTGACGGGGCAAAAACGATGAGTGGAGATACGCAATCAGGCCCCCTGATAAATCTCCAGACTTGCTGCCGCTGCAAAATTGCCTGATCTGTTTTGAACCGCTGGCGTCAAAGCCTGATGCAGTGGCTGGCATCGAGGAAGGCATCGTCACATATTCGAGTCAGGAGAATTGGTTGATTGATGTGAGACTCAACTGGCCTCCCCACCGTTGCACCCCGTCACTCACCGTTGAGGAGAAAAAATTATGATCATGCGAGTTCATTGGCTCGGCGTTCTTCTAACTTTGATCATTGCCACTGCCTGCATGGCCGAAACTTCAACGCGTCCCAACATACTAGTACTGTTAGCAGACGATCTCGGATACAGCGATTTGGGGTGTTTCGGAGGAGAGATTGAAACTCCGGTTCTGGATTCATTGGCAGCGGATGGAGTGCGACTCACCCATTTTTACAACACTGGCCGATGCTGTCCGTCTCGAGCGTCACTGCTCACGGGCCAATACCCACATCGGGTGGGATTGGGACATATGGCGGGGAATAACCTTGGCCAGCCTGGCTACCAGGGACGTATTTCTGAGCAAGCCATCACCATCGCCGAAAATCTTTCCCAGTCGGGTTACCGGACGTTCATGGCGGGAAAGTGGCATTTAGGCACCGACGACCCAACTCAACATGGCTTTGAGCAGTTTTACGGAACTCTGGTGAGTGCCAAACGGTTTTTTGATCCCAACCACTTGTTGCGCAAGCCCGACGGCGAAAAGTCACGTTCCTACACCCAAGGTTCGTTCTATGCCACCGATGCGGTTACCGATCATGCTCTGGATTTTCTTGAAATGGCACGTCTCACACCGACTCGACCATTCTTTCTTTACGTCGCTTACAACGCGCCTCATTTTCCACTCCAAGCCCCACCTGATTTGATTGAGAAATACAGCAAGCGATACGCTGCCGGATGGGATCAGTTACGAGTACAGCGGCTTGAGCAGATGAAACGCAAGCGAATCATCCCTGACCAAACACAACTTAGTCAGCGTTCCAGGTGGACCAACTACGGTGAGACAGCATCTGGCTCTAATCCCGAGTGGGACAGTTTGCCACAAAAGCGACGTGAGGATCTTGCGCGTCGTATGGCAATCTATGCTGCGATGGTAGATCGCATGGACCAACAAATTGGCCGCATCATCAAACGCTTGAAAGACTCGAACCAACTTTCGAATACCCTCATCCTGTTCACGTCGGACAACGGTGCATGTTTTGAATGGGATCCTTTTGGGTTTGATATTGTTTCGAGCAACCAGAACATTTTGCATGAAGGGCCCGCGATAGAAAAAATGGGCAGTATCGGTACGTTTCACAGCCTTGGTTCGGGCTGGGCGAATGCTTGCAATACTCCGTGGCGACTTTACAAGCATTTCAATCATGAGGGAGGAATAGCATCCCCGGCCATCATCCACTGGCCAAAAGGGTTGGCTCTTACTGGCGGCAGCATTCAGACACAGCCGACCCACTTGATTGACGTTTTTCCTACGGCATTAGCAGCCGCCCAAGCGCAGTACAGTGGTGGTCAGCCGCTTCCCGGCAGGGATTTGATTTTGCAGCTTCAGGAACCGTCCGCTGACCGCATGCTCTTTTTTGAGCATCAGGGAAATCGTGCTGTTCGTCAGGGGCATTGGAAACTCGTGGCCTTGGATGACGCTCCTTGGGAACTTTATGACCTCCGGGTCGATCGTATTGAGTCGATAGACTTAGCAGCGAGACTGCCTAATAAGGTCAAAGAGTTGGACACTGCGTGGATAGCGTGGGCCGATCGCAATCATGTCACGCCGCTTCCCAAAGATTTGAAGGTCAAATACTTGAAACCTGACTGAACTCATGATCTCAGTCTGACACACACACGTTCCTACTGACATTCCAATACCCACGTTTGTATCGTATCCCATGCCCCAACAAAGCTATCGTTCCGCCATCACAATCATGGCGTTGTCGCTAAGCATGCTCGTCTCACAGGCAACGCTAACACAGTCACAGCAACCGGATGCTCCCCAGCAAGCCCGGGTTAATGGACGTCCGAACATTGTTTGGATTCTTGTCGATGACATGTCGGGGCATTTTGGCTATCAGGGTGAGAAACTTGTTTCAACACCGCATGTCGACCGTCTCGCCAAGGAAGGCATTGTCTTTTCAAATGCCTACGCCACTGCTCCCGTGTGCTCAACCTTTCGGTCGGCTTTGATCACAGGCATGTATCAGACCAGCATCGGTGCCCATCATCACCGTAGTTCACGCGGTGCGTTAAAGATCAAGTTACCCGAGGCGGTGACGCCCATTCCAACGTTGTTCCGTAATGCGGGCTACTACACCTGCAACAGTAACGCTGACGGGTCACGGCGCGGAAAAGAGGATTATAATTTCGAGTATAAACCCACCGACTTTTACGACGGAATCAATTGGCAGGGGCGAGCTGCGAATCAGCCATTCTTTGCGCAGGTTCAATTGAGTGGTGGCAAACACAGGAATATCGCCACGGCGTATCAGAAAATATGCTCCGAATTACCCCGCACCATCGATCCATCCAGCGTTGCACTCCCGCCGTATTATCCCGATCATCCTGTGCTGCGAGAGGATTGGGCTGCCTACCTTGATTCAGTCAACTACACCGATATCGAAGTAGGACGCATTTTCGGCAGGCTCGAACAGGATGGGTGCCTCGAGAATACGATTGTCTTTTTTCTCACCGACCATGGCATCAGTCATGCCCGCGGAAAGCAGTTTCTGTACGAGGAGGGGTTAAAGATTCCCTTTCTGGCATGGGGCGCCGGGCTTCCCCGAGATCGCTCGAAACGCTCGGATCTGATTGCACACATCGATCTTGCAGCAACCAGTCTTCATTTGGCGGGCATCGAAGTGCCAAGCACGATGGAAGGACGTCCACTATTCAAACCGCAACGAAAGGCAAGAGAATTCGTGGTTTCTGCGCGCGATCGCTGTGACGAAACGGTTGATCACATCCGCAGTATTCGCAAGAACAACTACAAATACATCAGAAACTATTTGCCGCAGCGTCCCTACCTTCAGCCGTGCAGCTACAAAGACTCGAAACCCTTCATGCCAGTTTTGCGGCAACTGCATGCTGAAGGTAAGCTTTCGACAGCGGAAGCGTTAATCATGGCAGAGACACGCCCGCCCGAAGAACTTTACAACCTGGACGACGACCCATGGGAACTCAATAATCTAGCCAGGAAGGACGCTCAGAAGAAACGGTTGATTGCCTTTCGAGGGCTCCTGCATGACTGGGAGCAGCAGTCTGGTGACCAAGGCCAGCAGTTCGAAAGCATGGATAGGTATGATAGTGACATGAAGCCTTATCTGGACAGGACGGGTCGCAGAGACCCAGCAAAAGCAAAGGTACTGGAAGACAACATATCGCTAATGAAACAATGGCAACGGGACGGTAAATAGCAGCACGGCAGGCTTTCCCGAGTGCTGACGCGACATTGCCTGCCATGCACCTGCAGCAGACGCTATTCTGAGGTATGTTGAGTTGGATTCTCAGTTCTCGAAAGTCGTGGGGCCGCTCCTACGCCCAACTCTACCTGCTTGTGAAAATGAGTCCCAGCATCTTGTCACCACAGAAACTAACAGCGCCAGTGTGTTTTGGCGTTTTGACTGCACTGCTACTACAGGTCACTCTGAGCCCGTCAGGAAAGGCTCAATCTCTTCCCAATATCATTATCATTTATGCAGATGACTTGGGGTACGGGGACCTGTCCTGCTACAACCCCAAAGCAGCTTATCGAACACCGCGACTGGACCAGATGGCGACTGAAGGAATTCGGTTCACCGACGCACATAGCCCTTCGACGATCTGTTCACCATCACGTTATGGCCTTTTTTCAGGGCAACAAATCTATCGTTCAACAGGGCGAGGTGGTGGGGCCTTTGAGGGGCCGGGCGGGCCAAGCTATTTGAAACCCCAAACGCTGACCCTACCACAAATGCTGAAGGCTCAAGGTTATCGGACAGGCGTCTTTGGCAAGTGGCACGTGGGCCTGACTTGGGTTGATGGCGACAACAAACGCCTTGGAGGTGGGTTTGAGAATTCACTCCTGATTGACTACGCCAAAAGTACTCCCCTGGTCGATGGTCCAAACGCCCGAGGGTTCGACGAGTCATTTGTGACTCCAAACTGCCCCAACACTGATCCACTGTATGTTTACATCGAAAACGGAATGGTTCATCAGCCCGCGAATCAGAGACACAAACGGAGTACCTTGCCCAACCTCGGTGGGAAATGGCTCTGGGACAATGATGAGGGCTGGAAAGCACCCGGCTACGACTTCATGAATGCTGATCTGCTGTTCTATCAGAAGACCAAACAATTCATTGAAGAACACCGCGCTGAAAATGCGGAGATGCCGTTTTTTGCAGTGTTGTCAACCCAAATCGCCCATGCGCCGGTGCTCCCGGCCGCGGAATTCAATAACGCAACCAAGGCAGGTCCGAGAGGCGACTTTGTGTGGGAGCTCGATGTGCTCGTGGGACGTGTTCTCGATTTGGTTGAGAATTTGGGAATTGACGAGAATACATTGGTGATTTTCAACGCTGACAATGGAGCCGAGACGCTTCACGTGGACTGGATGCGGCGGGACCATCAGCACGATGCTTCCGGTGGATATCGCGGAATGAAACGTGACGGTTGGGAAGGTGGGCACCGCGTACCGATGCTCGCGAGATGGCCTGAAATTATCCCGCCGGGTCAGGTCTCAGCACAAATGGCCAACACCACAGATCTCTTTGCGACTCTGGCGTCGCTGACAGGATACGAATTGCAAAACAAAGACGCTACCGACAGTTTTGACTTGATGCCTGTGTTGCTGGGAACACATGACTCCTCTCAGCAAGTACGCCCGCACATGTTGACGCAAAGTTTTCGCGGAGAGTTCCAGATTCGCCAAGGCAACTGGAAGTACCTCGACCACGTCGGATCGGGTGGGAATAATTATGATCGCTTACCGCTCAAACCCTATGCCTTAACCGAAACGGCACCTGATGCCCCAGGGCAGCTTTACAATCTGGATGATGATCCGGGCGAGACTCGAAATCTCTATTTCGAACAGGCTGATAAAAGAACGGAGTTGCAAACGCTGTTGAGCAGACTTAAAAGCTCGGGCCGCAGTGCGCCCCTGAATCGACGGCCGATCGGGATAAAAAGGATCCAACAAGTCGCTAGCCAACGCTAAATCAATTGCATTTGCTTATGCCAAACTTCAGGTGTTGAAGCTGCGGATGTTCAAAGCTCGGGTTACTGTTTTTCGCTCGTCCCTGTCCATTCCTCTTTGAATTGTGCAACGAATGCATGCATGAACTCTTCTCGAACTTTGGCTAGCTCTCGTCCTGCATCGGTATTCATCAAATCACGCAATTTGAATAACTTCTCGTAGAAATGTCCAATGCCAGTTTTCTTGTCTTCAGCGTCATCTGAATAGAAGGGCTGATTGAAGGCAACGCCAAACTCAATCGTGCGGACAATACCAATCGCTCCTAGTGCATCTAAACGGTCGGCGTCCTGAACAATCTGTCCCTCAATCGATAGCGGCTCAGCGGATTGCCGCTTTCGGAACGAAATGTTATCTACAATCATTCCCACGTGTTGGATGACATCCACAGCAACGCCGAGAGTCTGAAGGATTTCGGTTGAGAACTCTTTGCTTCGCTCCTCTCCATCATGAAACTTTGCATCACCAATGTCATGTAACAACGCAGCAAGTTCGATGACGAACGAGTCGCCTCCTACTTTCTTTTGGAGCACACGAGCCGTGTTCCAAACCCGTTGAATATGGTCAAAACCATGCCCCGCTCCTTGTCCTTCTAGCCGTGAACAGACGATTGTAGCTACATGATCTACCACTGCTTGTTGAGATGACATCACACTTTGTCCAGGCGTTCATGGTTTTTAAACCGCATTGTTGAAGGCCAAACCGAATGAGCACTATGACCCGGTAGTCCCTCTGCGAAGAGATGCTAAGCATGATACCGAGGTCAATTGATTCTTTGGAAGGTATCCGCTGCCATGCGAGATGACGATTTCGTCATTGGGGAATGCTTGAACCGAAGGATCAAGGTGATTGAATGCTATGTTCCCGACATTGGGAAGCATTTTTGAGGCGTTCCAGAGATAGGAAGCCATTGGATACACGTTTGTGCGTTTAAGTTCGTTGGAAGAATCCAAGCAAGGAATGTGATATGGACAAAGGTCGTCCGGATTTACGTTAAGTTATGCAAACATAATCGATTGGTTGAGATGGTGGGACGCGGAAAATCAGATGAATTCGCGCACAGTCTCTGGCAATTTTTCTTGACGGCTTGGTTGCGTTGCGGGACCCATCATCGCCGCGTCAATTGGCAAGGGCGTCTGCGACATCACAGAATTTTGCAAACGCTTCTGTGCCAACCGTACCTACGGCGGTCAGGCACACCACGACGATCAGGGCAAGCATTACCGCATACTCGACTGAAGTAGGACCGTCTTCTTCCCGTAGGAACTCAACTATCGCACCAGTGTCCTTTTTCATCCGTTGCCCATTCGTGTGAAAGTGTTGACAAGCACCACGCTGGTTGCCGTTGTGAACCGACAGGCCGAGGGTGGCAAGAGTAGAGCAATACAAGGAGTCAACAACGGCTTCAAAGTAAAATTGAAACGGCTCATTAGCTTGCACTATCTGTTGGAAACGTAGCTCAAGCGACTCGCATGTCAAGCGATCCGGCAGAGCATCTGCAAAGGTGGGTGGGATTGCAACGATTGGTCGGATTGCGCCAACATTTTGCCGCTACGGCAGGCAAGCTTTCGTACGCTCATGACACCTTTAAAAATGATGTTCGCAATTTGATGTGAAATATTCCCACTTTGAGATCTGCGTTCAAACGAAGAATGACAAATGCTATGAGTACGTTGTTTTCGGATGGTGTTGGGGTTCCATGTGGATCACCAAGGCACAGTTTCCCAGTGATGATCATAGTTAAAGGGCTTTTTGGGACCGAGCAACTCTGTCTTGCGAAATTCCTATTCGGAGCATGGTGTAAATTACTTTTTCGGATTAATGAGTGAGCCAGTGATATCCTGAATCGATTGAAATCCTACATTGGAGCCAGCACCGTCGGATCTAGGGCATCCTTTGGATCCATGAATGTCGAATGAAAGCTCCTTGTTCAGAACGCAGAAGTTTGGCAAACTCGTTGGCCCACAACAATCTTATTTGCGGATATCGGAACCTTCGAACTGCTTGATACCAAGAATAGACCCATGGAACGGAGGTTCACTTATTCTACGTTGGTGATTTTTGCGGTAGCGATGGCATTGCTGGAGGCGACTGTCGTTATTTACATGCGACGGTTGCATTATCCCGAAAATCCGCTTGAGCTTTTTCCTCTACGATTCTTACTCAGCTACGACCCGTATCTTGAGTTTGCTCGCGAAGTCTCCACCATCGTGATGTTGCTTGCAGTTGCTTTCTTGGCTGAGCGGACGAGCCTGACGCGAACATTTGCAGCGTTTGTGTTCACGTTCGGATTGTGGGACCTGATGTATTACGCGTGGCTAAAAATATTGATTGGGTGGCCTCAGGACTGGTTCGAGTGGGATGTATTGTTCCTGATTCCGACCATCTGGCTTGGCCCCTGGATCTGTCCAGCCATGATCGCTGTGTTGTTTTCAATTTGGGGAACTGCCGTACTGCTAAGTCGAGAGGAACGATTCCTGGGGAAAAGAGGTGTTCTTACGTTTACATGTGGTTCGGTAGCAGGCCTCGTCACTTTCATTCAACCAGCAATTCCGGCCTGGTGGGCAAGAGGTATCACTGGTGTTGTGGAATTTGTTCCGCATGGTTTCTGGTGGTGGCTATTTGTCCCTGCATATGTCACCATGACGATCGGTTTGTGGAGTTGTTTTTGGAGATCGGCTAGAATGAAGCCTTCTTAGTTCTGATCTGAAACGACCTTTGGCACCTCGGGAGTCAGGTACGTTCACCACTTGATCTTGCGGTAGTATCACACATGAAACACTTGAAAACAGTGCTTGTCAGTCTGGTGATATTCGTCGGTTGCGGCGATGGTGGAGATGGTGCGCCGTCGAGCGATGTTCCGGCAGTTCCTGTGTCGACGGACCTACAAAGTGATTTGTGGCATGGTCATCGGCATGTCCACGACGAGATCCAACTACACGACCATGAGCACGATTCTGGATTCGTTGGCGGACACGATCATCCGCACGGACACACCCACCGCCACGCTGAGACATCGCTCAGCGGTACCGTGGTCAGTTTGTACCGCGTTGCCACAGCCGGTCAGGTTCAGGGTGATACGCTCAAAATACCTCCCCGTCTGCATTTGGAGGTGCTCTCAGGACTTCCCGATACATTGACTGTGTGTCTACTCACAGAAAAGGCTGAATCCGGTTGGTCCTATTGGGGGAATGACGTGCCGGAGATTACGATTGTGATCCAAGCCGCCGAAAATCGCTTTTCATTGAGATGCCTCAACCAGCAGGTTCGAGCTGGGGAAGGGGCTGGGGTCGCAATTCACGGCTTCAAGCAACAGATCCCGCTCTCCCTTCGCCATGTGCTGACCACGGGAAACAGCCGCCTGCGGATCTCCGAATTTTCGATTAACATCGGTAATTCGCGCTTTTTACCGCGGGAGCGGCTATACTTTCAGAACAAAGAACTGTCCTTGTCTCTACAGTAAATGCAGGAAGTCTCAGCGGATGAATTCCAACCTCAGTTCACTTCAATGCGGTCGCGGCAGGATGACAAGAAGAAACGAGAAAGAGAACGGTTTCACACTAGTCGAGTTGCTCGTCGTGCTTGCTGTGATCGGGATTCTCATTGGGCTCATGATGCCCGCAATACAGGCTGCCCGCGAGGCAGCTCGGCGGATGTCCTGCCAGAACAACCTTTCGCAGTTGTCGCTGGCGCTCCACAACTACGAATCCACATTTCGACATCTCCCGTCGGGTTATCTGCACAAGTTCGGTCCAGCGGGGAGCGGGGACGAAGCAGCCAACCACATGGGTCTGTCTTGGGCGGCAGCGATGTTGCCCCAACTGGAGCAGGGTGCGGTCGCACGGAGGATAAATTATGACGTTCCGCTATGGGCGAAATCCAATCGTGCTGCTCGCGACATCAGCCTGCCCGTATTTCTTTGTCCCAGTGATACCTACTCGGACTCCTCGTTCGTTTATCGTGCCCCAGAAGAACGATACGCAGCTGCAAGTTATGCAGCGAACTGGGGACCAGCGGATGCGAATACCAATCTGGACGCCACACCTCTCGCGAGCCGCGGCGTGTTTTTTCGCAACAGCAGACTACGAGTGTCGGCATTGTTGGATGGATTGTCCAACACGCTTGCGTTCGGAGAGCGACACAACGGTCCCATCCCCCAAAGTCGTTCCACGGCGGGTGGACACACCGTCTTCGAAAATGCCTGGATCGGTGCTGTTCGCGATGTAGATGAGCCCGCTGACGATCATGCGCACATGGTCTTATTCGAAACGCAGTTTCGCCCGAACCAACAAGATGGTGATGACAAAGGGTTGGCGGCACCACACTCGGGTCTTTGCCAGTTCGCGTTGTGTGACGGTTCGGTGCGGGCGATCACGGAACACATCGACGCGGAAGTCTACGATTCGTTGGCGACGCGAAACGGACGAGAGGTCGTCGAGGAATTTTAACGAACCTCGTTTCTAGACATGGCGATCGTCAAGTGATCGGTTTACCAAGGGAAGCTGTTGCTTCCCTTTTTTTATGCACTATTCAAGGTGTTGTATGTGTACGTGTTTGCATTGCTCCCCCGCATAACAGACACTGAAAAGTCCACACTGGAACATTTACTCTTTGGGCTGCAACAAGCATGTCTCGGACACTGAGTTACCGGACCTACGCCACCCTGGTTGCCTCTTTGCTGGCATTGAATCCAATGGCCTGGGGACAGTCACCGCCAAGTCGCCCAATCCCTGAACCAGAGTCGCAAACCGCCACCAATCCTGCAGCAGAATATAAATTGTGGTATGGGGTTCTCAAAACCACCACTCGTGAATTCCGGTTTGTGATTGAGTTGGATCCAGCGGAGGGTGCGTCGTCAGGGACATTAAGAAGCCTTGACGAAGGAAATCAGCTTTTCGAGCTCAGTCGAGTGACCACTGACGATCATACCCTCAAGTTCAGCTTGCCAGTGACCCTTGCAACCTACGAAGGGGAATTAAGCGAGAATGCGACCCGTGCTACGGGTCATTGGATACAGCGTGGCGTCAAGCTGCCGCTCTCTTTGACAAAGGTGAAGACGGTACCCAAGCCCGACATCAAATTAACCTACATCGGCACCGTCAATGCAATCGTTCAAAGGATTGAGGTTTCGTTTGTCGAACTCGAGACGGGGGAAATCTATTTCAATAGCATTTCCCAAAAGGTTGGAGGATTCGTGGCATCGAAAGAAGTCAACAAGGATGGTGAAATCACGTTCCGTGTGCCCGCAGTGGATGGCACCTTCCACGGACGATATCAAAATGGCCAGAACACCAGGTTGAAAGGTAAGTGGACACAGGGATTGGTGAGTCTCGATTTGGAACTCACCTCGCAAAAGGCAGGGTCTGACAAGTTGGGCGTGGTCGAAAAGAAAGTAGCCCGCCCACAGACGCCCCAGCCGCCATTTCGATACAAGCGTGAACAGGTAAAAGTGGAGGTCCCGAATTGTAATGTGACGCTGGCCGGTACTCTGACCATCCCTGAGGGTGAAATCAAATCCGCAGTGGTCCTCATCTCTGGTTCCGGTCCACAAGATCGAGATGAAACGATCTTCGAGCACAAGCCTTTCTGGGTTATTGCTGATCATTTTGCAAGAAATGGGATCGCTACATTGAGGTATGATGATCGTGGTGTTGCCAAATCGACGGGAACCTTTTCAACGGCAACCTCATATGATCTTGCCGAAGATGCAGAGGCTGCATTCGACTTTGTTGCGCGGCGCGGCGAGTTCCAGCACACGATGATCGGTATCTGCGGTCACAGCGAGGGCGGTCTGCTAGCGCCACTGATCGCAGCACGAAATCCGAGAGTCGGTTTTCTGGTTCTGCTGGCCGCTCCAGGTGTCAATGGTGAGGAAATCATCCTCAGCCAGGGGCCGTTACTCATGCGAGCTCGAGGCATTTCTGAAGCAGATATCACAACTCAGCAAGCGATCCAAAAAATAGTTCTGAAGATGATTCGTGATGATCAGCAAGCTGACGACGATTTGCTTGCCAACTTGCTCCGTGAGGCGTTAGGTGATGACCTTGATGAGATGCCTCAATTGGTCCAGAAAGTGCAGGCCGGCCTGAGTCAACAAGGGACGCCTTGGCTAAGAGAATTCCTAAAGCTTGACCCCAAGGTAGCACTCGCAAAAGTAAAGTGCCCTGTGCTGGCTATCAACGGCACCAAAGATTTACAGGTTGACCCGGTACTGAATCTCCCTGCGATACGTGACACCTTGGCTGAGTCTGGTAACCGTAATGTAGAGATCAATGTGTATCCGGGCTTGAATCACCTGTTTCAGGCGTGCCGAACGGGGCTCCCCGCAGAATATGGAACCATTGAAGAAACATTCAATGTCGTTCCTTTGCAACGCATGACCAGTTGGACCCTTGCACACTCTGTTGAGAAACCCTAGCGAACGCAAGTTACCTTTCGCTTATCCAATCGGCTTGCGACCTACGGCGGTCGAGTCACTTCTTTATCTGAATAGACGGCGCCGATACCTGCGTCTATTCTTAGTAGATTATATTGAAGTCTTAGCTAGGTTCATTGCAGCCGCCCCGCGTCCCCACGAATTGATTCCTATCCGGTAAAAATCCATGATTGAGAGACTGCCCACCACATTGTTAATTGTCGTCGCACTCGCTTCAAGCGTTTTGGCAAAGACGACGAAGCACGATTTCAAAAGTAATTTCGTTGCTGAGGTATACAAGGAGGCCTCGGGTGACAAACTTTGGATCTACCGTTTTGATCCCTCCGAAAAAGACGCAACCGCAAAACCAGCGGTAGTATTTTTCTTTGGCGGGGGTTGGAATGGTGGAAGTGTGGCCCAGTTTGAGCAGCATGCTCGTTACCTTGCATCGCGTGGCATTGTGAGTTTCGTTGCCGACTACCGGGTAAACAGTCGACAAAAGACCGGGCCTGATGCATGCGTTGCAGACGGAAAATCTGCCATCCGTTGGATTCGAAAGAATTCGGGACGATTGGGAATCGATCCGTCGCGGATCGCTGCAGGTGGTGGCTCGGCCGGTGGACACGTTGCTGCGGCCACCGGAATCTGCGATGGGTTGGATGATTCCGCCGAAAAGGGGTCGACTATCAGTTCAAAGTCAAATGCGTTGCTGCTGTTCAATCCAGTCTATGACAATGGGCCCAAAGGCTACGGCCACAACCGGGCTAAACCTTGGTTTCCAGCAATCTCACCAGCACACAACATTAGCAAGGATGACCCTCCCACCATTGTCTTCCTCGGCTCCGAAGACAGTCTCATTCCTGTTTCCACCGCCGAAAAATTTGACGGTGACTTGAAAGCAGTTGGCGTCCGCTCAGAACTGTGGGTCTATGATGGTCAGCCACATGGATTTTTTAACGAGCAAAAGAACCAGAAAGCGTTCATTGACACTGTCAAAAAGATGGATAAATTCCTTCAGAAACTCGAATGGCTCGATGGTCCCGTTGATGACAGCAAGTTGAATTCACTGCTTAAGCAACCCGCTGGCAACTGAGTTACTTTCCACCAGTCGCGGAAATCGCAAACTGAGATTTGAGGAACAGATGAAACGCATTCATTCGGTCAGTCACCAGAGAGTCATGCGCAGTATGTCCGTCATGGCGTTCGTTGTTTACTCGGCACTAGCATTGGCAAGTTTCTCGGCGTTGGCTGAGGATCCGAATGACTCCAGCAGCAGACCCCCGAACATCATCTATATCATGTGTGATGACCTTGGTTACGGGGACATTCAATGCTTGGCCCCTGCAACCAGCCGGATTCCAACGCCACATGCTGACAAATTGGCTACTGAAGGAATGGTGTTTACCGATGCACACTCAGGATCATCGGTTTGTACTCCGACACGTTATGGGCTGTTAACTGGCCGCTATAGTTGGCGGACTCGGCTGCAGAAGGGAGTTGTGACAGGTTTCGCGCCCTGTTTGATTGACGCCAACCGGCCAACCGTTGCTACGTTCCTGAGCAGCGCGGGCTATGACACCGCAATCATTGGTAAATGGCACCTCGATTTCCAATACTTGAATCCCGCCAATGGCGAGCCTTACAAGCAACAGCAACACAAGACTCCGCCCGTGGGAGCCACCATCCCTGATGGTCCTATCCACAGGGGATTTGATTTTTTTCACGGTTTTCACCATGCCCGTAATATGGAAGCCGTGATCGAAGGCGATCGTGTGATTCAGCATGATGCGGTGATCAACATGTTGCCACGGTTGACCCAAAAGTCTGTGGATTATCTTGAGTCACGGAAAAACAATCCGAAGCCCTTTTTCCTTTACGTTCCTCTGGGTTCTCCACACACGCCCATCGTCCCAACTCCCGAATGGCAAGGAAAAAGTGGCCTCGGTTCCTACGGCGATTTCGTCATGCAAACAGATAATGTGTTGGGAGAAATCAACACAGCTTTAAAAGACATTGGCCAACTCAATAATACCATCCTTATTTTTACCAGTGACAACGGATGCTCCAAGGCTGCAAACATCAAGAAACTTGCGGAGCAAGGACACCTCGTCAGTGGCAAACTGCGAGGTTCAAAAGCGGATTTGTGGGATGGCGGGCATCGTTTGCCTTTCATTGTTAGATGGCCGGGCACAATTCTCCCCGGAACTCAGTCAGATCAACTGATCTGCCATACAGATTTGTTCGCAACGCTCGCAACACTGACCAAAAAACCTTTGCCAAACGGGGCCGCCGAAGACAGTGTCAGCTTCATGCCCACTCTCCTCGGACAAAAGATTGTCTCTTCAAGAAATGGAGTGATTCATCATTCCGTCAGTGGGCACTTTGCCTACCGTCACGGTCGATGGAAGTTATTGCTCGCGAAGGGTTCTGGGGGGTGGAGTTCTCCCAAAGAAAATGAAATCTCCAGCGCACAACCGGAGATGCAACTTTACGACATGCGCGTCGATCTCGCAGAACAAGAAAATCTCAGCAGCAAACACCCGCAGATCGTGCAAGACTTACTTGTCATGCTCCAAAACGACGTCGAGCATGGACGAAGCACGCAAGGACCCAAATCCAATAATGATGTCGCCAACATTGAACTCTGGAAAAGTCGGGAGAAGTCTGCACCGAAACGCAAGAAACGTGCAGGCAGGAAAACGCGGAAAGAGCGGTAATGATCAACCGAGTCAGGCACCAATCCGTTTCTGTGAACAGGTTTTGAGAATTGCCCAACCGATGCATTTCAAAAACCGGCAGCACCAACGTGTTTCAAAATTGACCGCTCAACAACCCTCACCCGGTGATTGACCCGATATCTGAACCAACGTTGATTGGATGAGATTACTCGGAAGTTACGAGTTTCTGTCTGATTCATGCCGCATTCATTCAACTTGGCGTCACTGTCCCACGCGGCGCAGGAAAGCCAACATTAATGAAAGGCGATTCGGATGAGAACAGGCCAAGAACCACGGCGTAGGGTGTTCGACGTTTGCCCTCACCGTTGAGCTCTCTGTAGCGAAGTAACAAGGATTCGGGGAAGACTCTGACTCTCCGGTCGTGATGAATTACGGCATATGAACAATCGCTACTAACCAGGTAAATGCGGTACACCGCATTCGCTGTCTGCACGAAGGCCACTTCTCAAGCCGAGTGTGTCTTTCTGTGGATGGGCCGTTTTTCCCAACTCAGTAGTTGTAGTGTGCGAGATTTATACAAAATCGTTGATTGCTGATGCAGCACTTGGTTTTCCGCCACAACAGGCGTCAGTGATCCAAAGTCTTTCTGTGCGCTAAAGTTAAATTGTGCAATCGAGTGCTGCACACTTAGGTTGATTGTGTCGCCCGGTATGGGATGAGGTGTCACCCTCTCACAATTCCCCGTGTTACGTAGGTCGGTCGGACAACTCGCAGTATCTGCAGCGAGTGGTGTTGTCTTTGGGGAGGTGTATTTCTGATGTTCAGATACGACTCGGTCCAGATCCTGACTCTGGCTGATTACCTGAAAAAATCCAGCGATCCGCAAGAGCGTCGCAGAGTTTGTAGTCAGGCCGGCGAGGACACGCGTTTGTGCCATAAAACCACCATTGCGTCTTTTCGTTGAATGACGGTTCTGTCAGCGAAGTTGATTGCCTATCGAGGGCAAATATCCTCTAGCATAGAGCCAAGGACAACTTTGTAGCGGTTGCGTTGATCACTCATTTAGATGGTTTGGACTCATGAATCAGAAACCGGGCGTGACGTTGAATGACGAACTTGTGGCCGAGCACCGTCGCAGGACTCGCCGATTCTTTATGCAACTCGGTGCTGCCGGGCTTGTGGCAATGGAAGCCCATCCTTTGCTGGCAGTAGCGAAAGAACATCCAACAGATTTGGAAGAGGC